>NZ_JBWKEZ010000001.1:0-3274 GCF_056434525.1 Streptomyces sp. NPDC044002
CCAAGACCCCCCCCCCCCAGACGATGGGGAGGCTGGAATTTCGCTGCGCGAAATCCAGCCCGCGCGGCGTTTGAGCGCATCGGGCGCGGAGCGCCCGGTATCGGGGTCCGGGGCGGAGCCCCGGTTTCCCAGCCCCGCCGGCGTTTGAGGCGCGGGGTCAGGGGCGGAGCCCCTGGGAACGGTGGAGGGGCGGGTAGGGGACCGCTCCGCGCAGCGGCCCACCGCCCGCACCCGCCCACCGGCCCCGGCCACGCGAACCGGCCCCGCCCCACGGGCCGCCGGACGGAGTCCGGCGCAGCGGCGCGAAGCCGGTAAGGCGCCCCGGCGCCGCACCGCGCGAGCGGCGCGTCAAAAAGGAGAGCGGCGCGTCAAGAAGTGGGGAGCCCCGCCGCGCGCCACGCCTGGAAGCCGCCCGTGAGGTCGGTCGCCCGGCGCAGCCCCAGCGCGTGCAGCGACGCCGCGGCCAGCGAAGACGCGTAGCCCTCGTTGCAGACCACCACCACCCGCAGGTCGTGCGAGACGGCCTCCGGGAGCCGGTGGGAGCCCAGGGGGTCCAGCCGCCACTCCAGTTCGTTGCGCTCCACGACCACCGCCCCCGGGATCAACCCGTCCCGCTCGCGCAGCGCCTGGTAGCGGATGTCCACCAGCAGGGCCCCGTCCAGCGACGCCTCGTACGCCTCCCGCGGGCCGACGCGATCGTACGTGGCGCGGACCCGCTCCAGCAGCTCGTCGATGCCCACGGCGCCGGCGCTCACTGCCAGTCCGCCGGGCGCTCGACGTGCTCCAGCCGCAGCACGGGTCCGCTGCGGCTGTACCGGCGGATCAGCGGCAGCGGCGGGTAGTACGCGTGCACGGACACCGCGTGCTCCGAGCCGGACTCGTTGAGCACCTCGTGGACGTGGTGCTCGCCGAAGGCCCGCCCGCTGACCGCGCCGAGGCTGCGGGTGCGGTCCACGTCGGGGGCCAGTTCCAGGCTCTGCCAGCCCTCCGAGGGCAGCCGTACCGTCAGGGAGTGCTCCGTGAGCCGGCCCCGCGCGGTGGCGAACGCGCCCCGGGACTCGGCGTGGTCGTGCCAGCCGGTGCCGGTGCCCGGCGGCCAGCCGATCAGCCAGGCCTCGCTGCCGCCCGGCCCGTCGAGGCGGATCCAGGTCCGGCCCTCCGGGTCGAGGGGGAGCGAGTCGACGATCCCGGGGTCGGCGGCGGTGCGCAGGGCGAAGTCGAGGAGTTCCGCCGCCGTCGGGGCGGACGACGGGCGGGCGGGGGCGTGCGTGGGCAGCGGGGAAGGCATGGATGTGACCGTCCTGGGGGTTCGCGAAGGTGCGCGCGCCGGCCGGCAAGGCTCAGGGGCGCGCGGAGGGAAGGCGAATCAGCAGGAGGGGCGACACACGCAGCCCGCGTAGCGGAGCAGGTCCATGTGAACCCTCCGCCACAGGCGTACGTCGTTGCCGGTCATGCCCGCGAGTGAACCACGCGCCCCCGAGAACGGTCAATCGATCACGGGAGCGGGTGTCGCGGGAGAGCCCGCCGGGGCGCCCGCCCGGACGGCGTCGGCCGCCGCGTACAGCTCGGCCGGCCGGACCCCCGCGAAGGTGGCCGCCAGGTGCCCGTCCGGCCGCACCAGCAGCACGGTGTGCGCGGGCGCCCCCGGGTAGGAGTCGGCGACCAGCAGGTCGGCCGGGACCGGCAGCGCGCTCACGGCCGCCGCGAGGCGGGGCATCACCCCGGCGCTCTGCCAGTGCCGCCGGTCCCACACCCCGGTGCCCGGCGCGACCAGCAGCACCAGCAGCCGGCCCCGCCCCAGCAGGTCGCGCAGCGGGACGGTGGCTCCGTCGGGCGCGGTCACGGGCACGTTCGCCACCGGCCCGCCCGGCTCGGTCGCCGTCGGGACCTCGCGTACGGCCACGGGCGGCGCGTACACGGGCTGCGCGCCCAGCGGGCCGCGCCCCAGGTGCCCGTCGGTCAGCAGGGTCTCGGCGGAACGCCCCGTCCCCGGCAGCAGGGTGCGCAGCCCGCCCCCGCCGCGCAGTACGGGCACGGCCTGGTCGGCGGCGCGCAGCCGGGCGGCGACGGCGGTGCGCCGTTCGCCCTCGTAGCTGTCGAGCAGGGCCTCGGAGGCGCCCTGGTGCCAGGCCAGGGCCAGCTTCCAGGCGAGGTTCTCAGCGTCGCGCAGCCCCTCCTCGACGCCCTGGGTGCCGACCGCGCCGAGCAGGTGCGCGGCGTCCCCGACGAGGAAGGCCCGGCCGTCGCGCCAGCGCAGGGCCAGCCGGTGGTGGAGGGTGTGCACGCCGGTGTCGATGAGGTCGTACGGGGGAGTCGTGCCGCCGCACCACAGGGCCAGGGTGTCCCGGATGAGGGTGACGAGCGCGTCGGGCGTGACGAGTTCCCCGCGCGCGGGAAGCAGCCAGTCGAGCCGCCACACCCCGTCGGGCAGCGGCCGGGCGGTGATCTCCTCGGGCCCGGACGGCGGGTTGCGGTGCAGCAACGCTTCGCCGGGCCAGGGCAGTTCGGCGCGCAGCGCGGCCACGGCGTGCCGCTCGACGGCGGTCCGGCCGGGGAAGCGGATGCCGAGCAGCTTGCGCACGGTGGAGCGGGCCCCGTCGCAGCCGGCCAGGTGGCTGCCGCGCCACCAGCTGCTCTCGGTGCCGCGGGTGCGGGCGGTGACCCCGTGGTCGTCCTGCTCGAAGGAGTCCAGCTTTGCGCCGGCGACCAGCTGCACCAGGGGGTGCGCCGTGGCGGCGGCCCGCAGCCCGCGCACGAGGGCGTGCTGCGGCAGGTGCAGGGGAGCCTGCCCCTCGAAGCTGCCCTCGAACGTGATCCGCCGGGTTTCCTGACGGCGCTTCATGGTGCGCCAGGCCGCGTAGGGCGCGCCCTCGTCGCGCAGGGTCGTACAGCCCAGCCGGTGGGCCATGGCGGCGGTGTCGGAGTGCAGCACGACACTGCGGGCGGGCCGCGGCTCGTCCTTGCCGGGCCCCTCGTCGAGCAGCACGCTGGGCACGCCGTGCCCGGCCAGGGCGAGGGACAGGGACAGCCCGACGGGCCCCGCGCCGACGACGATCACCGGGTCCATGATGCGGCTCCCGATGTCCGGTATGTGATCACAGAACGTATGCAACCCACTGGAGGTTCCGGCGTCAAGTGACACCCGGCCGGGACAGCACTGTGTGGTGGGGGGGGGGGGGTCGCCCCCCCACCAGGGGGCAGCCCCCCGGCTGCCACCCCCCCCGCCCCCCCCCGCGCCTCCCGCCGGGTTCTCCCTGCCCGGACCCCACCCCCT
>NZ_JBWKEZ010000001.1:3284-16194 GCF_056434525.1 Streptomyces sp. NPDC044002
CCGGGTGGGGGGGGGGAGCACGAGAGGATGAAGCAGCCGGGGGGGTTTCGGGGGGGCGGGCCACGCCGGGCGGGGAGGGTGTTGTGGGGGGCCCCCCCCCCCCCCCCCCCACCACACGGGCTACGCACTATGACTGACCCTACGTCAGCCCTCCGGCGGCCTTCCGGCCGGGCTCGACCGGTCAGACCGCCGATCCGGTGGCCAGGTCGTCGACCTGGGCGACCGCGACCACCGCGCCGGTGCTCTTCTTCGACTTCCGCAGCCGGCCCTCCATCCAGGAGGCGAAGGAGGTGAGGGCGAAGTTCACCGCGATGTAGATCAGGGCGATCACGACGAGCGTGGCGATGGTGTTGGCGTAGTTCGCCGAGATCTGCCGGTTCGTCGCCAGCAGCTCGGTGAGGCCGAGCAGCGAGCCGCCGAGCGCGGTGTCCTTGAGGATCACCACGAGCTGGCTGACCAGGGCGGGCAGCATCGCCGTGACGGCCTGCGGGATGAGGACGTGGACCATGGTCTGGCCCTTGCGCATGCCGATCGCCTTGGCGGCGTCGGTCTGGCCGCGGGGGAGGGACTGCACACCCGCGCGGACGATCTCCGCGATGACGGCCGCGTTGTACAGGACCAGGCCGGTGATCACGGCGTACAGCGGCCGGAAGTCCGAGGACACGGCGGGGACGAACTGCACGAAGAACGCCGAGCCGAAGACCATCAGCATCAGGACCGGGATGGCGCGGAAGAACTCGACGACCGCGCCGACGGGCACGCGCACCCAGGCGTGGTCGGAGAGCCGGCCCATGCCCAGCAGGGCGCCCAGCGGCAGGGCGATCACCATGGCGATCGCGCCGGCCTTCAGGGTCTCCAGCAGGCCGGGGATCAGGTAGGTGGTCCAGATCCGGCCGTCGGTGACGAAGGGGGTCCACTTGTCGGCGTCGAGCTGGTTCTTCTCCGCCATGACGGAGAGGATCCACCAGGCGGCGAGCGCGAACAGGGCCAGGAAGACGGCCGTGTAGATCCAGTTGCGGGCCTTGGCCTTGGGGCCGGGGACGTCGTACAGCACGGAGCTCATCGCTTCACCGCCACTCGCTTGGCCACCCAGCCCAGCAGCAGACCGGTCGGCAGGGTCAGCAGGCAGAAGCCGAGGGCGAAGATCCCGAACACGGCGAAGAGCGCGTCCGCCTCGTTCTCGATCATTTCCTTCATCAGCAGGGCCGCTTCGGCCACGCCGATGGCCGCGGCCACCGTGGTGTTCTTGGTGAGCGCGATCAGTACGTTGGCGAGCGGCGCGATGACCGCCCGGAAGGCCTGGGGGAGCACGATCAGGGTGAGCACCTGGAAGAAGCTCAGGCCCAGTGCGCGGGCCGCCTCGGCCTGGCCGACGGGCACGGTGTTGATGCCCGAGCGCAGCGCCTCGCAGACGAAGGTGCCGGTGTAGGCCGTCAGTGCGAGGACGGCGAGCCGGAACCCGGTCTCCTTGAAGGTGTCGCCGCCCATGTTGAGGCCCAGGGTCTGGCTGAGTCCCAGCGAGCTTCCGATGACCAGCAGGGTCAGCGGGGTGTTGCGCACGAGGTTGACGTACGCGGTGCCGAAGGCCCGCATCAGCGGGACCGGGCTGACCCGCATCCCGGCCAGGACGGTGCCCCATATCAGGGAGCCCACCGCCGAGTAGAGGGTGAGCTGAACCGTCACCCAGAAGGCTCCGAGCAGGTCGTACTGCCCGGAATCAAGAAAGTCGAACACGTTGCCCTGCGCTCTCCCCAGGATGGCCGGTGGGGTACGCCGCCGCCCGCGGACGGGCGGGCGGCGACGCACCCCACCGGGAAATCAGCTGCCTTCGGTGATCTGCGGGGCAGGCTCGTTCTTGTAGTTGGCCGGGCCGAGGTTCTTCTTGATGGCCGCTTCCCAGGAACCGTCCGCGACCATCTTCTTGAGCGCGGCGTTGATCTTGGTCTGGAGCTCCTTGTCGCCCTTCTTCAGACCGATGCCGTAGTTCTCGTTGCTCATGCTCAGGCCGACGAGCTTGAACTTGCCCTTGTTCTTCTCCTGCGCGGCGTAGCCGGCGAGGATCGAGTTGTCCGTGGTCAGCGCGTCCACGGACTTGTTCTCCAGCGCGGTGAGGCACTCGGAGTAGCCGCCCTGCTCCAGCAGGTCGGCGTCCTTGGCGAGGTCCTTCTTGATGTTCTGCGCGGAGGTGGAGCCCGTGACGGAGCAGAGCTTCTTCTTGTTGAGGTCCTCGACCTTGGTGATCGAGCTCTCGTCGGCGCGGACCAGCAGGTCCTGGTGGGCCAGGAAGTACGGGCCGGCGAAGTCGACCTTCGCCTTGCGCTTGTCGTTGATCGAGTAGGTGGCGGCGATGAACTTCACGTCGCCGTTGGAGATCAGGTTCTCGCGCTCGGCGCTGATGGCCTGCTTCCACTCGATCTGGTCCGGCTGGTAGCCGAGCTCCTTGGCGACGTAGGTCGCCACGTCGACGTCGAAGCCCTCGAACTTGCCGTCCGGGGTCTTGAGGCCCAGACCCGGCTGGTCGAACTTGATGCCGATGACGATCTTGTCCGACTTGGTGCCGCCGGAGGCACCGCCGTCGCTCGCCGCGTCCTTGGTGCCGCCGCCACAGGCGGTCGCCGTCAGGGCGAGAACGGCGGCCGTGGCAACGGCAGCGCCGGTCTTGAGAACCTTCATGGTGAACTTCCCTCGGGTGAGACGTTGTTGAACGACGAGCAGGACACGTCGTGGGGCGACGGCACGGGCCGTCGATCGGATCACTACCAGACGAGAGCGTCAGTGGTGCAGGATCTTCGAGAGGAAGTCCTTGGCGCGGTCGCTCTTCGGGGCGCTGAAGAACTGCTCAGGGGCGGCCTGTTCGACGATCTTGCCGTCCGCCATGAACACGACCCGGTCGGCCGCCGAGCGGGCGAAGCCCATCTCGTGCGTGACGACGACCATCGTCATGCCCTCGCGGGCGAGCTGCTGCATGACCTCCAGCACCTCGTTGATCATCTCCGGGTCCAGCGCCGAGGTGGGCTCGTCGAAGAGCATCACCTTCGGGTCCATGGCCAGCGCCCGGGCGATCGCCACGCGCTGCTGCTGGCCGCCGGACAGCTGCGCCGGGTACTTGTCGGCCTGTGCGCCGACGCCCACCCGGTCCAGCAGTGCCTTCGCCTTCTCCAGGGCCGTCGCCTGGTCCGTCTTGCGGACCTTGAGCTGACCCAGCATCACGTTCTGCAGCACCGTCTTGTGTGCGAACAGGTTGAACGACTGGAAGACCATGCCCACGTCCGCACGCAGCCGGGCCAGTTCCCTGCCCTCGGCCGGAAGGGGCTTCCCGTCCAGCGTGATGCTGCCCGAGTCGATGGTCTCCAGCCGGTTGATGGTCCGGCACAGCGTCGACTTGCCCGAGCCCGAGGGCCCGATCACCACGACGACCTCACCGCGGGCAATGCTCAGATCGATGTCCTGAAGCACGTGCAGCGCGCCGAAGTGCTTGTTGACGTTGCTCAGTACGACCAGGTCGTCCGCGGCACCGGCCGCATCCTTCACGTCCTTGGCCACTGATACTCCGCTCATCGGCTTCTTGCTCCGTCCTCCGTCGGTTGGGAGGAATGTAGTGACGAGGTGAGCACACCGTCAGCACATCTGAGGGAGAATTGAGCATAACGAAACGGCCTCGCCCCGATACGCTCCGTACCCGGTACCCACGAAGGGTGCGATGTACTCGTACCGGGTGCATAACGGAAGACTCGCCGGACCGGAACCCTCTTGACGTGGGACTCTCCCATGGGCGTGGATGCATGGTGACCATGTGTACGGAAGCTGAAGCGGAAGAATCGGGAAGGGGGACGCCATGAGGCTGCTGCTCGTCGAGGACGATGACCACGTCGCCGCCGCCCTGTCGGCGATCCTCGCCCGGCACGGCTTCCAGGTGACCCATGCCCGCAACGGCGAGGAGGCCCTCCAGGCACTGCTGCCGGCCGGGGCCAAGCCCTTCGGCGTGGTCCTCCTGGACCTGGGCCTGCCCGACCAGGACGGCTACGAGGTCTGCGGCAAGATCCGCAAGCGCACCTCGACGCCCGTCATCATGGTCACCGCCCGCGGCGACGTCCGCTCGCGCATCCACGGCCTGAACATGGGCGCCGACGACTACGTGGTCAAGCCGTACGACACCGGGGAACTCCTCGCCCGCATCCACGCCGTCGCCCGGCGCACCGGCGCCGCCGACGAGGCCGCCGCCACCCCCGAGACCGCCCCCGGCACGGTCCGGCTCGGCTCCGTCGCCGTGGAGCTGCCCACCCGCCGCGTCACCGTGAACGGCACCGACGTACCCCTCACCCGCAAGGAGTTCGACCTGCTGGCCCTGCTCGCGCAGCGGCCGGGCGTCGTCTTCCGCCGCGAGCAGATCATCAGCGAGGTGTGGCGCACCAGCTGGGAGGGCACCGGCCGCACCCTGGAGGTCCACGTCGCCTCGCTGCGCTCCAAGCTGGGCATGCCCGCCCTCATCGAGACCGTCCGCGGGGTGGGCTACCGGCTCGTCACCCCGGCCGTCCCCTAGCGGGGTCCCGCCGTGCGCACCCGGCTGCTCCCGCTCCTGGTCGTCCTGATGGCGGGCGTCCTGATCGCGCTCGGCCTCCCGCTCGCCGTCAGCCTGGCCGCCGCCCAGCAGCAGCGGGTGGTGGTCGACCGCATCGACGACAGCGCCCGCTTCGCGGCCCTCGCCCAGTTCGTCATCGACGCCGAAGGCTCCGGAGCCACCGGCGCCGACGAGCGCCGCAACACCCTCCAGCTCGAACTCGCCCGCTACCAGGAGCTGTACGGCATCCGCGTCGGCATCTTCTACCGCGACGACAACGCCATGGTCCGCGCCCCCGGCTGGTGGCAGCTGCCCGATTCCAGGGAAGGCAAGCGCGCCTTCGACGACGCCCTCGCCGGCCGGCGCAGCCACGACCCCGGACAGGTCTGGCCCTGGCAGACCAGCGGCAAGCTCCTCGTCGTCTCCCCGGTGGTCCTCGACGGCGACGTCGTCGCCGTCGTCGCCACCGAATCACCCACCGACCAGATGCGCGCCCGGACCCTGCGCGGGTGGGCGGTCATCGCCGCCGGCCTCGCCGCCGCCATGCTGGTCGCCTTCGCCGCCGCCCTGCGCCTGACCAGCTGGGTGCTCAAGCCCGTACGGACCCTGGACGCCGCCGCCCACGGCATCGCCACCGGACGGATGAACTCCCGCGTCGCCGCCGCGAGCGGCCCCCCGGAACTCAGACGCCTGGCCCGGTCGTTCAACGAGATGGCCGACAACGTCGAAGAGGTACTGGAGCAGCAGCGGGCGTTCGTCGCGGACGCCTCCCACCAGCTGCGCAACCCGCTCGCCGCGCTGCTCCTGCGCATCGAGCTCCTCGCCCTCGAACTCCCCGAGGGCAACGAGGAGATCGCCTCCGTGCGGACCGAGGGCAAACGCCTCGCCCAGGTCCTGGACGACCTGCTGGACCTGGCGCTGGCCGAGCACGCCTCCGCCGAGATCAGCCTCACCGACATCGGCGAGCTCACCGCCGAACGGGTGGCCGCCTGGCGCCCCTACGCCGAGGAGAAGGGCGTACGGCTCACCGAGGCGGGCCGCGGCGCCGTCACCGGCTGGGCCGACCCCATCGCCCTGTCCAGCGCCCTCGACGCCGTCATCGACAACGCCCTGAAGTTCACCCCCGCAGGGGAGGAGGTCGAGGTGTCGGTCTCCGCCGGGGGACGCAGCGCGCTCGTCGTCGTCGCCGACCGGGGACCCGGCCTGACCGAGGAGGAACTGCTGCGCGTCGGCGACCGCTTCTGGCGCAGCGGCCGCCACCAGAACGTGAAGGGCTCCGGACTCGGCCTGTCGATCTCCCGCGCCCTGCTCGCCTCGGGCGGCGGGTCCATCTCCTACGAGACGAACCCGCCGCACGGGCTGCGCGTGACGGTGGCCGTGCCCCGCACCGACCCCCAGGAGGGTTAGGTCAGCCCTGGCTCCAGGGCAGCTCGGTACGGGCCGGGGTCGAGGCGGTGTACGTCTCGTCCAGCGTCCGGAGTTCGAAGACGGCCGCCCGCTCCCCGCCCGCGCGGACGACCAGGGGCACGTGGAGGGCGGCCGCGCAGGTGCCGGCCAGGAAGCGGCGGGTGCCGTCGGGGAGGAGGCGGTGGAGCTCGTAGTGCCGGACCGGCCCGGCTGCCCGGTCCCAGCGCAGGCGGAGCCCGGCGCGGCCGGCGCCCTGACCGGAGACGGCCTCCACCCTCAGGTGCGACGGCGGGGCCGGGTGCCGCCGCGCGGTGGTGTCGCGTACCGTCAGGGCCCCGAGCCGCCAGGACACCGCCGCCTTCCCGGGTGCGGTGATCCGTACGGCAAGGGCGTACGCGGTCCTCCCGGCCAGGCGTCCGAGGGGCACGCGGGAGGTCCGCCAGCCCTGGCCGGAGTCCTGCGGAGCGGTCTTGAGCCAGGTGTACGGAACCGGCGCTCCGGGGGAGGCCGGCTCGCGGACGGCGACCCCGAGCTCGACGGCCACCGGGCCCGCGCCGCCCGCGTGGACCAGCTCCGCGACGGACGCCCCGGTCAGGGGAAGGCGCGTGGAGTGCAGGCCGACCGTCACGGGCGCCGTGAGCACGCCCGCCACCAGCAGGCTGGAGCCCCCGCGCCAGGCGTCCGCGAAGTCCAGGGTCACCGAGGGACGCGCCCCGGAGGTGTCCACCACCCAGCGCCGGCCCGGGAGCCGGTCCTGGAGCGCCAGGTGGTTCCACGGCTCCTCGGAGATGACCGCACCGGCCTCGTACCAGCGCAGCCCGTGCCCGGTGTTGAAGGAACAGCCGAACGGCAGCCCGGCGACGGTGGAGCGGTCCGCGGTGAAGGTGGCCGGGGCCCGCCAGGCGGCCTGCCGTGCGGGCCGGGACGGATCCAGGGACTCGCCCGTCCAGAACCGGTCGTCGGCGCGGTGGAACGCGCCGGGGGAGCGGTCGGTGAGGTGGTTACGGGTCCACTCCGGCCGGTAGAGGCCGAGGCTGACCACGTGGTCGCGGTCGCGCGGGACGACGGCGTCCCAGTCGACGGCGGAGTCCCAGCCCCTGGACTCCACGTCCACCGCCGCCCACAGCTCGTGGCGGCTGCGGCCGAGCCGGCCGGCGAGGGCGCCGGAGTCGGCGAGGGTGCGCGCCGTCCAGCGGAAGTCCACGAACACGGTGTCCGCGACCCGGCCCGAACGGTCCTCGAAGAACTCCTGGTTGAGCGCGTTGAGGGCGCCCTGCCAGCCGACCCGGCCTGTGACGTTCATCGCGTCGTACCAGGTGATGCGCAGCCCGTGCGGCGCGCCCGCCGCCCGCAGCGCCCGCAGGAACTCCCGCATGCGGGTGGCGAGGGCGCTGTCCCCGCCGTCGGTCTCGGCGTTGACGAACCAGCCGTCGAAGCCGTGCGCCACCGCCACCCGGACCAGCTGCTCCGCGACCGGGAACCGGCCGTCGGGCTCCCGCCGCACCAGGTCGCGCGTCCACTGGAGGTCGCCGCCGTAGGGGACGGGCGGGAGGAAGACGTTGCCCAGCACCGGGACCCCGTTGCGGTGGGCGGCGTCGACGACGGGCGCGTTCGGGGCCAGCACGAGGCCCTCGCCGGCGGAGCCGCCCCAGAAGACCAGCTCGTCGAGGTACGCCCAGTGCGTCAGGGCGTAGTGGTCGGCGGTCGCCGAGCCCTGCGAGGGGTTGCGGGAGGTCGGCCCGAACGAGACCAGCGCCGATATCCGGGCCTGGCCGGCGCGGGCGCCGCGGTGCGGCGGGACGGGGGTGAAGCGCGGGGCGAGGGGCACGGTCGCGGTGTTGTGGGCGAGGTCCGGGTCCGACTCCGGGCTCCAGTCGCCGAGCGAGCGCCAGACGACGCCGGGGGCGGGGGTGCCGTGGGGGAGGGAGCCGGGGAACCAGTAGGAGGCGTACGGGGTCAGGTCGCCGGCGGGTGGGGTGGCGGGGGCGGCTGCCGCCGGGGCGGGCGCGCCGAGGAGGGCGGCTCCGGCGGCGCCGGCGGCCAGGAGCGCGCGTCTGGTCGGGGGTAAGGGGGCGGGGTCGGGCATGAGGGACTCCTCACGGTGCGGCTCGGACGGGGGTGGGGCCGGGGCCGGTGACGGGGTGGGGTGCCGTCCGGGAGGGGCTTCGATGTTCGGCGCCTGATCCGGGTCCGGTGGGGAAGCGGTACCGCGCGCCGAATTCATCTCGTTTTACTCCCGGACGACACCCCACCCCGCCCCCGCCCCCGGCCTGGTGCGGGCAGTCATCCGACGTCCTTGATGTGGAGTACTTCCTTGATGCCGCGTGCGGACAAGTGGGCCGGGTCCTCCGCGTGCCGTGCCAGGACCACCGCCGGGCGGGCGCCCCGGGCCGTCAGGGCGGCCCAGGCTTCGAAGAAGGGGCCGCCCGGGGCGCAGGCCGAGCGGCCCGGGGACTCGTCCAGGACGAGCGCGGTGGCGCGTACGGGCGGGCGGTGTTCGCGCTCCCGCCAGGCCGCCGCGACGCGGGCCAGGACGGTCCCGGCGGGCTTGGGCCGGCGGTCGTTGGTCAGCAGGCCCAGGCCGTACTCCAGCTCCGGGAAGTCCGCGAGCTCCCGGGACACGTCGTGCGAGCACCACCACGTCACCCCCCACAGCCCGGGGCAATCCAGGACGGCCGCCAGCGTGGCGGCCGTGAACCGCGCGGCGTGCTCCGGGGGGATCAGCGGCGCCGGCGCCCCGACCTCCTGGAGCCACACCGGGCGCGCCGGGTCCTCGGCCCAGGCCTTCGACAGCTCGACCAGGTACGCCGCGTGGTGCTCGGTGGCCGTCCCGGTCCGGCCGTGGCGCTGCGCGGTGCCGTTGAACACCCACGAGTGCACGGCGGTGGCCGCGCCCAGCCGGGCCGCCTGGGCCGGGGTGAAGGGGTGCCCGTCCTGGTACCAGGCGGCGTCGTACTCGGCGTGCACGTGCAGCCGCCCCGGGGCGGCCCGTTCGCAGGCGGCGAGCATCCGCTCCAGCCAGCGTCCGGCCTGCTCGGGGGTCACCGGGTCGGGGTCGGGGTGCGGGGGGCCGGAGAACTGGTTGATCTCGTTGCCCACCGTCATCCCGAGGAAGTTCGGCCGGCCGGCGAGGGCGGCGGCGAGGGTGCGCAGGTACTCCTCCTGCGCCGCGACGGCCTCCGGGTCGGTGAAGAGGTTCCGCCGGTGCCAGGTCCGCGTCCAGGCCGGCAGGAAGTCGAAGCTCGACAGGTGCCCCTGGAGCCCGTCCACGGCGACGTCGAGCCCGCGCTCGGCGGCCGCGTCGGCGAGGGCGACGAGCTGCTCGACGGCGCGCGGCCGGATCAGCGCGCGGTTGGGCTGGAAGAGCGGCCACAGCGGGAACACCCGTACGTGGTCCAGGCCGAGGGCGGCGATCGAGTCGAGGTCGGCCCGGACGTCGGAGAGGTCGAAGTCCAGCCAGTGGTGGAACCAGCCGCGTGCCGGGGTGTAGTTGACGCCGAAGCGCAGGGTGCGGTGCATGGAGTGGTCCAGGGTTCTCGGGGAAGGCGCCGGACGCCCACAAACTGCCGGGCCGCGCGGGGTGTGGTCAACAGCGCCTTTGCCGCCGGGCGGCCGGATCTCCACCGTGTCACATGCCGCCGTGCGCAAGGTTGTTGCCGCAGCCGGCCCGGCGTACGGTCCGCCCCAGCGCAGTCTACGTCACCGAGGGATGAGGCAGACATGGCCCGCAGACCCACCATCAAGGACATCGCCCGCGGGGCCGGAGTGTCCGAGAGCGCCGTCTCCTTCGCCCTCAACGGCAGGCCGGGAGTCTCCGAGGACACCCGGGCCCGGGTCCGCCGGGTCGCCGAGGAACTGGGCTGGCAGCCCCACCACGCCGCCCGGGTCCTGTCCGGCGAGCGCTGCGGGGCGGTCGGGCTGGTGCTGGCCCGGCCCGCGCAGACCCTCGGCGTCGAGTCGTTCTTCCTCCAGCTCGTCTCCGGCATCCAGGAGGTGCTCTCAGCCGGGCGGACGGCGCTGCTGTTCCAGGTGGTGGAGGACATCGACGCCGAATGCGCCGTCCACCGCCGCTGGTGGGCCGAACGGCGCGTGGACGGGGTCCTCGTCGTCGACCCCCGTACGCGGGACCCCCGCCCGGAGCTCCTGGCCCGGCTCGGGCTCCCCGCCGTGTTCGTCGGGGGGACGGGGGAGCCGGTGCCGCCGGAATCCCCACCGCCGCTGTCGTCCGTCCGGGCCGACGACGCCCGCGCCATGGCCGGGGTGCTGCGGCACCTCCACGGGCTCGGCCACCGCCGCATCACGCACATCGCCGGCCTGCCCGGCCTCGCCCACACGGCCCGCCGCACCGCCTCGCTGCGCGCCGAGGCCCGCCGGCTCGGGCTCCCCGCGGACCACGTCCGGTCGGTGCCCACCGACTACTCCGACGCCGAGGGTGCCGCGGCCACCCGCCGGGTCCTCGCCGAGCCGGATCCGCCCACCGCCCTCGTCTACGACAACGACGTGATGGCGGTGGCCGGCAGCGCGGTCGCCGCCGGGCTGGGCATCCCCGTGCCCGGCCGGCTCTCCATCGTCGCCTGGGACGACTCCGCCCTGTGCCGGGTCAACCACCCCCGGCTGACCGCGCTGGTCCGCGACACCGCCGGGTTCGGGCGGCTCGCCGCCGAGGAGCTCCTCGCGCTCCTCGCCGGAGGCCCGCCCCGGACCCGGGAGAGCGAGCTGCCCCGGCTGGAACCCCGCGAGAGTACGGCCCCGCCAGCGGCGGCATACTGAAATCCGACCCCTTCGCAGGAGCGCCTCCGTGACCACCCCCACCTCAGCCTTCCCCGTGCCGCGCAGCGCCGCCGCGGCCGCCGTCGCCGGCCCGACCGTGGCGATCGACATCGGCGGCACGAAGATCGCCGGGGCGCTGGTCCACCCCGACGGCGCGATGACCGCGGTCACCCGGCGTCCCACCCCGCGCGGGACGGACGCCGACGGGGTCATGGCGGCGGTCGCGGAGGTCGTCGCGGACCTGGCGCGGGACCCCCTGTGGGCGCAGGCCGTCCGCTGCGGCATCGGCAGCGCCGGCCCGGTGGACACCTCGCGGGGCACCGTGAGCCCGGTCAACATCGGGGCCTGGCGGGAGTTCCCCGTGCAGGAGCGGACCGCCGCCGAGCTGGCCGCGCGCGGGGCCCGGATCCCGGTCGTCCTGGCCGGCGACGGCGTGGCCATGACGGCCGCCGAGCACTGGCTCGGCGCCGCCCGGGGTCACGCGAACGCCCTGTGCATGGTGGTCTCCACCGGGGTCGGGGGCGGGCTGGTCCTGAACAACCAACTCCACCCCGGCCCCACCGGCAACGCCGGTCACATCGGCCACATCAGCGTCGCGTTCGACGGCGAGCGGTGCGTCTGCGGGGGCCACGGCTGCGTCGAGTCCCTCGCCTCCGGGACCGCCATCGCCCGCTGGGCCCTCGCCCAGGGCTGGACCGGCCCCGACCCCACCGCGGCGGGCGTCGCCGCCTCCGCCGCGGCCGGCGACCCGGTGGCGCTGGCCGCCTTCGACCGGGCCGGGCGGGCCCTGGCCGCGGCCATCGCGGCCACCGCCACCCTCGTCGAGACCGACATCGCGGTGATCGGGGGCGGGGTCGCCGCCAGCGGGGACACCCTCTTCGCACCGGTGAGGCGGCACCTGGCCTCGTACGCGGCCCTGTCCTTCGTCAAGGACCTCCAGGTCGTCCCGGCCGCCCTCGGCACCCACGCCGGACTGATCGGCGCGGCCGCCGCCGCGATGATGCTGCTGCCTACGGCTTGACCGAGCGGTAGTACCGCTGGGCCCCCTCGTGCAGGTCCAGCGGGTCCGTGTAGATCGCCGTCCGCAGGTCCACCAGCTGCGCGGCGTGTACCTGGTGCCCGATCCGGTCCCGGCTGAGGATCACGGTCCGGGTGAACTGCTCGGTCAGCTCCGTGCCGGTGTCCTCCCGGGTCACCAGCAGGTTCGGCACGGCGAGCGTGGCCACCGCGGAGGTGTTGCGGGCCCGCGTGTAAGCGTCCTGCGGCATCACCGCGGCGCGGTAGTACCGGGCCGGGCTGCCGCTGGCCTGGAGCTGATCGAAGAGGTCGCCCAGCTGCACGAGCCGGATGTCGAAGCGCTCCGACAGCTCGTGCACGGCGTTCGTCGGGAGCCCGCCCGACCAGAAGAAGGCGTCGATCCGTCCCGCCTCCAGCTCGGCGGGCATGGTGTCGATGCCGATCCCGACGGGGCTGATGTCCTTGCGCGGGTCCAGCTTGGCCGCCGTCAGCAGCCGTTCCGAGACCAGCCTGACCCCGGAGCCGTCCTGGCCCACCGCGACCCGCTTGCCCCGCAGGTCGCGGACCGACTGCACGGGCGAGCCCGCCGGCACCACCAGCTGCACGTAGTCGTCGTAGAGCCGTGCGCAGCCCCGCAGCCGGTCGGCTCCCGGCTTCCCGTCGGCCCGGTACTTGGCCACCGCGTCCGCCGTGGCGATCGTGAAGTCGGCCTGCCCGGCGGCGACCCGCCGGAGGTTCTGCTGCGAACCCTCGCTGGTCTCCAGCCGCACCTTCACGCCCGGCATGTCCTGCGCGAGCGCCCCCTCCAGCAGCTGCCCGTAGAGGTGGTACACACCGTTACGCCCGCCCGTGCTGAAGGTCAGCCCGCCCTTGAGCTCGGGCTCCCAGAAGGGCCGCGGCCACCACAGCAGCCCCCCGAGCACGGCCAGCACGGCGACCAGGCCCAGGAGGAGGCGGCGCCGGCTGATGCGGGGAGGTACGAGGGGCATGCCGGGATCCTCCCACCCGCCCCGCCCACCTGTCACGGCCGGACCGCTCCGGCCGCCCGGCCCGGCCCCTTGCGGCGGGACGGCCCGGGCCGGGACCCGGGCGGGGGGGGGGGGTCCAGTACCCCCTCCCCCCGTTCTTTTCTCCCCACCCAACGCCAGCGACCCAGAA
>NZ_JBWKEZ010000001.1:16204-56495 GCF_056434525.1 Streptomyces sp. NPDC044002
GGGGGCGTACAGGGCCCCCCCCACCTCCCCCGCCCCCCTGTCAAGGCCGAACCGCTCCGCCCTCCGGTCCCGACCCCTTGCGGCGGGACGGCCCGGACGGGCCCCCGGGCGGCCGCAGGGCCCTCCGGCACCGCCTACCCTTGTTGCATGACCAGCAGCAGCGACCGGAGCACGGCAGTGGTGGACCCCAAGGGAACTTACGAGGTGCGCACCTACGGGTGCCAGATGAACGTGCACGACTCCGAGCGGCTCTCCGGTCTGCTGGAGGACGCCGGCTACGTCCGCGCGCCCGAGGGCTCCGACGGCGACGCCGACGTGGTCGTCTTCAACACCTGCGCCGTCCGCGAGAACGCCGACAACAAGCTGTACGGCAACCTCGGCCGGCTCGCCCCGATGAAGACGAAGCGCCCCGGCATGCAGATCGCCGTCGGCGGCTGCCTCGCCCAGAAGGACCGCGACACCATCGTCAAGAAGGCCCCCTGGGTCGACGTGGTCTTCGGCACGCACAACATCGGCAAGCTGCCGGTCCTCCTGGAGCGCGCCCGCGTCCAGGAAGAGGCCCAGATCGAGATCGCCGAGTCGCTGGAGGCGTTCCCCTCCACCCTCCCGACCCGCCGCGAGTCCGCGTACGCCGCCTGGGTCTCGATCTCCGTCGGCTGCAACAACACCTGCACCTTCTGCATCGTCCCGGCGCTGCGCGGCAAGGAGGAGGACCGCCGTCCCGGCGACATCCTCGCCGAGGTCGAGGCCCTGGTCGCCGAGGGCGTCTCCGAGATCACCCTGCTCGGCCAGAACGTCAACGCCTACGGCTCCGACCTCGGCGACCGCGAGGCCTTCTCCAAGCTGCTGCGCGCCTGCGGACAGATCGAGGGCCTGGAGCGGGTCCGCTTCACCTCCCCGCACCCCAAGGACTTCACCGACGACGTCATCGCCGCCATGGCCGAGACCCCGAACGTGATGCCGCAGCTGCACATGCCGCTCCAGTCGGGTTCGGACCCGATCCTGCGGGCGATGCGCCGGTCGTACCGGCAGGAGCGTTTCCTCGGCATCATCGAGAAGGTCCGCGCCGCGATCCCGCACGCCGCGATCTCCACCGACATCATCGTGGGCTTCCCCGGCGAGACCGAGGAGGACTTCCAGCAGACGATGCACGTCGTGCGCGAGGCCCGCTTCGCCAGCGCCTTCACCTTCCAGTACTCCAAGCGCCCCGGCACCCCCGCCGCCGACATGGAGGGCCAGATCCCCAAGGAGATCGTCCAGGACCGCTACATGCGCCTGGTCGCCCTCCAGGAGGAGATCTCCTGGGAGGAGAACAAGAAGCAGGTCGGCCGCACCCTGGAGGTCATGGTCGCCGAGGGCGAGGGCCGCAAGGACGGTGCCACCGCCCGCCTGTCGGGCCGCGCCCCCGACAACCGCCTCGTCCACTTCACCAAGCCCGACGAGGACGTCCGCCCCGGCGACGTGGTCACCGTGGAGATCACCTACGCGGCCCCGCACCACCTCCTCGCCGAAGGCCCGACGCAGTCCGTGCGCCGCACCCGCGCCGGCGACGCCTGGGAGAAGCGCAACGCCGCCCCGGCCCAGCCTGCGGGCGTCATGCTCGGCATCCCGTCCATCGGCGTCCCGGCCCCGCTGCCGGCGGCCACCTCGGGCTGCGCGATCGACTGACCGGACGGGGGCCGGGGCGGCTAGGCTGCGGATCATGCTCGTAGCCGCCGCCGTCTGCCCCGCCCCGCCGCTCCTCGTGCCGGAGGTCGCCGCGGGCGCCGCCGCCGAACTCGACGACGCCCGTACCGCCTGCTCCGACGCGCTGGCCGTGCTCGCCGCCGCCCGGCCCGACCTGCTGGTCGTGGTCGGCGCCGCGGCCGAGGGCGGCGGGTACGACCAGGGCACCCCCGGCGGCTTCGCCGGCTTCGGGGTGGAGCTGACCGTCACCCTGGGCCCGGACCTGGGCGGACCGCCGAGCGGCGAGGCCACCGGTACCACCCTCCCGCCCTCCCTCGCGGTGGCCGGCTGGCTGCTCGGGCAGGCCCGCTGGGCGGCGGCCCCGGTCGCCGGGGTGGCCGTGGCCGAGGACCTCCCGGCCGGCGGCTGCGGCCTGCTCGGCGCTGACCTGGGCCGCTCCGCGGACCGGGTGGCCATGCTGGTCATGGGCGACGGGAGCGCCTGCCGGACCCTGAAGGCCCCCGGCTACCTGGACGAACGGGCCGCCGCCTTCGACGCCGCCGCCGGACGGGCGCTGGGCGCCGCCGACACCGGCGCCCTTGCCGCGCTGGACCCGGTGCTCGCCGCCGAGCTGCTGGCCGCCGGCCGGGCGCCCTGGCAGGTGCTCGCGGGGGCCGCGGAGGGCGCGGGCCTGGACGGCCGGCTGCTGTACGAGGACGCCCCGTACGGGGTCGGCTACTTCGTGGCCGCCTGGTCGTAGCGGGCGCGGGCGCAGGGCCCGCACGTACGCACGCAGGCACGTACGCACGCAGGCACGCACGCATGACGGAGGGGCGCGGGATCAACGATCCCGCGCCCCTACCGGTACCGCGTCAGGAAGCGGCCGGCGGCGTCGGCCCGCCGGGGGTGTCCTTGTGCGCGATCTTGCCCAGGGCGTCCTTCGCCTTGTCCGCGCCGGTCGTGATCCGGGCGCTGTACTTGCCGTGGGTCTTGGAGTCCACGACCTTGGCGACCTTGTCCAGGCCCTCGCCGATCCTGCCCTCGTGCTGCTGCGCGAGGTCGCCGACCTTGTCCTTCGCCGGAGCGAGCTTGGCCTTCAGATTGTCCATGAACCCCATGGGGCACCTTCCAGTGGCGTGACTACGTACGGGCGCCCTCGCCGGCCTCGCTGTCCGCGGCCGCCTCCACCGACTGCTGCTTCGGGATCTCCACGGCCTCCGCCGCGGGGGTCCCGGCCGCCGCAGACCCGGCTTCCCCGGCCTCCACGACCTCCTCGGTCCCTGCGGCCGGCTCGGTCTCCGCCTCCAGCGCCTCCGCCGTCCCGGCCTCGGCGGCGGCCGGCTCGGCCGCTACCTCTTCCTTGCGACGAAAAATCCGGTCAAAAACGCCCATGTCTACTCCCATAACGTTACTCGTGCGGGTGAAGTTCCGCCCTGGCCGCAACGGCCTCCACCACATGCGCGCCAGGCGCACGCCGGGCCGGAACCTCTTCAGGGCAACGACCCCGCCCGCACCCCGTCACCTCACCCGATCGGGTACATGACGGCGTCTTGACCGGGGGCTGCGAGACTGTGTCGGTGAGGAATGCAGCCCCCGCCCCGCGGGTCATCGCCGTCGTCGGTCCCACCGCGGCCGGAAAGTCCGACCTGGGCGTCGCCCTGGCCCGCCACTTCGACGGCGAGGTCGTCAACGCCGACTCCATGCAGCTCTACCGGGGGATGGACATCGGCACCGCCAAGCTGACGCTCGAAGAGCGCGGCGGGGTCCCGCACCACCTCCTCGACATCTGGGACGTCACCGAGACCGCCAGCGTCGCCGAGTACCAGCGCCTGGCCCGCGCCGAGATCGACAAACTGCTCGCCCAGGGGCGCACCCCCGTCCTCGTCGGCGGATCCGGCCTCTACGTGCGCGGCGCCCTCGACGCCATGGAGTTCCCCGGCACCGACCCCGAGGTACGGGCCCGGCTGGAGGAGGAGGCCGCCCTCCGCGGCTCCGGCGCCCTGCACGCCCGCCTCGCCGCCGCCGACCCTGCCGCCGCCGCCGCGATCCTGCCCAGCAACGCCCGCCGCATCGTCCGGGCCCTGGAGGTCATCGAGATCACCGGCAAGCCCTTCACCGCCAACCTGCCCGGCCACGAGTCCGTCTACGACACCGTCCAGATCGGCGTCGACGTGGCCCGCCCCGAACTCGACGAGCGGATCGCGCTGCGCGTGGACCGCATGTGGGACGACGGCCTGGTCGACGAGGTCCGCGCCCTGGAGGCCCAGGGGCTCCGCGACGGCATCACCGCCTCCCGCGCACTGGGCTACCAGCAGGTGCTGGCCGCCCTCGCGGGGGAGTGCACCGAGGACGAGGCCAAGGCCGAGACCGTACGCGCCACCAAGCGCTTCGCCCGCCGCCAGGACTCCTGGTTCCGCCGGGACCCCCGCGTGCACTGGCTCAGCGGAGCCGCCGCCGACCGGGGGGAACTCCCCGGACTCGCGCAGTCGTTGGTCGAACGAGCGGTCACAGCCTGATCACGTGATTGCATCGGGAAGCCCCGTGTGCCCGTCGCGGGCCCGGGTCCGTGCCATCATCAAACTTCTGAACAGCGGCGTACGAAGTCCGAGTGGGGAGGGCGCGTGGCTATGGAGGCCGGCCCTCGTGACACGGGGCGGGACGACACCAGGCGGGGAGCGGACCCGATGCTCCGAAGCGGGCCCGGCGAGCCCGGCCTGCCCGCCGGCCCCGGCACGCCGGACGCACCGGCGGGCCCCGGCGCCCCCCGGGGCGCCGACACGGGCGCCGACGGCCTCGGCCTGCCCGCCGAACCGGCCCGGCTGAGCCCCGACGGCCCCGACGCCCCCGAGCCCGGCTCGGAGGCGGCCGCCGGCCCCGAGTTCGAGGTCGAACTGCGCCCGCAGCGCCGCCTGCGCATCTGGCAGATCGCCCCCATCGTGATGCTGGCCGCCGCCGGCTCCCTGATGTTCGCCTTCCCCCTCGCCTTCGAGTTCGGGGACGGCGGCGCCGTCGTCGCCATGCTCGGCTTCCTCATCAGCTGCTGCGCGGGCGGCTGGGGCATGATGGCCGCGCGCCGCGTCGGCTACACCTGGCCCGGGCTGCCGCCGCGCGGCAGCGGCCGCCGCCCCGACTGGCGGATGGCCGCGCTGTACGCGCTGGTCGCGCTGGCCGTCGTAGCACTCGCCGTGTACCGGGTGGCCCGGCTGCGCTGACCGCGCCGCCCGGCCGCTCCCCCCCGGCGGCCCCGCCTGACCGCATGCTGATCCCGCAGGCCACGGCCCCGGCCCGCTCGGTACCATGAGCGGGTGACGCACACCACCCTCTCCTTCCTCAAGGGCCACGGGACCGAGAACGACTTCGTGATCGTCCCGGACCCGGACAACGCCGTCGACCTGCCCCCGACCGCCGTCGCCGCCCTGTGCGACCGCCGGGCCGGCATCGGCGCCGACGGTGTGCTGCACGTGGTCCGCTCCGCCGCCCACCCCGAGGCCGCGCACATGGCCGACGAGGCCGAGTGGTTCATGGACTACCGCAACAGCGACGGCTCCGTCGCCGAGATGTGCGGCAACGGCGTCCGCGTCTTCGCCCGCTACCTCCAGCACGCCGGCCACGTCGAGCCCGGCGACCTCGCCGTCGCCACCCGCGGCGGCGTCAAGCAGGTCCACCTCGACAAGACCGGCGACGTCACCGTCTCCATGGGCCGCGCCCTGCTCCCCGAGGGCGACGTCACCGTCTCCGTCGGCGAGCGCTCCTGGCCCGCGCGCAACGTGAACATGGGGAACCCGCACGCCGTCGCGTTCGTTGAAAGCCTCGACCACGCCGGCAACCTGTACAGCCCCCCGCCGTTCAGCCCCGCCTCCGCCTACCCCACCGGGGTCAACGTCGAGTTCGTCGTCGACCGCGGCCCGCGGCACGTCGCCATGCGCGTCCACGAGCGCGGCTCCGGCGAGACCCGCTCCTGCGGCACCGGCGCCTGCGCCGTCGCCGTCGCGGCCATCCGCCGGGACGGAGCCGACCCCGCCGAGAGCGGGCAGCCGGTCTCGTACACCGTCGACCTGCCCGGCGGCACCCTCGTCATCACCGAACACCCCGACGGCCGCGTCGACATGACCGGACCCGCCGTCATCGTCGCCTCCGGCGAGTTCGAAGCCGCCTGGCTCACCGAAACGGCTTTCGCCTGAAGATTCCCTCTCATGGGTGATCCGTTTCACGCTGAGCGAGAGGTGGACTGCGCCACGTGGTGGGGTCGGTAACATCAGGCACCGGCCCTGAGGGCTCACCCCATGCCCACCACCGCCGGTCGAAGCCGCCGGAGGTGCCCATGAGTGCAGAGGCCACGAACCCCGAAGCACATGCCGAGATGCGCCCTGAGCTGCGCAGACGAGGCCGTAGCCGACTAGATCTGCGCCGCCTGGGACGTGCGGCCCTGCTCGGGCCCACGTCCCGCGACCGCCTGCCCGACGCCATCGGGCACGTAGCAGAAGCCCACCGCGCCCACCATCCGGACGCCGACCTGTCCATCCTGCGGAAGGCCTACCTGCTCGCGGAGCACTCCCACCGCGGCCAGATGCGCAAGAGCGGTGAGCCGTACATCACACACCCGCTCGCCGTCACCCTCATCCTCGCGGAACTCGGCGCCGAGACCACCACCCTGACGGCCTCTCTCCTCCACGACACCGTCGAGGACACCGATGTGACCCTCGAACAGGTCCGGGAGGAGTTCGGCGACGAGGTCTGCTTCATCGTCGACGGCGTCACCAAGGTCGAGAAGATCGACTACGGGGCCGCAGCCGAACCCGAGACCTTCCGCAAGATGCTCGTCGCCACCGGCAACGACGTCCGCGTCATGTCCATCAAACTCGCCGACCGGCTGCACAACATGCGCACCCTCGGCGTGATGCGCCCCGAGAAACAGGCCCGCATCGCCAAGGTCACCCGCGACGTCCTCATCCCGCTCGCCGAACGCCTCGGCGTCCAGGCCCTCAAGACCGAGCTGGAAGACCTCGTCTTCGCGATCCTGCACCCCGAGGAGTACGAGCACACCCGCGCCCTCATCGCCGCCCGCGCGGGCCAGGACGACCCCCTCGCCGCCATCGCCGAATCCGTCCGCACCGTCCTGCGCGACGCCGGCATCACCGCCGAGGTCCAGGTACGCCCCCGGCACTTCGTCTCCCTCCACCGCATCTCCCGCCAGCGCGGCGAACTGCGCGGCTCCGACTTCGGCCGCATCCTCGTCCTCGTCGCCGAGAACGCCGACTGCTACGGGGTGCTCGGCGAACTCCACACCTGCTTCACCCCGGTCGTCTCCGAGTTCAAGGACTTCATCGCCGTACCGAAGTTCAACCTCTACCAGTCGCTGCACACCGCCGTAGCCGTCCCCGAGGGGTACGTCGCCGAGGTCATCGTCCGCACCCGCCAGATGCACCGCGTCGCCGAAGCCGGCGTCGTCGCCCTCGGCAACCCGTACGCCACCGCCGAGGCCGCCGCCACCACCGCCGCCGACTCCGACGAGGAACGCGTCGACCCCACCCGCCCCGGCTGGCTCTCCCGGCTCCTCGACTGGCAGCAGTCCGCACCCGACCCCGACACCTTCTGGAGCGTGCTGCGCGCCGAGCTCGCCCAGGACCGGGAGATCACCGTCTTCCGCGCCGACGGGGGCACCCTCGGCCTGCCGGCCGGCGCCAGCTGTATCGACGCCGCCTACGCGCAGCACGGCGAGGCGGCCCACGGCTGTATCGGCGCCCGCGTCAACGGGCGCCTCACCTCCCTCTCCTCCCCGCTCTCCGACGGCGACACCGTCCAGCTGCTCCTCGCGCAGGACGCCTCCTCCGGGCCCGCCCCCGACTGGCTGGAGCACGCCAGGACCCCGGCCGCCCGGATCGCCATCGGCAGCTGGCTCCAGACCCACCCCGACGGCCCCGGCCCCGCCACCGCCGCGCCCCGGGCGCCGCTGTCCGTACCGGGGCTGCGCGGCGGCGGGGGCAACGCCGTCGCCGACCTCCCCGACGCACACGTCCGCCTCGCCGGATGCTGCACCCCCGTACCGCCGGACGCGGTCGCCGGGTTCCTCGTACGCGGCGGGGCCGTCACCGTCCACCGGGAGCACTGCCCGGCCGTGGCCCAGATGCGCTCCCTGGGCCGCACCTCGGTCGCCGTGCACTGGCGGGCCACCGCGGACTGCCGGGTCACCCTCACCGCCGAATCGTTCGGCCGCCCGCACCTGCTGGCCGACCTGACCGAGGCCATCGCCAGGCTCGGGGTCGAGGTCGTCTCCGCCACCGTCGAGCCGCCCGTCGAACAGCGCGTCCACCACAGCTACACCCTGCAGCTGCCCGACGCGGCGGTACTGCCCGCGCTGATGCGGGCGATGCGGGACGTACCCGGCGTGTACGACGTCAGCCGGGTGTAGGGGGCGGTCGGAGAAGGGCCGGGGGGATCGGGGGGTCGGGTCGGGGGATCGGATATCGGGGATCCGGGGGAACAAGGGGCTGGGAAGGCTTTCGGGGAACCCTGGGGGTGTGCCGGGGGGATCGCGGGGACAGCGCGCGCAGGGGCGCGCACGCGGGGGCGTACGGAGCCCGCCGCCCGGCTCCGGCGCCCCGTTCGGGTGGAGTCGTCGCGCGCCGCTCGCGGGCCCGGGACACGCGCTGGTAAGCGGTGGTGGATGCAGCTCACCTCCCCGCGCCTGCGCGCCTCCCTGCTCGCGGCGGCCTCCCTCACCCTCGTCGCCGCCGTGCTGCCCCCGCCGAAGCCGCTGGGCATCGGCGACCGGCTCTTCCCCGAGCTGGGCAACCCCGGCTACGACGTCCTCTCGTACGACCTCTCCCTCACGTACAAGGACAACCGCAGCCCCCTCGACGCGGTCACCGCCATCGAGGCGCGCAGCCTGGAGCCGCTGGAGCGGATCAACCTCGACTTCACGCACGGGACGGTCGCCTCCGCCGAGGTCAACGGGCAGCCCGCACGGTTCGAGTCCGCCGGGGAGGACCTCGTACTGACCCCCGCGCACCCGGTCCCGGCGAGCGCGCCGCTGCACATTACCGTCCGGCACACCAGCGACCCGCGCGGCCGGGCCTCCGACGGCGGCTGGGTCGTCACCGAGGACGGCCTCGCCATGGCCAACCAGGCCGACGCCGCCCACCGGGTCTTCCCCTGCAACGACCACCCCGCCGACAAGGCCTGGTTCACCTTCCGCATCACCGCCCCCGACGGCTACAGGGCCGTGGCCAACGGGCTGCCCGGCGACCTCCCGGCCGCCCAGGCGGGCGGCACCACCGAGTGGACGTACCGGACCCTGCACCCGATGGCCACCGAGCTGGCCCAGGTCTCCATCGGCCACTCCGCCGTCCTCCACCACACCGGCCCGCACGGCCTGCCGCTGCGCGACGTGGTGCCCGCCGCCGACCGGGAGCGGCTGGAGCCCTGGCTGGCGAAGACCGCCGGGCACGTCGCGTGGATGGAGGAGCGCGTCGGCCGGTACCCCTTCGAGAACTACGGGGTGCTGATCGCCCGCGCGAAGACCGGCTTCGAGCTGGAGACCCAGACCCTCTCGCTCTTCGAGCACGGCCTGTTCGCCGGGGAGGCGGCCGGCTACCCCGACTGGTACGTGGAGTCCGTCATGGTCCACGAGCTCGCCCACCAGTGGTTCGGCGACAGCGTCACCCCGCGCACCTGGTCCGACCTGTGGCTCAACGAGGGGCACGCCACCTGGTACGAGGCCCTGTACGCGGACGGGCTCGGCAAGTACCCCCTGGAACGGCGGATGCGCGAGGCCTACCAGCGCTCCGACCAGTGGCGGGCCCAGGGCGGCCCCCCGGCCGCCCCCAAGGCCGCCGCCCCGGGCCAGAAGATCGGCTTGTTCCGGCCCGTCGTCTACGACGGGGCCGCGCTGATCCTCTACGCCCTGCGCCAGGAGATCGGCGCGGCGGCCTTCGACCGGGTCGAGCGTCGCTGGGTGGCGGAGCACAAGGACGGCATCGCCGGCACGGACGACTTCGTACGCCTCGCGTCCCAGGAGGCCGGACGCGACCTCACGGCCTTCCTGCGGCCCTGGCTGTACGGGGAGACCACCCCGGCGATGCCCGGGCACCCGGAGTGGGGCGGGCCGGCGGCCGCTGCGGCCCCGGGGAAGGCCCCGGCTGCGGCTGTGGCTCCGGCTGCCGGGAAGCCGTAGCGGCGGAAAACGGTATGACGGCCGGGGAACGGGCATGACACCATCGACGAGGCCGACGGGGGACACCCCCGGAGGGCCCCGCCGAGGCGTCCTGCCCCGCGGAATCCGGCTCCGGGGAATCCGGCTCCGGGAATCACCAGGCGGGACCACACGTTGGACGTGACAGTGTTATGTCACGCACAGCGGTACCTTTGGCCCTGGCCCAGCCGGCCGGCCGCCGGAACGGGCCGGCGCGACACCATCGAATCGACGTAAGGATCCAATGACCTCCTCTTCTTCCCCTTCCCAGGACCCGCGGGACGCGCAGGACGTGCGGGACTCGCAGCGCTTCACCGAGAGCCTTCGGGCCGATGCCCTGATGGAAGAGGACGTCGCCTGGAGCCACGAGATCGACGGAGAGCGGGACGGCGACCAGTTCGACCGCTCCGAGCGCGCGGCCCTGCGCCGCGTCGCCGGTCTCTCGACCGAGCTCGAGGACGTCACCGAGGTCGAGTACCGCCAGCTCCGCCTGGAGCGCGTGGTCCTCGTCGGTGTCTGGACCTCCGGGACCGTGCAGGACGCCGAGAACTCCCTCGCGGAGCTCGCGGCCCTCGCCGAGACGGCGGGCGCCCTCGTGCTCGACGGTGTCATGCAGCGCCGAGACAAGCCCGACCCGGCCACCTTCATCGGCTCCGGCAAGGCGCGCGAGCTGCGCGACATCGTCCTCGAAAGCGGGGCCGACACCGTCGTCTGCGACGGCGAGCTCAGCCCCGGCCAGCTCATCGCGCTCGAGGACGTCGTCAAGGTCAAGGTCGTCGACCGGACCGCCCTCATCCTCGACATCTTCGCCCAGCACGCCAAGTCCCGAGAGGGCAAGGCGCAGGTCGCACTCGCGCAGATGCAGTACATGCTGCCGCGACTGCGCGGCTGGGGCCAGTCGCTCTCCCGGCAGATGGGTGGCGGCGGCGGTGGCGGCATGGCCACCCGAGGCCCCGGTGAGACCAAGATCGAGACCGACCGGCGCCGCATCCGCGAGAAGATGGCGAAGATGCGCCGGGAGATCGCCGAGATGAAGACCGGCCGGGACATCAAGCGGCAGGAACGCCGCCGCAACAAGATCCCCTCGGTCGCCATCGCCGGCTACACCAACGCCGGCAAGTCCTCCCTGCTCAACCGCCTCACGGGCGCGGGCGTACTGGTGGAGAACGCGCTGTTCGCCACCCTCGACCCGACCGTGCGCCGGGCCGAAACCCCCTCCGGCCGCGTCTACACCCTGGCCGACACCGTGGGCTTCGTCCGGCACCTGCCCCACCACCTCGTCGAGGCGTTCCGCTCCACGATGGAGGAGGTCGGCGACTCCGACCTCATCCTGCACATCGTGGACGGCTCGCACCCGGCACCGGAGGAGCAGCTGGCGGCGGTGCGCGAGGTCATCCGCGAGGTCGGCGCGGTCAACGTGCCCGAGATCGTGGTGGTCAACAAGGCGGACGCCGCGGACCCGCTCGTCCTCCAGCGGCTGCTGCGCATCGAGAAGCACTCCATCGCCGTCTCGGCCCGCACCGGCCAGGGCATCGAGGAACTCCTCGCGCTCATCGACACCGAGCTGCCCCGGCCCGCCGTCGAGGTGGAGGCCCTCGTGCCGTACACCCGCGGCTCGCTGATCGCCCGGGCCCACGCCGACGGCGAGGTGATCTCCGAGGAGCACACCGCGGAGGGCACCCTGCTCAAGGCCCGGGTCCACGAGGAACTGGCGGCGGAACTGGCGCCGTACGTGCCCGCCAAGCACTGACGGCGACACGCCGCACGGCCACACATGACGGAGGGCCCCCGCAGGTGCGGGGGCCCTCCGTCATGTGTCATGCCCGGCAGGTCACTTGAACTTGGCGCTCACCGCGTCGTAGATGCCCTTGGCCTCGGGACCGAGCTTCGGCCCGGCCAGCCAGCCGGCCTTCGCCGGACCGATCGAGGTGTTCGACACCAGCGCCGGCTTGCCGTCGGCACCCGCCGCGACCCAGCCGCCACCGGACGAACCGCCCGTCATCGTGCAGCCGATGCGGTACATCACCGGGTCGGCCTGCTTGAGCGCCAGCCGGCCCGGCTTGTCCGCGCACTGGAACGCCTTCTGCCCGTCGAACGGAGCCGCCGCCGGGTAGCCCGTCGCCGTGATGCTCGCGACCTTGCCCACCGCCGGAGCGTTGAACTCCACCGGAAGCGCCGTACCGACCGTCTCCTCCAGCGACTTGCCGCCGCCCTTCTCCGGCGTCACGTGCAGCACCGCGAAGTCGTACGGGGCACCCGCGCCACCCGTCGGACCGCCCGTCGCGATCCACTGGTCCGAGGTCTGCGCCCAGTCGCTCCACCACACGCCGTACGGGGCGACCTGCTCGCGCGGCGCGCCCTTGAGCGCCGCCGCCGGCTTGCCCGCGTTGTTGTAGGACGGGACGAAGGCGATGTTGCGGTACCAGCCGCCGGCCTTGCCCGCGTGCACGCAATGGCCCGCCGTCCAGACCATGTTGGACTTGCCCGGGCGGGCCGGGTCCTTCACCACGGTGGCCGAGCAGACCATCGAGCCCTCGGGGCCGTCGAAGAAGACCTTCCCGGACGCCGGGACGCTGGAGTGGTACGGCGAAGCCGCCGGCTGGGCCGTCACCGGAGCCGGGGTCGGGTCGGTGACACCCTGGTCCTTGCCGGCGTCCGGGTCGACGGCCGGGCGCTGCGGCTGCTCCGCGTCACGCATCCGGTCCGGGTCCCAGAGGCCGTCGATGATCGGGTTGACGTAGTCGCCCGCCTCGCGGAGCCAGTCCTCCTTCTTCCAGTTCTTCCACGCGCCCCCCTTCCACTTCTCCAGGTCGAAGCCGTGCTGCTTGAGCCTCTCCTTGAGCTCGTCGGGGATCTTGATCCCGTCCGCCGCGCCGGACGGCGGGGGCGCAGCCACGGTCGGCTTGGCGTCGGCGCCGGCCTCCCCGTCGCCGGGTCCGCAGGCCGAGGCGGTCAGCGCGAGCGCGGCCGCGCAGAGGATCGCGGTGACCGGTCGGTTCGGTCGCATGTCGTAAGCCCCCAGGAGTTTCGAGGTGTTGGGACGGAGTCGATCGGGGTGGATCGCAGCACCCCACTATGCCGCCGAGGCATAGGACGGCGGGCGCCGGGTCGATGGTTCCTGCCGCGCAGGCCCGGCCGAACCGCAAGGATCTTCGGTCCACCCGTGATCCGAAGCCGTCACCGTCGTTGGTACGTACGGGGGATGGTGCAGCAGCGTTCGTGTTCGAGGCGCAATCCGGAAGAGCAACCTGCGGGAGGACCGACAGTCGTGGCCGTGACCGAACCGACCGCCGCCGATGCCCCGGCCCGGGACGCAGCCGAGGCCGCGGGAGCACCTGCGGCCGGGGGCCCGGCCGGGGGTGTGGCCGAGGCAGGGGGCGTGGCCCAGGCGGCACCACCGACGCCGACGCCCGCGGGGACGCAGGTCCCGGCGCAGGGCGGACGGAGAACCGCCTTCGCCGAGGGGATCCTGCGCAGGCAGGCGTCGCGGGAGTCCGCCGCCCGGACCTACGCCCGCTCGCTGCCCATCGTCCCCGTGCGCGCACGGGGGTTGACGATCGAGGGCGCCGACGGGCGGCGCTACCTCGACTGCCTCTCCGGCGCGGGCACCCTCGCCCTCGGGCACAACCACCCGGTCGTCCTCGAAGCCGTCCGCGGGGTCCTCGACTCGGGCGCTCCGCTGCACGTCCTCGACCTGGCCACCCCGGTCAAGGACGCCTTCACCACCGAGCTCTTCGAGAACCTGCCCGCGGAACTGGCCGCCGACGCCCGCGTGCAGTTCTGCGGCCCCGCCGGGACCGACGCCGTCGAGGCCGCCCTGAAACTGGTCCGGGCCGCCACAGGACGCACCGGGCTGCTCACCTTCACCGGCGCCTACCACGGGATGACCGCCGGAGCCCTGGAGGCCTCCGGCGGCGCCGGCGACGTACGGGTGACCCGGCTGCCCTACCCGCAGGACCACCGCTGCCCGTTCGGGGTGGGCGGCGCCGAGGGCGCGCGGCTCGGGGCCCGCTGGACCGAGACCCTGCTCGACGACCCCAAGGGCGGGGTGCCGCTGCCCGCCGCCATGATCGTCGAGCCGGTGCAGGGAGAGGGCGGGGTCCACCCGGCCCCCGACGCCTGGCTGCGCCGGATGCGGGAGATCACCGCGGCCCGGGGCATCCCGCTGATCGCGGACGAGGTGCAGACCGGGGTGGGCCGCACCGGCGCCTTCTGGGGTGTCGACCACGCCGGGGTGGTCCCCGACGTGATGGTCCTGTCCAAGGCCATCGGCGGCAGCCTCCCGCTGGCCGTGATCGTCTACCGGGCCGAACTGGACGTCTGGGCCCCCGGTGCCCACGCCGGAACGTTCCGCGGGAACCAGCTCGCCATGGCCGCGGGCACCGCCACCCTCGCCTACGTCCGCCGCAACGGACTCGCCGAGCGCGCGGCCGCGCTGGGAGAACGGATGCTCACCGCACTGCGCGGCCTGGCCGCGGAGCAGCCGTGCGTCGGCGACGTACGGGGCCGCGGACTGATGATCGGCCTCGAACTCGTCGACCCCGACACCGGCGCCGCCGCACCCGCACTCGCCGCCGCCGTGCGCCAGGAGTGCCTGGACCGCGGCCTGATCGTCGAGCTCGGAGGCCGCCACTCCAGCGTCGTCCGCCTGCTGCCCCCGCTGACCCTGACCGACGAACAGGCCGCAGCCGTCCTGGACCGGCTGGCCGACTCCATCCCCGCCGCCGCCCGCCGGCCCCACTGACCGCACGCCGAAGGACCCCCGATGCCGGACCCCTCCACCACCCCCCGCCCCACCACCCCGGAAACCCCGCCCCCCACCCCCCTAGCCGGCCTCACCCCGCCCCCGGCCCCCCTGGCACCCGCCACCCCGGCCCCGGCCGCCGTCCAGGCCTCGGCCCCCCAGTCGCCCGCCGCCCCTGCTCCGGCCGGTACCCCGGCTTCGGCCGTCACCCCGGCGTCGCCCGTCACCCCGGCGTCGGCGCACCCGGCCCCGGATGCCGCCCCCGGCGGGCTGCCGCCCACCCCCGCCGAGCTCGCGCAGGCGGCCTCCGGCGGGGTCGCCCCCGCGGCCGCGGGGGGCCCGGGATGGCCGGCGGGCGGGCCCGGTGACGCCCCGGGGCAGGACGTCGCCGCACAGGCGCAGCCCGCAGCCGCCCCCGACCACCAGGCGGTCCCGGTGCGCCCGGCGGACGCGCCCGCCCCGGTGCGCCCGGACGGTTCCGGCCGGCCGCCCGGCGCCGGGCACCCCGCCGGTCCGCCACAGCCCGCGGCACCCGCCGCCGCGCAGCTGCCGCCGGAGCCCTGCCCGCACCCGGCGCACCCCGAGCTGTCCGCGGCATCCCCGGCCGGCGAGCGGGACCGGGAGCAGGCGGCCCCCGGCCGGGCCCGGGCCGGAGCGGAGGCCGGGCCCGTGCCCGGAGTCCCGGCTGCGCAGGCCACCCCGGCCCATGCCCCGCCGGGCACCGTGCCCAGGCAGAAGGACGGCACCCTCCGCCCCCGGGTGGGCGGCACCGGACCCACCGGCCCCGACCCGGCGACGCTGCCCGACCTGCTGGACCACCCCGACCCGGCCACCGCGGCCGAGTCCGCGACGGTGGAGAACCTGCTGCGGTGCTGGGTCCGCGAGAGCGGCATCGGCCGCCCCGACGGGCCCGCCGGCACCCTGCTCCGCATTCCCCTCCCCGCGTCCGGGGCCGCGCTGCTCGTCCCCGTCCGGTACTGGTCCCCGGCAGGCTGGCACCGGTTCGGCCCCGCCCGCCTCGAAGGCGCCCCCGCCCATGCCCCCGCCGTGGACGCCGTCACCCTCGCGGGCCTGCTCGCCCGCGAGGGCGACGGCCGCAGCGGCACCGACCTCGTAGGCCGGGTCGCCGACTCGGTGCGCCGCACCACCGAGTTCATCGCCGACCGCCGCCAACGCCCCACCGGCCCGGCCCCCGTCGCAGGCGACCGCTTCCTCACCGCCGAACAGTCACTCCTCCTCGGCCACCCCCTCCAACCGGATCCCAAGAGCCGCGAAGGACTCTCGGAAGCCGAAGTACGCCACTACTCACCCGAACTCCACGGCTCCTTCCCCCTGCACTGGATCGCGGTCGCGCCCGAGGCCCTCGCCACCGACTCCGCCTGGACGGAACGGGGCCGCCCGGTATCCGCCGCACAGCTCCTCGCCCGGCTCGCCCCCGGCCTCCCACTGCCCGCCGGCACCACCGCCCTTCCCCTGCACCCCTGGCAGGCCCGAGACCTCCTCCAGCGCCCCGCCGTCACCGCCCTCCGCGACGCGGGACGCATCACCGACCTGGGTCCCCACGGCACCCCCTGGTACCCCACCTCCTCCGTCCGCACCGTCCACCGCCCCGGCGCCCCCGCGATGCTCAAGCTCTCCCTCGGACTGCGCATCACCAACTCCCGCCGGGAGAACCTCCGCAAGGAACTCCACCGCGGCGTCGAGGTCCACCGGCTGCTCCGGACCGGTCTCGCAGAGCAGTGGCAGACCGCCCACCCCGGCTTCGACATCGTCCGCGACCCCGCCTGGGTCGCCGTCGACGCCCTGGACGGCACCCCCGTCCGGGGATTCGACGCCGTGCTTCGCCACAACCCCTTCCGCTCCGACGACGACGCCGTGTGCGTCGCCGCACTGACCTCCCTCCGCCCGTGGCCCGGCCGGACCACGATGCGCTCCCGGCTCGCCGACACCCTCTCCCGGCTCGCGCTGACCACCGGCCGGCCCGTCGCCGCCGTCGCAGCCGAGTGGTTCCTGCGCTACCTCGACCACGTCGTCCTGCCGGTACTCGCCTTCGACGCCCTCGCCGGCATCGCCCTCGAAGCACACCAGCAGAACACGCTGGTGCTCCTCGACCGGGCCGGCTGGCCCGTCGGCGGCCGCTTCCGCGACAACCAGGGCTACTACTTCCGCGACTCCCGGCGAGCCGAACTGGAGCGACGCCTCCCCGGGATCGGCGGCGCCAGCGACACGTTCGTCCCGGACGCCGTCACCGACGAACGCTTCGCCTACTACTTGGGCATCAACAACGTGATCGGCCTCATCGGCGCCTTCGGATCGCAGCGGCTCGCCGACGAGCGCGTGCTCCTCGCCGCCTTCCGCCGCTTCCTCGGCAAGGCCTCGGGCCTCGGCCCGGTCCCCGCACGGCTCCTCGACTCACCCACCCTGCGCTGCAAGGCGAACCTGCTCACCCGCCTCGGCGGGCTCGACGAGCTCGTGGGCCCTGTCGACACCCAGTCCGTCTACGTCACCATCACCAACCCCCTCCACGACTGACGCGCTCCCGCCGACACCGAGAAGAGCCCCGATGCCTCCCACGGACACCACCACGAGCACCGCCGACGGCCCCGCCTCCCAGGAGGCCACCGTGCACCGCTTCGCCGTCGGACTGCTGCCGCTGCTCGCCGAGGCGGACCTCCTCGACTCACCGGCGGGCTGGGGTGCGGTCCCGACACCGGCAGGGCCCTTCCGCCTCGAACCCGTACGGCCGGGCCGGGACCTGGAACTGCTCACCGGCTGGATGAACGATCCCGAGGTGGCCGCCTACTGGGAACTGGGCGGGTCGCCCGCCGTCACCGAAGCCCACCTGCGGGCCCAGCTCGACGGCGACGGCCACAGCATCCCCTGCCTCGGCTTCCTCGACGGCGGTCCCATGAGCTACTGGGAGATCTACCGGGCCGATCTCGACCCGGTCTCCCGCCACTACCCGGCGCGCTCCCACGACACGGGTATCCACCTGCTCATCGGAGACGGCACGAACCGGGGCCGGGGCCTGGGCACCACGCTGCTGCGAGCCGTCACCGAGCTCGTCTTCGACAACCGCCCCCGATGCACACGCATCATCGCGGAACCGGACATTCGCAACACCCCCTCCGTATCAGCCTTCATGAATGCCGGCTTCCGCTATTCCACGGAAATCGAACTCCCCGAGAAACGAGCAGCACTGATGATCCGTGAGCGGGCGCTGCGCAATCTGCTCTGATCGCCGCCCGGCCATCCCGTCCGGCCATCCCGCCCGGTCATCCCGTTCGATCCGGACCCGGTTCGTCGGCCCTCGGCCCTGGGGTCTCGGTTCTCGCTTCTCGCAATCTCGGTATTCGCTTCTCGGCATTCGGTTTTCACAGCTCTCATCTCCAGAACTCCGCGTCGCTCAGCAAGGTTCCCGATATCCGAGGAGTCCCGTGCCGAATTTCCCCGCAGCCCCCGACCCGGCCGAGCACGCCGTTCCTCCGTCGCCCCAGCACCCGTGCACGCCCCCCGAAATCAACCAGCCCACCTGGGACTTCGCGGCGCGCCGACTGCTGGCCAAGATGCTCGGCGAGTTCGCGTACGAGGACATCGTCCGCCCCGAACCCGTGCCCGCGGCCGCCGGCGACGCCTGGACCCTGACCCTCGACGACGGCAGCAGTCTGGGCTTCCGCGCCCGCCGGCGCGCCTACGGCAGCTGGCAGGTCACGCCGGACACCATCACGCTGACCCCGCCGGGCCCCTCCACCGAGCCCCCGACCACGTTCGGGGACCCGTACGGCTTCCTCGTCCGGGCCCGCACCCTGCTGCGCATCGACGGGCCGACCCTCGGCCACCTGATCCACGAGCTCAGCTCCACCCTCGCCGCCGATGCCCGGCTCGACCACCACGCGCTCACCGCCGACGTCCTCGCAGACCTGGACTACGCGGCGCTCGAAGGACACCAGACCGGCCATCCCTGGCTCGTCGCCAACAAGGGCCGCGTGGGGTGGTCCGCCGCGGACGCCGCCGCCTGGGCCCCCGAGGCGCGCACCCGGCAGCGGCTGCCGTGGCTCGCCGCCCACACCTCCCTGGCCGAGTACCGGGGCACCGCCGGCCTGGAAGATCCGGCGCGGCTCTACGCGGCAGAGCTCGATCCCGCCACCCGTGCGGCGTTCGACCGGATCCTCCGCGACCGGGGCCTCGACCCGCTCCGCTACCTGTACCTCCCCGTACACCCCTGGCAGTGGGACGAGATCGTCCTGCCCCTCTTCGCGCCCGCCCTCGCCTCCGGCGCCCTCGTGCCGCTCCCCGCCGACCCGGACGACAGGATCCCGCAGCAGTCGATCCGCACCTTCCTCAACCTCACCCGTCCCGACCGGCACAGCGTCAAACTCCCGCTGTCCGTCTTCAACACCACCGTCTGGCGCGGACTGCCCAGCGACCTCAGCGTGGCCGCGCCCGCCGTCACCGCCTGGATCCACTCGCTCCGCGACGCCGACCCCTTCCTGCGCGACGAATGCCGGGTCGTACTGCTCGGAGAGGTCGCCTCGGTCACCGTCCGCCACCCCGTGTACGACGGGCTCCCCGAGGTGCCCTACCAGTACAGAGAGTTCCTCGGCGCGATCTGGCGGGAGCCGCTGGCGGGCCGGCTCGACCCCGGCGAACGCGCCCGCACCCTCGCCGCCCTCCTCCACGTCGATCCGCGCGGGCGTTCCTTCACCGCCGAACTCGTCGCCCGCTCCGGCCTCACCCCCGAGGCCTGGCTGCGCAGCCTCTTCGCGGCCCTGCTGCCCCCACTGCTGCACTTCCTCTACCGCTACGGCACGGTGTTCTCCCCGCACGGCGAGAACACCGTCGTGATCTTCGACGAGCGGGACGTCCCCGTCCGCCTGGCCGTCAAGGACTTCGTGGACGACGTCAACATCAGCAGCACGCCCCTGCCCGAGCACGCGTCCATGCCCGACGAGGTGCGGGCGGCGCTGCTCGCGGAGCCGCCCGGCTTCCTCACCCAGTTCATCCACTCGGGACTGTTCATCGGCGTCTTCCGCTACCTGTCCGCCCTCTGCGACGACCGGCTCGGCGTGCCCGAGGGCGCCTTCTGGTCCCTGGTGCGGGCGGAGATCCTCCGCCACCAGGCCCGCTTCCCCGAGGACAAGGAGCGCCACCGCCTCTTCGACCTGCTGACGGAGCGGATCGACCGGCTCTGCCTGAACCGGAACCGGCTGCACGCGGACGGCTACCGCGACCGCCCGGACCGCCCGGGCGCAGTCGTCCACGGCACCGTGCCCAACCCCCTGCACGGCCCCTGAAGAGTGATCGATGCGGTCGCTGTCGGTGGCGCCCCGTAGGGTTGGCAGTGCTATGACGAAGCCCTCCCTCACCGACCTGCTGCACGCCGCCGTCTCCGCCGTCGGCGGCACGGAGCGGCCCGGCCAGGTGGCCATGGCCGAAGCCGTCGCCGAAGCGATCGACGACAACTCCCATCGGCTGATCCAGGCCGGCACCGGCACCGGCAAGTCCCTCGGCTACCTGGTGCCGGCCCTGGCGCACGGCGAGCGCGTGGTCGTCGCCACGGCGACGCTCGCGCTCCAGCGCCAGCTCGTCGAGCGCGACCTGCCGCGCACGGTCGAGGCGCTCCACCCGCAGCTGCGCCGGCGGCCGCAGTTCGCCATGCTCAAGGGCCGGTCCAACTACCTGTGCCTGCACCGCCTCCACGAGGGCGTACCGCAGGACGAGGAGGAGGGCCTCTTCGACCAGTTCGAGGCGGCCACCCCGACCAGCAAGCTCGGCAAGGACCTGCTGCGCCTGCGCGACTGGGCGGACGAGACCGAGACGGGCGACCGCGACGACCTCACCCCCGGCGTCTCCGACAAGGCCTGGAGCCAGATCTCCGTCTCCTCCAGGGAGTGCCTGGGCGCCACGAAGTGCGCGTACGGGGCCGAGTGCTTCGCGGAGGCGGCCCGTGAGCGGGCCAAGCTCGCGGACGTGGTCGTCACCAACCACGCGCTGCTCGCCATCGACGCCATCGAGGGTGCCCCGGTGCTCCCGCAGCACGAGGTGCTGATCGTGGACGAGGCGCACGAGCTGGTCTCCCGCGTCACCGGTGTCGCGACCGGCGAGCTCACCCCGGGGCAGGTCAACCGGGCCGTGAAGCGTGCCGCCAAGCTGGTCGACGAGAAGACCGCGGACTCCCTGCAGACCGCCGCCGAGACCTTCGAGCGGGTGATGGAGCTGGCGCTCCCCGGCCGTCTGGAGGAGATCCCCGAGGACCTCGGCTACGCGCTGATGTCGCTGCGCGACTCCGCACGCAACGTGATCTCCGCGATCGGTGCCACGCGGGACAAGTCCGTGCACGACGAGGACGCCGTCCGCAAGCAGGCCCTCGCCGCCGTGGAGAACGTCCACACGGTGGCGGAGCGGATCACCAACGGCTCCGAGTACGACGTCGTCTGGTACGAGCGCCACGACCGTTTCGGCGCGACCCTGCGGGTCGCCCCCCTCTCGGTGTCGGGGCTGCTGCGCGAGAAGCTCTTCGAGGACCGCTCGGTGGTCCTCACCTCCGCCACCCTCAAGCTCGGCGGCGACTTCAACGGGGTCGCGGCCTCGCTGGGACTCTCCCCGGAAGGGGTGGAGGGCGAGGGCGTGCCGGTGTGGCGGGGCCTGGACGTCGGGTCGCCGTTCGACTACCCGAAGCAGGGCATCCTCTACGTCGCCAAGCACCTGGCGACGCCGGGCCGGGAGGGCACCCGCGGCGACATGATGGACGAGCTGGCGGAGCTGATCGAAGCCTCCGGCGGCCGCACCCTGGGCCTGTTCTCCTCCATGCGCGGCGCCAAGGCCGCCGCCGAGGAGCTGCGCGGGCGGCTCGACAACCCGATCCTGCTCCAGGGCGAGGAGACGCTCGGCGAGCTGATCAAGACTTTCGCGGCGGACCCGAAGACCTGCCTGTTCGGCACGCTGTCCCTCTGGCAGGGCGTGGACGTGCCCGGGCCCAGCTGCCAGCTCGTGATCATGGACAGGATCCCGTTCCCGCGCCCCGACGACCCGCTGATGAGCGCGCGGCAGAAGTCGGTCGAGGAGAACGGAGGCAACGGCTTCATGGCGGTCGCGGCCACCCATGCCGCCCTGCTGATGGCCCAGGGCGCCGGCCGGCTCGTACGGGCCTCCGGTGACCGGGGCGTGGTGGCGGTCCTGGACCCCCGCCTGGCCACGGCCCGGTACGGGAGCTTCCTACGTGCCTCGCTGCCCGACTTCTGGTACACGACGGACCGCAACCAGGTCCGCCGCTCGCTGGCCGCCATCGACGCGAGCGCGAAGGCCGACGGCAAGTAAGCCCGACGGCAAGTAAGCCCGACGGCAAGCAGGGCCGACGGCAGGCAGGGCGGCCCGGTCACGGCCCCGGAGGCGGCCGGGTAGGCCCGTAGGGGCGGTGTGGGCATACGCGCGCCCGCGGGGACGGGTGGCGGTAGCGCCCGCAGACATGGAGCAGCTCCGGGACCGGCGCAGGGGGTCCCGGAGCTGGATGAGGGGCGGCGTGCCGGGTCAGACCCGTCGCAGCACGGCCACGACCTTGCCGAGGATGGTCGCCTCGTCGCCGGGGATCGGCTGGTAGGCGGCGTTGTGCGGGAGCAGCCACACGTGGCCGTCCTCCCTCTTGAAGCGCTTGACGGTGGCCTCGCCGTCCAGCATGGCGGCGACGATGTCGCCGTTCTCCGCGACGGGCTGGCGGCGGACGGTGACCCAGTCGCCGTCGCAGATCGCGGCCTCGATCATCGAGTCGCCGACGACCTTGAGGACGAACAGTTCGCCGTCACCGACGAGCTGGCGGGGGAGGGGGAACACGTCCTCGACGGATTCCTCGGCCAGGATCGGCCCGCCGGCCGCGATCCGGCCGACCAGGGGGACGTAGGAGGCGGCGGGCTTGCCGGTGGTGTCCGTGGGCTGCGAGCTGGGCTGGTCCGAGCCGCGCACCTCGTAGGCGCGGGGCCGGTGCGGGTCTCGGCGGAGGAAGCCCTTGCGCTCCAGGGCCATCAGCTGGTGCGCCACGGAGGAGGTGCTGGAGAGGCCGACCGCCTGGCCGATCTCGCGCATCGACGGCGGGTAGCCGCGGCGCTGCACGGAGTCCCGGATGACCTCGATCACCCTCCGCTGCCGGTCCGTGAGCCCGGAGCTGTCGGCGCGGATGCCTGGAGGTCGCCCTGGCAGGGAGCGAGCGGGGCGTACGGCCTCCGCCTCCTGGTTCTGACTGGCGTCGTTCATGGCATGCACCGGCTCGAGTCGGCTCTGGGAGCGGTTCTGGGCAGTGATGGTGGCACTGTCTGCGGTGGTGGTCACGTCGGCCCCTCTCGAAATGTTCTCCCTAGCTGGACAACGGTAGTAGCTTTCGAAAGGTTGCGCCAAACACACGTTCGAGTGAAAAATCGCGGATCCCCCGCCTGGGTTAGATCGGCGGGTGTATGGGCGGCCGATATGGGTGACGGCCGTGCGTCCGAAAGCGACCGCCGGGGCGGTCAAGCGGAATGTGTTTTGCGCCGGTCCGGCCGAACGTGGGTTCGGCTCCGCGTCCGCTCCTTACGGTACCCTTCCCGGTTGGATCGGCCATGCCCGGGCGGGGCCCGGCGCTGGGCCCAGTGTGGCACCGCGAACCCCCGCATCCGGCCATCGGACACCGCGACACGCGGAGTGGCGCAAATCCGGCCCAACCCAAGATCTAGTGGTTGGATGGGCGCGGCCACCCAGAAGTTGTGGTCCTCGGTCCGCCGAGGTCCCCGGGATCGCATATGCTTGTGGCTGCTTCACGAGCCCCCGGCGAAGACTCGCTCTCCGTCGTTGAGGGGCTCCGTGGGGTGATTCAGTCGTGCCAAGAGGAGGGTGAGGGAACCATGCACTGCCCCTTCTGCAGGCACCCCGACAGCCGCGTCGTCGACAGCCGCACCACCGACGACGGAACGTCGATCCGCCGGCGCCGTCAGTGCCCCGACTGCTCCCGTCGCTTCACGACGGTGGAGACGGCCTCGCTGATGGTGATCAAGCGAAGCGGGGTCACCGAACCCTTCAGCCGTACCAAGGTCATCTCCGGCGTGCGCAAGGCGTGCCAGGGGCGGCCGGTCACCGAGGACGCCCTCGCCAAGCTCGGCCAGCGGGTCGAGGAGGCGGTGCGCGCCACCGGGAGCGCCGAGCTGACCACCCACGACGTGGGTCTGGCCATACTCGGCCCGTTGCAGGAACTCGACCTCGTCGCCTACCTGCGGTTCGCATCCGTCTACAAAGCGTTCGACACCCTTGAAGACTTCGAGACCGCCATCGCGGAACTGCGCGAGCCGCGGCCTCACCCCCACGAGTGCGAGCCCGGAGGGACCCCCGCGGTCGTCCCCGTGCCCGCCTCCGCCGCCGACTGACCGCTCGGGGCCGCAGTGCAGCGCGGCCCGGCCGGTCAGTGGGGCGAGATTCGTAGAAACAAGACACACAGCACTGTGCCGCGGAATAGCGCTGGCACTTTAGGGCGTTTTTGCCCGCATATGGGAGGCAGGCGGCATGACAGAGACGGCGAGCAGCTCGGCACGTGGTTCCCGCGCCAAGGGGACCAAGGCCGCCAAGGGCGGCCTGCGGATCGAGCGCATCCACACCACCCCCGGCGTGCACCCCTACGACGAGGTGAACTGGGAGCTCCGTGACGTCGTCATGACCAACTGGCGCGACGGCTCGGTCAACTTCGAGCAGCGCGGCGTCGAGTTCCCCGAGTTCTGGTCGGTGAACGCGGTCAACATCGTCACCAGCAAGTACTTCCGCGGCGCTGTCGGCACCCCGCAGCGCGAGACCGGTCTGAAGCAGCTCATCGACCGCATCGTGAAGACCTACACGAAGGCCGGCGAGGACTACGACTACTTCGCGTCCCCCGCCGACGCGGAGATCTTCGAGCACGAGCTGACCTACGCCCTCCTGCACCAGATCTTCAGCTTCAACTCCCCGGTGTGGTTCAACGTCGGCACGCCCCAGCCGCAGCAGGTCTCCGCCTGCTTCATCCTCGCCGTCGACGACTCCATGGAGTCGATCCTCGACTGGTACAAGGAAGAGGGCATGATCTTCAAGGGCGGCTCCGGCGCCGGCCTGAACCTCTCCCGCATCCGCTCCTCCAAGGAGCTCCTCTCCTCCGGCGGCAACGCCTCCGGCCCGGTCTCCTTCATGCGCGGCGCCGACGCCTCCGCAGGAACGATCAAGTCGGGCGGTGCCACCCGCCGCGCGGCCAAGATGGTCGTCCTGGACGTGGACCACCCGGACGTCGAGGACTTCATCGCCACCAAGGTGAAGGAGGAGGAGAAGATCCGCGCCCTGCGCGACGCGGGCTTCGACATGGACCTGGGCGGCGACGACATCACGTCCGTCCAGTACCAGAACGCCAACAACTCCGTCCGCGTGAACGACGAGTTCATGACGGCCGTCGAGAACGGCACCGAGTTCGGCCTGCGTGCCCGTATGACCGGCGAGGTCATCGAGAAGGTCGACGCCAAGGCGCTCTTCCGCAAGCTCGCCGAGGCCGCGTGGGCCTGTGCCGACCCGGGCATCCAGTACGACGGTGTGATCAACAACTGGCACACCTGCCCCGAGTCCGGCCGCATCACCGCGTCCAACCCCTGTAGCGAGTACATGCACCTGGACAACACGTCCTGCAACCTCGCCTCGCTGAACCTGATGAAGTTCCTGAACGACGACGGCAAGGGCAACCAGTCCTTCGACGCCGAGCGCTTCGCCAAGGTCGTCGAGCTGGTCATCACCGCGATGGACATCTCCATCTGCTTCGCGGACTTCCCGACCCAGAAGATCGGCGAGAACACCCGCGCCTTCCGCCAGCTCGGCATCGGCTACGCCAACCTCGGCGCCCTGCTGATGGCGACCGGCCACGCGTACGACTCGGACGGCGGCCGCACCCTCGCCGCGTCGATCACCTCGCTGATGACCGGCACCGCGTACAAGCGCTCCGCCGAGCTGGCCGCCATCGTCGGCCCGTACGACGGCTACGCCCGCAACGCCGACTCGCACAAGCGCGTCATGAAGCAGCACGCCGACGCCAACGCCGTCGCGCCGCGCACCGACGACCTGGACAACGCGATCTGGGCCGCGGCCACCGAGGCCTGGCAGGACGTCCTGCGCCTCGGCGAGAAGAACGGCTTCCGCAACTCTCAGGCCTCCGTCCTCGCGCCGACCGGCACCATCGGTCTCGCGATGTCCTGCGACACCACCGGTGTCGAGCCGGACCTGGCCCTGGTCAAGTTCAAGAAGCTCGTCGGCGGCGGCTCGATGCAGATCGTCAACGGCACCGTCCCGCAGGCCCTGCGCCGCCTGGGCTACCAGGAGGAGCAGATCGAGGCGATCGTCTCCCACATCGCCGAGCACGGGAACGTCGTCGACGCCCCGGGCCTGAAGACCGAGCACTACGAGGTCTTCGACTGCGCGATGGGCGAGCGCTCCATCTCCGCGATGGGCCACGTCCGCATGATGGCCGCGATCCAGCCGTGGATCTCCGGCGCGATCTCGAAGACGGTCAACATGCCGGAGTCGGCGACCGTCGAGGAGATCGAGGAGATCTACTTCGAGGCGTGGAAGATGGGCGTCAAGGCGCTCGCGATCTACCGCGACAACTGCAAGGTCGGCCAGCCCCTCTCCGCCAAGAAGAAGGAGGAGGAGAAGGCCGAGATCACCGAGAAGGCCGAGGAGACCATCCGCACGGCGGTCGAGAAGGTCATCGAGTACCGTCCGGTCCGCAAGCGCCTCCCCAAGGGCCGCCCGGGGATCACCACCTCCTTCACGGTCGGTGGCGCCGAGGGCTACATGACCGCGAACTCCTACCCGGACGACGGCCTGGGCGAGGTCTTCCTGAAGATGTCCAAGCAGGGTTCGACCCTCGCGGGCATGATGGACGCCTTCTCGATCGCCGTCTCCGTCGGTCTGCAGTACGGCGTCCCGCTGGAGACGTACGTCGCGAAGTTCACCAACATGCGCTTCGAGCCGGCCGGCATGACCGACGACCCCGACGTCCGCATGGCGCAGTCGATCGTCGACTACATCTTCCGTCGCGTGGCGCTGGACTTCCTGCCCTTCGAGACCCGCTCGGCGCTCGGCATCCACTCCGCCGAGGAGCGTCAGCGCCACCTCGACACCGGCTCCTACGAGCCGCTCGACGAGGAGGAGCTCGACACCGAGTCCCTCGCCCAGTCGGCGCCCGTCGCCGCCGTGGCCAAGCCGGTGGCGATCGTCCCGGTCCCGGCCCCCAAGACGGCGCACAGCAACGCCGAGCTGGTCGAGATGCAGATGGGCGTCTCCGCCGACGCCCCGCTCTGCTTCTCCTGCGGTACGAAGATGCAGCGCGCCGGCTCCTGCTACATCTGCGAGGGCTGCGGCTCCACCAGCGGCTGCAGCTGAGCCCGCGCGGGTAGCTGACGGCTGACCCGCCGCACACGAACGAAGGGGACCGGCCCACGGCCGGTCCCCTTCGCCGTACCCGTGCCGGGCCGCCCGTCAGTGGGGGATCGCGCGGGAGGGGCGGGTGACCAGGTCCTCGCGGAACTCCGCGATCCTGGAGTGGACCTGCCGCATCAGATGGGTGTCCTCGATGCGGTCCAGGTAGAGGCAGCGGTCGGCCAGCCCGCGCAGCTCGAAGGCGAAGCACAGCGACATCAGCGGGTTCACGAACAGCTCGCTGCCCCGGGTGCGCTCGGTGAACCGCACGTCGCCGAAGGCACCCCGGACGGCCGCGGCGATCGAACCCGCCACGATGCTGGGCCGGTCCGGCGTGTGCTCCTGCGCGTGGGCCACCGCGTCCAGGAACAGCGCTCCCTCCCGCGTGGCCCTGGGGATCGAGAACGCGCCCAGGTAGGCGCCGTCCCGCTCCAGCGCCGCGATGTTCTCCAGCACCAGGGCGTGGCTGACCCCGTGGTACGCGTCGACGCCGAAGCCGACCGACACCACGAGCCGTTCCGGTACGTCGTCCAGCGCGTCCAGTGCCGCCACGCTGGTCAGGTCCTCCTCGGGCGTGCCGAGGCCCGCCTCGTCGCCCCGCATGAGGATGTCCGTGCCCCCGTCGACCAGCACCACCGCGTCGATCCGGTGGAGGTCGATCAGCGCCCGGTAGGCGGCGCGCAGCGGCTGCACCCCGATCTGGGGGAAGGCGTACACGGTGGAGGGGTAGCCGTGCAGCCGGAGCCAGCGGGCTAGGGTCCGCTCCGGGAAGTAGGACAGGTGGGGCGCCGAGTCCGGGGTCACCGCGGCCAGGTCGGGGGCCGCCCACTCCTCGGGGGGCAGGCCGGCGAGGGTGCTGAAGGAGAGGTTCGCCAGGTGGACCTCCTTGCCCTGGTGCAGCAGCGAGAGGGCGACGGGCAGGCCCGAGTAGATGTCGAAGCCGCCGCCGGCGCCCGCGACGAGGATGCGCTCCGCGCCGGCGAGCCGGGCGAAGAGCGGGTTGGTGTGCAAGGCGGTCATGGCGATCATTGTGCGGGGCCCGGCGACGCCCGGGCATACGGATTTCACGGCGGGGGAGCGGGGAGCCATGTGGAGCGGTGAGGAACTGGACCTGGACGCCTACCTGGAGCGGATCGGCCTCGGCGCCGGAACGGGGCGGGCGGCAGGGGAACTCGGGCCCGACCTGGAGACGTTGTACGAAGTGCACCGGGCCCACACCGCCGCCATCCCCTTCGAGAGCCTGGACGTCCTGCTCGGCCGCCCCGTCGAGCTGGAGGTCAAGGCCCTGGAGGACAAGCTCGTGCGCGCCCGCAGGGGCGGCTACTGCTACGAGCAGAACTCGCTGCTGGCCGCCGCCCTGGAGCGGATCGGCTTCGAGGTCTCCGGACGCGGTGCCCGCAACCGCACCCGGGGCGACTCGCTGCTCGCGGTGACGCACGCCGTGCTCGTCGTCACCGTCGACGGCGAACCGTGGCTCTGCGACGCCGGGTTCGGCTACATGGGCCCGCGCGAGCCCGTCCCGCTCGCGCGGCCCGGCACCGAGGTACGCCAGGGGCCGTGGACGTACGCGGTCCACGAGGAGGAGGAAGACGTCCTCGTGCTCCGGACCCGCCGCGGGGAGGGCTGGTGGGACCTGTACGCCTTCTCCCCGCAGCGGTACCACCCCGTGGACTACGTCGTGCTGAACCACTACAGCTCCACGCACCCCCGGTCCGCCTTCGTCGGGAAGACCACCGTGCAGCTCCCCGGGGACGCCGTGCGCAAGACGCTCGTGGGGTGCGAGCTGACGCGCCTGTTCCCCGACGGGCGGACCGAGCGGGAGACGGTGCGTCCCGACCTGCTGCCCGCCTTCCTCGACCGGGAGTTCGGGCTTCGGCTGCCCGAGCGGGATGCGGCGGAACTGGTACGGATCCACCGCTCCGGGGACTGACCGGGACCGCGCCCGGCCCGTACGATGGCGCGGTGCTGGTCAAGTGGATTCGCTGCACGGTGACGGACCGACGCGGGTTCGAGCGCGGGCAGCGCAAGTGGGCGGGGCTGCCCGGCGAACCGGGATTCCGGGGGCAGGGCGGCGGCTGGAGCAGAGGCCGGCAGGGGGTCGCGCATGTCTTCGCGTTCTGGGAGAGCCGTTCCTTCTACGACTCCTTCATGGCCCGCTCGCACGACAGACTGGCCGCCTCGCAGAACGGCACCTACACCGATGCCCGGGTCACGCTCTTCGACCATCGCTTCGACGTGAAGACTGGCTTCGAGCCGCGCTTCAGCGACGCCGACGTGGTGCGGGTTGCCCACACCCGGGTGCGGGAAGGGCGCGTGGACCATTTCGCGCTGATGCAGGAGAAGGTGTGGAACCCCGCCATGGCGGGTTCGCCCGGGATGATCCGGGGCCTGTTCGGGGAGGCGCCCGGCCGGGAGTTCCTGGTGCTGTCCATGTGGCGGGCGGCGGCGGAGCACGGCAAGTACCGGCAGGAGCGGGTCGAGCGGCTCTCGCTGCGCGCCCAGACCGAGGCCGACGTGGAGGCGCTCACCGGGGACGTCGTCGACCTCGAACCCGGCTGGACGGTATGACCGTAGGACAAGCGCCGCCCCCGACCGGCGTGCCCGGGCCGTGGCCGCCCCGGCGGCCGCATAGGGTCGGGGGATGGTTCGACCACGGCGCATCGTCCTTGTCCGGCACGGGGAATCGGAGGGGAACGTCGATGACACGGTGTACGAGCGGGAGCCCGACCACGCCCTGCGGCTGACCCGCACCGGCCACGAGCAGGCGGCGGCTGCCGGGGAGCGGCTGCGCGAGCTCTTCGGCGAGGAGAGCATCAGCGCGTACGTCTCCCCCTACCGCCGGACCCTGCAGACTTTCCGCGAGCTGCGGCTGGACCCGGCGCGGGTGCGCATGCGCGAGGAGCCCCGACTGCGCGAGCAGGACTGGGGGAACTGGCAGGACCGCGACGACGTGAAGCTCCAGAAGGCGTACCGGGACGCCTACGGGCACTTCTTCTACCGCTTCGCGCAGGGCGAGTCGGGCGCCGACGTGTACGACCGCGTCGGTTCCTTCCTGGAGAGCCTCTACCGCAGCTTCGAGGCCCCCGACCATCCCGAGAACGTCCTGCTGGTCACCCACGGGCTGACGATGCGGCTGTTCTGCATGCGCTGGTTCCACTGGTCGGTGGCCGAGTTCGAGGCCCTGTCCAACCCGGGCAACGGCGAATACCGTGTCCTGCTGCTCGGACCCGACGGCCGCTACCGGATGGACCGCCCGTTTGAGCGGTGGACCACACCCGAGCCTTATGACCTGGACGGCTAAAGTGACGCGCGATGACCGCTGATTCCACTTCCGAAACGCGTTACGCACGCGCCCTGTCCAGCCTCCGAGGGCTGGCCCTGGGGGACGCCCTGGGCTCCCAGTACTTCGTTCCCGTCAACTACCCGCTGCTGAAGCGGCGCGAGCTGCCGGCCGGCAGCGAGCCGTGGCAGTGGACCGACGACACCGAGATGGCCTGCTCCGTGCTGGCCGTGCTCGCCACGCACGGCCGCGTCGACCAGGACGCCCTGGCGGCCTCCTTCGCCGACCACCACGACTTCGACCGCGGCTACGGGCCCGCCGTGAACCGCATGCTGCGCCTGGTCCGGGAGGGCGAGGACTGGCGGACGCTGGCCGCCGAGCTCTTCAACGGGCAGGGCTCCTGGGGCAACGGCGCCGCCATGCGGATCGCCCCGCTCGGCGCCTGGTACGCGGACGACCCCGAGCAGGCCACGCACCAGGCGGAGATCTCCGCCTACACCACCCACCAGCACCGCGAGGCGGTGTGCGGGGCGATGGCCGTCGCCGCCGCGGCCGCGCTGGCGGCGTCCCCGGCCGGCCCGCCGACCGCCGAGGCCCTGCTGGACGGGGTGATCGCCCTGGTGCCGCGCAGCGCCGTCGGTGCGGGCGTGCGCAGGGCGCGGGACATGCTGGACTACGGCGACGCGACGACGGTCGCCGCGGTGCTGGGCTGCGGGCGGCGCACGAGCGCCCACGACACGGTGCCCTTCGCGCTGTGGTCGGCGGCCCGGGCGCTGGGCGACTTCGAGCGGGCGTTCTGGACCACCGCCCAGGTGGGTGGTGACGTGGACACCACCTGCGCGATCGTCGGCGGGGTACTGGGCGGGCGCGGGGACGCGGTGCTGCCGCAGGCCTGGCTGGACCGGACCGAGGCGCTTCCGGCGTGGCTGCCCGGGCTGCCCGGCTGACGGGTACCGGCTGCTGAGGGGTCCCGGCCGGGTGGCGGTGGTGCCGGGCGGGCGGGTGCCGGGCGCGGGGGTGGTTCCGCGCCCGGGGCTCCTCGTACGTCTGTGTGCGTCTCCGCCTTGGGCGGATTGGGCGGACGGTGGGTTCAGGCCGCGGGGCCTGCCTCGGCGGCGGCTCCGCTGAGGGCCTCCAGGTCGCTCTTGCGCACCCGGATCACCAGCAGTGCGGTGGCCAGTGCGAGCCCCGCCATGGCGACGGCGGCGATGAAGGCGGTGGAGATGCCCCGGGTGAGGACGAGGTCCCCCCAGGGGTCCGGCAGCTGCCCGGTCTGCTTGAAGGCGGCCAGCTGCCCCGGTTCGGCGTGGGCCATGAAGTCCGGGACCTGCTTGGCGGCTTCGTCGCGCCCGGCGGTGCCGAAGACGGTGACCAGGATCGACAGGCCGAGCGAACCGCCCACCTGCTGGCTGGCGTTCAGCAGCCCGGAGGCCGCGCCCGCCTCCCGCGGTGACACGCCGGAGACGGCGGTGAGGGTGAGGGTGACGAAGTTGAGGCCCATGCCGAAGCCGAACAGCAGCATCGGGCCGAGCACGCCGGACAGGTAGGTGCTGTCGGTGCGGATGAAGGTCAGCCAGGCCAGGCCGATCCCGGTGAGCGCCGATCCGGTGACCATGAACGGCTTGGGGCCCAGGCGCGGCAGGAACCGCTGCGAGAGCCCGGCGGCGGCGATGATCGCCACCGTCACGGGAAGGAAGCCGACACCGGACTGGATGGGCGAGAAGCCCAGCACGTTCTGCACGAACTGGACGATGAAGAAGAACATGCCGAACATGGCGGCGGCGAGGCCGAGCATGATCAGGTAGGTGCCGGCGCGGTTGCGGTCGGCGAACATCCGCAGCGGGATGATCGGTTCGGCGGCGCGCGACTCGATCAGGACGAAGAGGCCGAGCAGGACGACGGCGGTGGCGAAGGAGCCGATCGTCAGCGAGTCGCGCCAGCCGTCCTCGGACGCGCGGATGAACCCGTAGACGAGCGAGGTCATCCCGGCGGTGGAGGTGAGCGCGCCGGCGGCGTCGAAGCGGCCGGGGTGGCGTTCGGACTCGTTGATGTAGAGCGGGGCGAGGACGGCGATGAGCACGCCGATCGGCACGTTGACGAAGAGCACCCAGCGCCAGTCGAGCCACTCGGTGAGCATGCCGCCGGCCAGCAGGCCGACGGCGCCGCCGCCGGCGGACACGGCGGCGAAGACCCCGAAGGCGCGGTTGCGGTCGGGGCCTTCGGCGAAGGTCGTGGTGATCAGGGCGAGCGCCGTCGGCGAGGCGATGGCCCCGCCGACGCCCTGGAGGGCGCGGGCCGCCATCAGCTGCCAGGGCTCCTGGGCGAATCCGCCGAGCAGGGAGGCCAGGGTGAACAGCAGGATTCCGGTCACGAAGACGCGGCGCCGGCCCAGGATGTCGCCGGCCCGGCCGCCGAGCAGCAGCAGTCCGCCGAAGGCGAGGGTGTAGGCGCTGATCACCCAGGAGAGGTCGGTGGTGGAGAAGGAGAGCGCCGTCTGGATGTGCGGGAGCGCGATGTTCACGATGGTCGCGTCGAGGACGACCATGAGCTGGCAGGCGGCGATGACGGCGAGCGCCACCCCTGGACGTCCGGGCCGTCGGGCGGCCCCTGGTATCCGGGGCTTGTCGAGCTGAACGCTTGTCACTGTGGATCCCCCCGAAGTGAAATAGTGAACGCAATCGTTCACTGCGGGTCCACGGTAGGAGCCCGAATGTAGGGAACGCAAGCGTTCACTAAGGCTGAAAATGTGCGCGGGAATCGCGCGGGCCGGTCGGAGGTACGGGCATGGCGGATTCGGGCTGGTCGGCGGGGGCGGCGCCGGTGCGCCGGCGGGGGCCGGCGCTCGAACGGGCGATTCTGGACTCCGCCCTGGACCAGCTGAGCACCGTCGGCTGGAACGCCCTCACCATGGAGGCGGTCGCGGCCGGGGCGCGCACCGGCAAGGCGGCCGTCTACCGGCGCTGGCCCACCAAGACCGACCTGGTGGCGGAGGTGCTGCGGACCGGGCTGCCCGCGCTGGGGGAGGTCGCCGACCACGGATCGGTGCGCGAGGACCTGTACGTGCTGTGCGTGCGGATGCGGGACGTCATGCGCTCCCAGGCCGGGATGGCCTTGCGTGCGGTCCTTCACGAATGCGACCACGCCCATGCCGACCTGTTCCGCGAAGTGATCTGGAAGGGCCTGCACGAGCCGGCCCACGAGGTGATACGCGAGCTGCTCCAGCGTGGAATGGAGCGGGGTGACGTTCGGGTCGACGCCACGAGTCCCTTGCTCACCGATGTGATTCCGGCGATGCTCATGTACCGCGCGAAGGTATGCGGAAGCGAATGGCCGGACGTCGAGATCGCGGAGATGATCGACGGCGTGATGGTGCCGATGCTCCGGGTGTGACCCCTCGGGGAGCCCGGCCGCCGGCTCACGTAAGGGCCCGCCGACGCCGGCGGCCGGACCCGTACGGGCGCCTTTCGGGCGCCGGGTGGGGGCCCCGCGACGGGCGGCGCGCGTACGCCGCGCGGCCCCGCGGAGGCGCCCCGGCGCCGCTTGCCCCGGGCCGGGGTGTGCAGGCGGCCCGGGGCGGCGTAACCTTGCTGGCGCCATGCCGTACGAAGCACCCACCCACACCGTCGAGCGCTCCCTCCGTGCAACCACCGGCGCCAAGGTCATCGCCGGGGTCGACGAGGTCGGACGAGGGGCCTGGGCCGGTCCCGTCACCGTCTGCGCGGCGATCACCGGCCTGCGCCGGCCGCCCGAGGGGCTCACCGACTCCAAACTGCTCACCCCGAAGCGGCGCGACGCGCTGCTGGAGGTCCTGGAGGACTGGGTCACCGCCCACGCCCTCGGACACGCCTCCCCGGAGGAGATCGACGAACTCGGGATGACGGCGGCCCTGCGGCTCGCGGCGGTACGCGCGCTGGACGCGCTCCCGGTGCGGCCCGACGCGGTCATCCTCGACGGCAAGCACGACTACCTCGGCCCGCCCTGGCGGGTCCGGACGGTCATCAAGGGCGACCAGTCCTGCATCGCCGTGGCCGCGGCCTCGGTGATCGCCAAGGTCCGGCGCGACCGGATGATGGCCGAACTCGGCGAACCGGGCGAGGGGATCGAGGACTTCGCCTTCGCCGCGAACGCCGGTTACCCCTCGCCCGTACACCGGGCCGCGCTGGAACTGCGCGGGCCCACCGCGTACCACCGGCTCTCGTGGTCCTACCTCGACGCGCTGCCCCAGTGGCGGCACTTGAAGAAGGTGCGCCGCAGCGAGGAAGCGCTGGAGCTGGAAAACGGAGGCCAACTCGGCTTCGATTTCTGATCGCACCCACGTGCCACCGACCGGTACGTTTCGTACCGGTGTTTGATAGATATCAACTCATGCCTCTCACCCCCGCCATCGAGGAGCCTCAGATTCACGAGAGTGCCCAGGGTCCCCGCGTCACGCCGGCCGCGAGCCGCACCGCGCAGACCCCCCGCCCTGTACCTGGTCCGCGTCCCGTAGCCGTTCCCCGGCCCGGGCGCCCTGGTCCCACCCCCGCCGCGGCGAGCCGCGCGGGTGTCGCCCCCCGGCCCGCTCCGCCCGCACCGCGCGCGGCCGAGACCACCCCCGGACCCGTTCCCGCAGCCCCCGCCGCGCCGTCCGTCTCGGCGGCGGTCCCGCAGGTCCAGCTGATCCCGGCCTCCGCCGAGGGTGCGCTGGACGCGGCCGAGGAGGCCGTGGACCTGCTGCTCGACACCGGGCGCGCGCCCGGTGAGATCCTGGTGATCACCACCGGCGACCCGCACCCGTGGGCCGCCCACGAACTGTCCTTCGGCGAGGCCTCGTACTGGGCCCAGCACGACGCCGGGGACGACGTCTTCTACGCGGACGCGGCGCACGTGCAGCGCGCCTCCGGCCGCCCCGTCGTGGTCTTCGCGGCCAACGGCGGACCGGTCTCGGCGACGTCCACCGCACTGCCGGTGGCGCTTGCCCGGGCGGGTGCGCTGCTGATCGTGTGCGGCGACGTCAAGCAGATCAACTCCGTTCTGGGTGCGGGCGTCTGACGCCCCGTACCCGGCACGGGCGAGGGGCGGGGCGGGCCACGGGCCGGCCCCGCTGAAGTCCGGAGCCCGACCAGCCGTACCCCCTTCACGGGAGTGCGGCCGTGAGGGCTGCCCCCGCCCGTACGGCGCGGTGCGCGACGGCTTCCGCAGGCGTACGGGTCCTGCCGCCGAAGGGGGTCGGGACCCCGCCACCGGGGCCCGGGACCCCCGCGGGCCCGCCGGTGCGCGGGCCGTTCAGCGCGCTGCGGTCCGGCGCAGCGGCTCCGACGTTCCGCCCACGGTGCTCAGCGTCAGCGGAGTGAGCTCGGGAGTCAGCGAGCCGAGCGGCTCGGGACGGGAGTCCGAACCGGGCCGGCGTCCGCCCCGGCCCTCACCCACCACCTGCCAGCCGCCGCGGGTCAGCGTGATGTACGCGCCGCAGCGCAGCCCGTGCAGGGTGCAGGCGTCGCGCAGCCCCCACATCCAGGCGCCGTCCTCCTCGGTCCAGCGCTCGTCCCCGTCACGGCAGTACATCAGCACCGCCGTCCGCACCGGGGTCCGCCGCCGCAGGTCGTGCGGGATGACCCGGCGCAGCCGCGACAGCAGCGCGTTGCGGTACTCCCAGCCGTCCGCCGAAACGGACTTCTGCACGAACGAGGCGCTCGCGACGAGCTGTTCCTCGGGACCGAGCACGGCTATGACGGCGGTGGACGGCGTCGGGCTGTGCCGGGAGTGCAGCCCGCTGACCACCTCACGCGGATTGCGGAGCAGGGGGACCCCCGCCGCCGTCCACTCGGAGGGTTCGAGCAGTCTGCCGTGACGGCTGGCGCCACCGGCCGCCGCTGCCAGTGACGTGGTCGAGGACGGGGCGAATCCGAAGGTCACGGTCCTCCCTTCGGGTACACGCCCGCGTACGGGCACGGCTGAGGTGTGGGCGCGCCGCAGCGCGGCCCAGGAGAGTGCCGACGAGCCGAGCGGGAGCACTCCGATTCTCGCGTGGCCCGCGAGGATGGGGCAATGAGCATTTGCGGCGGCGGACCGGAATTCGCCGGTATGCCGCTCATATCCTTGCCCCCCACGCCGAAGATGACGCATCCCGCTAAGCCTGGAGCGCCAGCACCAGCGGAAACACCCCCTCGGCCCCCGCCCGACGCAGCAGCCGCGAGGCCACCGCGAGGGTCCATCCGCTCTCCGCACGATCATCGACGAGGAACACCGGGCCCCGGACCTCGGAAAGACTTGCCGCCAGGGCTGGCGGCACGGTCAACGCCTGGTGGAGCCCGCGGACCCGCTGGGCGCTGTTCGAGGACGGCAGCCCGAACTGCGGTGCCTGATCCGTGTATTCCAGCGCCCCCAGCAGGGGGATCCGCCCCACCTCGGCGATGCGCGCGGCCAGGGATCCGACCAGCTGCGGGCGGCTCCGCGAAGGCAGCGCGACCACGCCCACCGGCCGGGCCGGAGCGTCGGCGGCCCCCGAGGCCCAACCGCCGGGACCCCGGGCCCAGTCGGCGAGCACGGCCACCACGGCCTGCGCCACATCGTCCGGAACGGGCTGGTCGGCCTCCTGCGGGGCCAGCATGGGGCGCAGCCGGTTGCCCCACCCGATGTCGGACAGCCTGCCCAGGGCACGCCCGGTCGAGGACTGCTCCCCGGCCGGGATCCGCCCCTTGAGGTCCACACCCACCGCCGCGAGCCCGGTCGGCCACATCCTGCGCGGTTCCAGTTCCACTCCGGGGCGGCCCAGTTCGCCCCGCGCGGTGTCCAGCGCGGCGCCCGAGACGTCAGCCGTGAAGCGGGCGCCCGCGCAGTTGTCGCAGCGGCCGCAGGGGGCGGCCTCCTCGTCGTCGAGCTGGCGGCGCAGGAACTCCATCCGGCAGGCGGTCGTGGCCGCGTAGTCCCGCATCGCCTGCTGCTCGGCGGCCCGCTGCCGGGCGACCCAGGCGTACCGCTCCGAGTCGTACACCCAGGGCTCGCCGGTGGCCGTCCAGCCGCCCTTCACCCGGTGCACGGCCCCGTCCACGTCGAGCACCTTCAGCATCGTCTCCAGCCGGGTCCGGCGCAGGTCCACCAGAGGCTCCAGCGCGGGCAGCGAGAGCGGCCGCCCCGCCTGGGCCAACGCGTCCAGGGTCCGGCGCACCTGCTCCTCCGGAGGGAAGGCCACCGAGGCGAAGTACTGCCAGATCGCCTCGTCCTCACGGCCCGGCAGCAGCAGCACCTCGGCGTGCTCCACCCCGCGGCCGGCGCGGCCGACCTGCTGGTAGTAGGCGATGGGGGAGGAAGGCGAACCCAAGTGCACCACGAAGCCCAGGTCGGGCTTGTCGAAGCCCATCCCCAGGGCGGAGGTCGCCACCAGGGCCTTGACCCGGTTCGCCTGGAGGTCGCTCTCCGCCTGCTCGCGGTCGGCGTTCTCCGTCCTGCCGGTGTACGAGGACACCGTGTGCCCGCGGTGGCGCAGATATGCGGTGACCTCCTCGGCGGCGGCCACCGTCAGGGTGTAGATGATCCCGGAGCCGGGCAGCTCGGTGAGGTGGTCGGCGAGCCAGGCCAGCCGGTGCGCGGCGTCGGGCAGGGCCAGCACCGCCAGGCTCAGGCTCTCGCGGTCCAGCGGGCCGCGCAGCACCAGCGCGTCCGTGCCCGCCCCCGTGCCGAGCTGCTCCGCGACGTCGGCCGTCACCCGGGCGTTGGCGGTCGCCGTCGTCGCCAGCACGGGCACGCCCGGCGGGAGATCGGCGAGCATCGTGCGCAGCCGGCGGTAGTCGGGGCGGAAGTCGTGCCCCCAGTCGGAGATGCAGTGCGCCTCGTCGACCACGAGCAGGCCCGTGGCGGCCGCCAGCTTGGGCAGTACCTGGTCGCGGAACTCCGGATTGTTGAGCCGCTCCGGGCTGACCAGCAGGACGTCGACCTCGCCGGCCGCCACCTCGGCCTGGATGCCCTCCCACTCCTCCGGGTTGGCGGAGTTGATGGTCCGCGCGTGGATGCCCGCCCGCGCGGCGGCCTCGACCTGGTTGCGCATCAGCGCCAGCAGCGGGGAGACGATCACGGTGGGTCCGGCGCCGCCCGCCCGCAGCAGGGACGTGGCCACGAAGTAGACCGCGGACTTGCCCCAGCCGGTGCGCTGGACGACGAGGGCCCGCCGCTTGTGCGCGACGAGGGCCTCGATCGCCCGCCACTGGTCCTCGCGCAGCCGCGCGGTGCCCGTGGGGTCGCCCACGAGACGGGCGAGTACGGAATCGGCCGAGGACCTCAGGTCTGCGTTCATGCCCCCATGCAACCCGATGGCTCTGACATCGCGCCAATGCGGCTCCGGACCTGTGGAAATTGAAGATCGAACGGGTTATCCACAGGGGTTTCCGGATCGGAGCGGTCGCGGGACCGTCGGACGCATGACGACGAACCACGAACCGACCAGCCCGTCCGGACGGCCCTCCATCAGCCCGTCCGGAGTCCCCACCGAACCCCAGATCACCCTGCGCAGCCCGGCGGAACTGGCCGACGCGCTGCCCTACATGCTCGGCTTCCACCCCACCGACTCCCTCGTCATGGTCGCCGTGCACGGCGAGAACGGACGCTTCGGCGGCCGGCTGCGCGTGGGCATCCCCCTGGCCCCCGCCGAATGGGAGGACACGGCCCGGCAGGTCGCCGAATGCCTCGTCCACGGCAGCGAACGGCGCGCCGGCAAGCCCGACGGCATCGTGGTCTTCCTCTGCCAGGACCCCCGGGCCGGCGAGAGCGGGCAGCGGGTCATGACCCGGCTGCGGCCGCTCGCCCAGCGGATCCGGATCGCCTGCGGAGCCCTCGACGTGCCCGTCCTGGAGGCGCTGTGCCTCTCCGCCGGCCGCTACTGGTCCTACACCTGCGGCGACGACGGATGCTGCCCGGCCGAGGGCAATCCGCTGGCACCGCCCGGCACCTCGGTGATGGCCGCCGCGGCCACCTTCGCGGGGCTCCGGGTCCGCGGCTCCCTCAAGGAGATCGAGGGCCGGCTGACCCCGCTCGGCGGGGCCTGGGCCACCGAGCAGGAGGAAGCCCTGGAGCGGGCCGCCACGGCCCTGGTGCCGAAGATCCTCGACGGGGCGACCCGGGAGGAGGTCGGCGCGGAGACCCTCGCCCTGGCCCGGACCCTGATGAGGCGCCTGACCCTCGCACCGCCCGCCGAGGGCGGGCCCCGCGCCGACGACTGGGACGACGCGCTGCTCGGCCACGACGAAGCCGCCGCAGTGATCCTCGGACTCCAGGACCGGGAGATCCGCGACATCGCCGCGGAGTGGATGGAGGACGAGGAGGCGGCGCCCGCCCTGCGGCTGTGGCGGGCCCTGGCCAGGCGCTGTGTCGGCGCCTACGGGGAACACGCCGCGGCCCCGCTGACCCTGGCCGGCTGGGTGTCCTGGTCCACGGGGGACGAGCCCACCGCCCGGATCGCGTTCGGGCTGGCCCTGCGGGCCGACGCCGAGTACCGGTTCGCCCAGCTCCTCCACCACGCCTGCAACGAGGGCATCGATCCCGAAGGGCTGCGGGAGTGCCTGAGGGAGGAACGCAGGCGCCGGGAGCCGGGCCGCAAGCGACCCGCCGGAGCCACCCGCCCGCCCGGCCGCCGCACCGGACAGCGCCGCCGCGCCTCCCGCCGCACCGAGGGGAGCGGACAGTGAGCCCCCGTCAGGGCCCGGCGGGGGTCCCGTGGAGGCCGGCGGCAGGCCGGGCCCTGCGCCGGAGCCGGCCCGCCCGGTGCGGGCAGCCGCCACCGGGGCCCGTGACCCGGGCGGGGGTGGGGGCGTTCAGCTGGGGGGTGGTGGGGGCCCGGCCGCGCCGCCGCCCCGCAGCACCGGCCGGAGCGCAGACAAGGCGGCACATGGCTCCCCCCGTACCCCGAAGCGGCCCTTCCGGGCCCCCTCCCACCCCGGGGGGGGGGGGGGGGGGGGGGCTGGGAGCGGGGGAAGGGGGGGAAGTGGCGCGGCCGGGGGGGGTA
>NZ_JBWKEZ010000001.1:56505-106542 GCF_056434525.1 Streptomyces sp. NPDC044002
TCCCCCCCCCCCCCCCCCCCCCCCCCCCCCCCCCCCCCCCCCCCCCCCCCCCCTCCGCCCCCGCCGGACCGGTCGGCGGGGCCGGTTGGACCGGAACGCCCTGACGGGCCTGATCGCTCGGTTGGCCCTGGCCGGCCTGGCCGCCCTGACCGCCCGGTTGGCCCTGGCCGGCCTGACGGGCCGCTGCCTGGTGCTGGTGCTGGTGTGGGTGCAGGGCGGGGGTCTGGTGCCGGTGCCGGTGCCGGTGCCGGTGCCGGTGCCGGTGTCGTGGGTGGTGGCGGTGTCGGGGGGCGGGCGGGAGCCGGGGTGCCCGGGCAGGCGGGGGCCGCCGGGCGGCGGGCCGAGTTGCCGCCGGTGCACGGGGCGCTCATCTGCGTCGCCGCGCCCTGCCTGGCCATCTCGCCCGAGCACGGCCAGCTGACCGGGCAGGGGATCGACGGGATCTACCGCTCCGGGCGGAGGCTGCTCTCCCGCTGCGTGCTGCGCGTCGCCGGACGGGACCCGGTCGCCGTCCAGGGCCGCAGGATCGGCGCGGACCGGGCCTCCTTCACCGCCACCGTCCGCACCGGGGTCGAACCCGGACCGGACCCCGACATCGGGGTCGAGCGGATCCGCCACGCCGACGGCACCGAGCGCATCACCGTCCGCAGCTACGCCGCCCGCCCCCTGCGCCTGCCCGTGGAGGTCTCCCTCGGCACCGACCTGGCCGACCTGGCCGCCGTGGCCGCCGGCCGTGCCGGGCCGGAGCTCGCCGCCGGGGTGCACGCGGCAGGCCTGCGCTGGAGCACCGGGGACGCCCTGGCCGTCACCACCGCCGAACCGGCCCCCGACGACGCCCTCGCCTCCGCCGGGCTGCTGCGGTGGGAGCTCGACCTCGGCCCCGGCGAGTCCCGCACCATCGAGCTGCGCACCACCCGGGACCGGGCCGCGCGGGCCCCCGCCGGGCAGGTGGCGAACCCCCTGGCCGCAGCCCGCGCCGAGGGGGACGACCCGAGGGCCGACACGTGGTTCCGCACCAGCGTCGAAGACCTCCGGGCACTGCTCCTGCGGGACCCCGCCGAACCCGGGGATGCCTTCGCGGCGGCAGGAGTGCCGTGGCGGCTCGGGCCGGCCCCGGCGGAGTCGCTGTGGGCCGCGCGGATGGCACTGCCGCTCGGCACCGGGCTGGCCGCCGCCACGCTGCGGATCCTGGCCCGCGCGCAGACCGGGGGCCGGGGCCCGGACGCGGGGAAGATCCCGGGTCCGCTGCGGGCCGCCGGGCCGCAGCTGCCGCCCGGGTGCACCGGGACCGAAGCCACCCTCGGCTTCCCGGCGGTGCTCGCCGAGGCCCGGCGGTGGGGCCTGCCCGAGGAGGAGGTGGCCCGGCTGCTGCCCGTCGCGGAGCGCTGCCTGGACTGGCTGCGCGGGGCGCTGGGGGAGGACGGCTTCCTGGCCGACCCCGACCCGGGGCCCCGCCGCTGCGAGACCCAGGCCCACGCCCACCGGGCCGCGCTGCTCGGCGCCGACCTGCTGGACGGGTGCGGGCGAGGCGGAGCCGGGGAGTGGCGGGAATGGGCGGCCGCCCTGCGGGAGAGGTTCCGGGCCCGGTTCTGGATCGACGGCCCGGACGGGGGCCGCCCCGCAGCGGCCCTGCACCCCGACGGCCGGCCGCTGCCCCGGCTCACCGGGGCCGCCGCGCACCTGCTGGACACGGGCCTGGTCGGCGGGGGCCGGATGGCGCCCGGGCTGCTGGACCCCGTCCGCACCGAACAGCTCGCCCGGCTGCTCGGAGCCCCCGCCATGGACTCGGGGTGGGGGCTGCGGAGCATGGCCGCGCGGGAGCCCGGGCACAACCCGTTCGGCCACCGGTCGGGGGCGGTCCGGGCCCATGAGAGCGCCGTCGCGGTGGCCGGGCTGGCCCAGGCCGGCTTCGAGAAGGAGGCCGCCGGTCTGCTGCGGGGCCTGCTCGACGCGGCGGAGGCCTTCGGGTACCGGCTGCCGGAGATGCACGCCGCCGAGCAGCGCACCGCGGGCAGTGCGCCCCTGCCTCATCCGGCGGCCTGCCGGCCCGCCGCGGTGGCCGCGGCGGCCGGGATCCACGCGCTCACCGCCCTCGCTGGCATCCGTCCGGACGCCCCGGCCGGCACGGTCGCCGTGGCGCCGAGGGCGGGTGCCCCCCTCGGTGCCCTGCGCCTCTCCGGGCTGCGGGTGGCGGGGGAGCCCTTCACCGTCAGGATCAGCCGCCTCGGCGTCGGCATGGTGGAGGAGGCGGCCGATGGGCTACAGCTGGGAGGGTGAGGAAAGGCCCGCACGGTGGCCCCTGGTGCTCGGGAGGATCCTGACTGGGGTCCAGATCACCGTCCTCGGGATCACGAAACGACTGTTTATCGTCAGGCAGACGACTATGATCGCGGCATGTCGCCCTACGACCCGTCGGCCTTTCCGCCCTTCGCCGTCACCGTCGACCTGGTCGTGCTCACCGTGCGGCGCCATGCGCTCTGCGCGCTGGTCGTCCGGCGGGGTGAGCAGCCGTTCCAGGGGCGCTGGGCGCTGCCCGGCGGCTTCGTGCGCGGGGACGAGGACCTGGCCGGTGCCGCCGCCCGGGAACTCGCCGAGGAGACCGGTCTGTGCGCGCACGATCCGGCCGCGCCCGGCGTGGACAACGGCGCGCACCTCGAACAGCTCGCCACCTACGGGGACCCGAAGCGCGATCCCCGGATGCGGGTGGTCAGCGTGGCGCACCTGGTCCTCGCCCCGGACCTGCCCGCCCCGCGGGCCGGGGGTGACGCCAACAGCGCCCGCTGGGCTCCCGTCGACGAACTCCTCGACGGCCCCGACCAGGCCTCCGCCGGGCTCGCCTTCGACCATGCGACGATCCTCGCGGACGGCGTCGAGCGGGCCCGCTCGAAGATCGAGTACTCCTCGCTGGCCACCGCCTTCTGCCCGCCCGAGTTCACCGTCGGCGAGCTGCGCCGGGTCTACGAGGCCGTGTGGGGCGTGGCGCTCGATCCGCGCAACTTCCACCGCAAGGTCACCGGGACCCCCGGGTTCCTGGTGCCCGCCGGGGGGACGACGACCCGTCAGGGCGGGCGGCCCGCACAGCTGTTCAGGGCCGGCGGGGCCACCCTGCTCAACCCGCCGATGCTGCGCCCGGAGGTCTGAGCAGCCGGGGCTCCGGTGGCGGCCTCCGCCGTCCGGGGGGCAGCCTGCGGCCATATCGGTACGGACTCGGGCCAGTTGCGTACAAAATCGGACATATCGCGTTACCTTGCATGCGGTACTCACGCTGCCGCAAAGCGGTCTCACACCCCGCGAGAGAAGCGATGCTCCAGGCCATCGGACTCACCAGCACACCCCGTCGAGATCTCCCGCCCCTCGTGGACGACCTCACCTTCGAGGCCCGCCCGGGGTGCGTGACCGCCCTGCTCGGAGAGCCGGGTTCGGGCAAGACCACCGCACTGCGGCTCATGCTCGAACTCGAACCGGGCCGCGGCGTCACCTACTTCCGCGGCCGCCCGCTGCACCGCATCCCGCATCCCGGCCGTGAGGTCGGGGTCCTCCTCGGCGACGTCCCCGGCCACCCGTCGCGGACGGTCCGCAACCAGCTCCGGATGCTCTGCGCCGCCGTCGGCGTCCCGGCCTCCCGGGCCGACGCCATGATGGAGGTCGTCGGCATCGGGGGCCTGCGCGACCAGCGGCTCGGTTCGCTCTCGGCCGGGATGGACCGCCGGGTCGGGCTGGCGGCGGCCATGCTCGCCGACCCCTGCACCCTGCTCCTCGACGAGCCCACGGCCGGTCTGGCCCCCCGGGAACGGGCCTGGCTGCACGGACTGCTGCGCGGCCACGCCTCCCTGGGCGGCGCCGTGCTCTTCACCACCGACGACGCGAAGGAAGCCGCCCGGAGCGCCGACCGGGTCGTCTCCATCGCCGCGGGCCGGCTCGTCGCAGACCAGGACGCCGCGGACTTCGCGCGCACCCGGCTGCGGCCCAGGGTCGCCGTGCGCACCCCGCACGCCGCCCGGCTGGCCGACGTACTGGGCCGCGAGGCCCGGGCCGCGCACCGGGTGGTGGAGATCGTCGAGGAGAGCGGCAGCCGGCTCTCGGTGTACGGGAGCAACTGCGCGGAGGTCGGCGAGGCCGCGTTCCGCCACGGCGTGCTGGTCCACCAGCTCGCGGACGAGACGGGTGACACCGGAGCACCCGTCCCGCCCGTGCCGCAGGCCCGCACCAGGACCGGCTCGGGGGTCCGGGTGGAGGCCCGCGCGGAGGCCCGGGTGGAAGCCGCAGCGCAGGTCCGCACCGGCCCGGGCGGCATCGCGGCCGGCGGTGACGCGGGAGCCCACGCGGAATCCCGTACCGGCACCGGCACCGGCACCGGTCCCGGTCCCGGTGCCGTGACCGCCCACGCGCCCGCTGCCGGGGGCTGTGGCGAGCCGGCCGGAGGGGCTCCGTCCACCCTGGTCCCGGTGTCAGCTCCCGTCCCGGCGTCCGTCCCCGTCCCGGCGTCCGCTTCCGTCCCGGCGTCCGCCCCCGAGCCCGCCGGGCGCACGCGGGGCCTCGCGCGGCGGGCCCGGCACGCCCGGCCCGGGCGCACCGCCCCGGTGGTGCGCCGCGTGGGCGGCCCGCTGCGGCCGCTGCGCTACGAGCTGCGCCGCGTCTTCGGCACGGCCGCCCCCTTCCTCACCGCCGCCCTCGTTGTCGCCGTCTCCGCCGCCACCGCCCTGGTGCTGGCCCGCGCCGGCCACACCCCGCAGAACCGGGTCCTCGCCGCGTGGCCGGAGCCGTTCCCGCTGCCCCCGGCCGCGCTCGGCGCCGGACTGCTGGGGGCCCTGGCCTTCGGCGAGGAGTACCGCTACCCCGCCCTCGCCGCGGACCGGGGCACCGTGCCGCGCCGGCTCGGGCTGCTCACCGCCAAGCTCGGCGTGTGCGCCGCCCTCGCCCTCGCGCTCGGGGCCCTCGCGGTCGCCGCCGACGCCGCCGCCCTCCGCCTCGTCTTCGGGAGCGCCCCGCTGCGCGCCCCGGCCGAGTGGCTCGCCCCGGCCGCGAGTTGGGCCGGGCTGCTGGTCGGCTGCGGCTGGGCCGGGGTGCTCGCCTCCGGGGTGTTCCGGTCCTCCCTCGCGGGCCTGGGTGCCGTGCTCGCCGTACCGGTGGCGGTCGTACCGCTGGTGCGCAAGGCCCTGGAGGGGCAGTCCGCGTACCCCGCGAGCGGGGTGGCCTCCCGGCTGCGCGCCCTGGCCTCCGCGCCCTGGCCGCCGGAAGGCGACCGGCTCGTGCTGGGGGCCCTTCGGGTGATGGCCCAACCCGTCGGCACCGCGCTGGTGTTGTCGTTGATGGTCCTGTTGTGCGCCTATGGGTTCACAGGACTGCGCGCCCGGGTCCGTTGGTGATCGTTCCGGTGCGGGAGGCGACTGCGCGGCGATCGTAGAAGTCCGCTTCGCACGGAATCAGGCGAAGCGGACCGCAACTCCCCGCAAAAGGCCCGGTTCCTTACGATAAGGCGTCAATTGCGTAGGTGGCACCGATCACCCTTTCGTGTGCTTTTCACCAAAGACCTCAAGGGTCATGGAGGCACAGCCGACAAAGGATTCGTGAGTACCCTTGCGCACACCATGATGACCGCCGCCCGCCATGCCGACACCGGCCTCGCCGGCCCGGGCGAACTCGACCGCTACCCCTACGCGGAGGCCGCCGGCTCCGACCGGGTCGGACCACCCCACTGGGACGGCGCCGACGTCGAGTTGAGCCGCGTCGGACGCCGGGCGGCCGGCAGTCGCGGCCGCGGACTGCACGGCCAACTCGTCCAGCAGCTCGGCCAGATGATCGTCTCCGGCGACCTCGGCGCGGACCGGCCGCTGGTCCCCGAGGAGATCGGCCAGCGCTTCGAGGTCTCCCGCACCGTCGTCCGCGAGTCGCTGCGGGTCCTGGAGGCCAAGGGCCTCGTCAGCGCCCGCCCCAACGTGGGCACCCGGGTCCGGCCGGTCGCCGACTGGAACCTCCTCGACCCCGACATCATCGAGTGGCGCGCCTTCGGCCCCCAGCGCGACGACCAGCGCCGCGAGCTCAACGAGCTCCGCTGGACCATCGAGCCGCTGGCCGCCCGCCTCGCCGCCGGACACGACCGCCCGGACGTCCAGCAGCGCCTGTCCGACATGGTCGAGATCATGGGCCACGCCCTCGGCCAGGGTGACGCGATCACCTTCGCCCGCGCCGACAACGAGTTCCACGCGCTGCTGATCCAGGTCGCGGGCAACCGCATGCTGGAGCACCTCTCGGGCATCGTCTCCGCCGCCCTCCAGGTCTCCGGCAGCCCGGTCACCTCCTGCGACCGCCCCAGCGAGACCTGCGTGGCCCACCACGCGCGGATGGTGGAGGCCCTGGCCTCCGGTGACGGCGCGGGTGCCGAGAGCGCCATGCGCCAGCTCCTGACGGTGCATCCGGAGGTCGAGCGCGTGGTCCCCGCCCCGCGCGAGCACTGACGCTCCGACGCACGGGGGCGTGGGAGCGCACCACCGGTCGCCGGGCCCCCTGGGGGCCCGGCGACAGCGGCATGCGGGCTCCGCGTACGGGGCTCCGCAGGGGCGGTCCCGGGCGGGTGCGGACGACCGCGGGACCGGCACGCCCGCGCACAGGGTGTGACGCAGGACACGAAGGGGTGCACCCGGGACGCGAAGATTGGGCGTAACGCTCCGCGACGTCACGCGATGACGTAAGAGGTGATGGCCGACGGAGGGAAGACAGCAGCCCTTGGGGATGCTGTGCAGCTCCCCGGCCCCTGCCCGCGCCCCCGGCCCATCCCCAGTCGGTGGTCGTCGGCTCCGGTCCAGCACCAGGCCGGGGTCGGAAGCCGTTCCCATCGTTCCGAGAGGTTGTTCGTGTCGGCCAGCACATCCCGTACGCTCCCGCCGGAGATCGCCGATTCCGAGTCTGTGATGGCGCTCATCGAGCGGGGCAAGGCCGAGGGGCAGATCGCCGGCGATGACGTGCGTCGGGCCTTCGAGGCTGACCAGATTCCTGCGACCCAGTGGAAGAATGTCCTGCGCAGCCTCAACCAGATCCTCGAGGAAGAGGGTGTGACGCTGATGGTCAGTGCCGCGGAGTCGCCCAAGCGCACCCCACGCAAGAGCGTCGCAGCGAAGACTCCCGCGAAGCGGACGGCGACGAAGACCGTCGCGGCCAAGACGGCGGCCGCCCCGGCAGTGGCCGACACCGTCACGGCGGAGGCGGGGGCGGCGGACCCCGACACCGCCGACGCGCTCGCCGGGGAGCCCGCAGCCGAGCCCGCCGCGAAGAAGACGGCGGCGAAGAAGACGGCGGCCAAGAAGGCCGCACCCGCCAAGAAGACCGCCGCGAAGAAGACGGCGGCGAAGAAGACCGCCGCCAAGAAGGACGCCGACGAGGGCGACGAAGAGGCTCTCGACGAGGGCCCCGACGCCGCGAAGGCGGAGGCCGAGGAGGAGGACGAGGGCGGCGAGAACAAGGGCTTCGTCATCTCCGACGACGAGGACGACGCCCCCGCCCAGCAGGTCGTCGTGGCCGGCGCCACCGCCGACCCCGTCAAGGACTACCTCAAGCAGATCGGCAAGGTCCCCCTCCTCAACGCCGAGCAGGAGGTCGAGCTCGCCAAGCGCATCGAGGCGGGCCTGTTCGCCGAGGACAAGCTGGCGAACTCCGACAAGCTGGCCCCCAAGCTCAAGCGCGAGCTGGAGATCATCGCCGAGGACGGCCGCCGCGCCAAGAACCACCTCCTGGAGGCCAACCTCCGCCTCGTGGTCTCGCTGGCCAAGCGCTACACCGGCCGCGGCATGCTCTTCCTGGACCTGATCCAGGAGGGCAACCTGGGCCTGATCCGCGCGGTCGAGAAGTTCGACTACACCAAGGGCTACAAGTTCTCCACGTACGCGACCTGGTGGATCCGGCAGGCGATCACGCGTGCCATGGCCGACCAGGCCCGCACCATCCGCATCCCGGTGCACATGGTCGAAGTGATCAACAAGCTCGCCCGGGTGCAGCGCCAGATGCTCCAGGACCTGGGCCGCGAGCCCACCCCGGAGGAGCTGGCCAAGGAACTCGACATGACCCCCGAGAAGGTCATCGAGGTCCAGAAGTACGGCCGCGAGCCGATCTCCCTGCACACCCCGCTCGGCGAGGACGGCGACAGCGAGTTCGGCGACCTCATCGAGGACTCCGAGGCGGTCGTGCCGGCCGACGCCGTGAGCTTCACGCTCCTGCAGGAGCAGCTCCACTCCGTGCTCGACACGCTGAGCGAGCGCGAGGCGGGCGTGGTCTCGATGCGCTTCGGACTGACCGACGGGCAGCCCAAGACCCTGGACGAGATCGGCAAGGTCTACGGGGTCACTCGTGAGCGCATCCGCCAGATCGAGTCCAAGACCATGTCGAAGCTGCGCCACCCGTCGCGCTCGCAGGTCCTGCGCGACTACCTGGACTGATCCGGTCCGCGGCGGCCCGGCCCGGAGGCGGGCCGCCTCCCGGTCCGGGCCGGCCCCGACCGGGCGTCGAGCACGCGCCGGGCGGTCCTCGACGGGCCTTCGACCGCCCCGGCGCTTCCCCGGGCCGGGGCCGCGGCAGCAGGTGCGCATGTCCTCCGGGCATCCCACTCTGGGTGTAGTCGAGCACACTCAGAGTCAGGAGGCCTCATGCGTCGTCCCTTCGCCCGTGCCCTGGCGGGCGCTCTGACCCTGGTGGCGGGAGCGGCCGCGGCGCCGCTGGCCCAGGCGCCCAGGGTTGCCGCGGACAGCGTCGTCATAGGCGGGAGCCCGGTACGGGTCGCCGACAGTCCCTGGGTGGTGGCCCTCGCCAGCCGTGACCGGTTCGGAGGTATCCGTGACGGGCAGTTCTGCGGCGGCGTCATCGTCGCGCCGACCACGGTGGTGACGGCCGCCCACTGCCTCGGCCGCCAGGTGCTCGGCGGGCCGGTCGAATCCGTCGCCGACTTCCGCGTGATCACCGGGCGTACGGAGCTCCGCGCGCCCGAGGGCCGCGAGATCGCGGTGGCCGGGGCCCGGGTCAACCCGGCCTACGACCCCGGGACCAACGCCGGGGACCTCGCCGTGCTGGAGCTGGCCGAAGCGGTGCCGGCGGACCACGTGCTCCCCATGGCCGGGGCCGGCCACCCCGCCTACGGGGCGGGCACGGAGGCGGCCGTGTACGGGTGGGGCGACACCAGCGGCTTCGGCGACTACGCGTACGGCCTGCGGGCGGCGCGGGTCACCGTACTCGCCGACGATGTCTGCCGCCGGGCCTACCCGGGGGACTCGGACGGGCAGTACCGGGAGGAGTCCATGGTGTGCGCGGGCGACCGCGCCGGCGGGAAGGACGCCTGCCAGGGGGACAGCGGCGGCCCGCTGGTGGCCCAGGGGCGGCTCATCGGGCTGGTGTCCTGGGGGCGCGGCTGTGGGCGCGCCGACAGCCCGGGGGTGTACACCCGGATCGCACCGCTCGTCGGCTTCGTGAGCGGCCCCGAGAAGCGCGCACGGCCGGGCGGGGACTAGGGCACCGCACGGGGCGCCCGGAGGGGCTCCAGGCGCCCCGCAAGCCCCCGGAAGGGGCATCGGGGCCGCCAGGGGCGGTCTCCGGAAGCGGGGCGCCGGGTGTCCCCGGGCGCCTGCGGACATGAGGACGGGCGGCACCCCTGGATCTCAGGGGTGCCGCCCGTCGACCGGCCTGGCCGGTCCTGGCTCGTCGGATGCGAGGTTCAGGCCTTGTGTCAGCGGTCCTCGTCGGCCGCACTGGCGGCCGGAGCGGACGTAAGCCGCTCGGTCTCATCCTGTATTTCCGCGGCGATCTTCTTGAGTTCCGGCTCGAACTTACGCCCGTGGTGGGCGCAGAAGAGCAGTTCACCACCGCTCAGGAGGACGACGCGCAGATATGCCTGGGCGCCGCAACGGTCGCATCGGTCAGCGGCCGTCAGCGGGGTCGCGGGTGTCAGAACAGTAGTCACGTCGCCTCTTCTCTAGCTCGACGAGCTGTCGTACCAGGGTCAACATCCAACCAGGCCGAAAACGTTCCCGCTCGCGGCTTTTCCTCGAAACTTCCTTCCGAAGCTGGCCGGCTGCTGCCGGTTGGCGGCGAAGGAGCCGTATTGCGTTGCTTTACGGTTTCGCGTTGTCAGTCGTTCGCTTGTAGCAGTTCTCGTCCTCCCCGGCGTGAGTGCCGGTTGTTCATGAGGACGTGCCCGAACCCTAAATGGTTCATGCGTCGAAGGGAACGTGATGTTTGCTTCACCCTCACGGGGGATCGAACACTCGTGCGGATCTGCACTAGGCTGTGGAACCCACGTGGGTGGCGTTGCATCGGCTCTACCAGGCCTCGGTACCCTTCGACCGGCGACCCAGCCACCCCTGCGCCCGACCGGGCCAGAAAAGAAATTCAGCGAGGAGCGAACTGCGTGACCGCCGACACGTCCGTGCCTTCCAGCGCGCTGCTGTCCGGAGCAGACCGGGACGGTTCCAACTACACCGCGCGGCACCTGCTCGTCCTCGAAGGCCTCGAGGCCGTCCGCAAGCGCCCCGGCATGTATATCGGCTCCACCGACAGCCGAGGCCTGATGCACTGCCTCTGGGAGATCATCGACAATTCCGTCGACGAGGCCCTGGGCGGCTACTGCGACCACATCGAGGTGATCCTCCACGACGACGCCTCGGTCGAGGTCCGCGACAACGGCCGCGGCATCCCGGTCGACGTCGAGCCCAAGACCGGCCTGTCCGGCGTCGAGGTCGTCATGACCAAGCTGCACGCCGGCGGCAAGTTCGGCGGGGGCTCCTACGCGGCCTCCGGCGGTCTGCACGGCGTCGGCGCCTCCGTGGTCAACGCCCTCTCCGCCCGCCTGGACGTCGAGGTCGACCGGAACAGCTCCACGCACGCCATCAGCTTCCGCCGCGGCGTCCCCGGCGTCTTCACCGAGCAGGGCCCCGAGAGCCCCTTCGACCCGGCGAACGGCCTGCGCAAGGCCAAGCGGATCGCCAAGGGCAAGACGGGCACCCGGATCCGCTACTGGGCCGACCGCCAGATCTTCCTCAAGGACGCCCGGCTCTCCCTGGAGACCCTCTACCAGCGCGCCCGCCAGACGGCCTTCCTCGTCCCCGGCCTGACCATCGTCGTCCGCGACGAGCGCGGCATCGACGGCGCCGGCAAGACCGAGGAGACCTTCCGCTTCGACGGCGGCATCAGCGAGTTCTGCGAGTACCTCGCGCAGGACAAGGCCGTCTGCGACGTGCTGCGCCTGACCGGCACCGGCACCTTCAAGGAGACCGTCCCGGTCCTCGACGACCGCGGCCACATGACCCCCACCGAGGTCACCCGCGAGCTCGGCGTGGACATCGCCCTGCGCTGGGGCACGGGGTACGAGACCGGCGTCAAGTCCTTCGTGAACATCATCGCCACCCCCAAGGGCGGCACCCACGTCTCCGGATTCGAGCGCTCGGTCACCAAGACCGTGAACGAGGTGCTGCGCTCCGCGAAGCTCCTGCGCGTCGCCGAGGACGACGTGGTCAAGGACGACGCCATGGAGGGCATGACGGCGGTCGTGACCGTCCGTCTCGCCGAGCCGCAGTTCGAGGGCCAGACCAAGGAGGTGCTCGGCACCTCCGCGGCCACCAGGATCGTGGCCGCCGTCGTCGCCAAGGAGCTCAAGGCCTTCCTGACCTCCACCAAGCGCGACGACAAGCAGCAGGCCCGCGCCGTGATGGAGAAGATCGTCGCCGCCGCCCGGACCAGGATCGCGGCCCGCCAGCACAAGGAGGCGCAGCGCCGCAAGACCGCGCTGGAGTCCTCCTCGCTGCCGGCCAAGCTGGCCGACTGCCGCAGCGACGACGTGGACCGCAGCGAGCTCTTCATCGTCGAGGGGGACTCCGCCCTCGGTACGGCCAAGCTCGCGCGGAACTCCGAGTTCCAGGCGCTGCTGCCGATCCGGGGCAAGATCCTCAACGTCCAGAAGTCCTCGGTCTCGGACATGCTCAAGAACGCCGAGTGCGGCGCGATCATCCAGGTCATAGGAGCCGGCTCCGGCCGCACCTTCGACATCGACGCCGCCCGCTACGGGAAGATCGTGCTCCTCGTCGACGCCGACGTCGACGGCGCGCACATCCGCTGCCTGCTGCTCACGCTCTTCCAGCGGTACATGCGCCCGATGGTCGAGGCGGGCCGGGTCTTCGCGGCCGTACCGCCGCTGCACCGGATCGAGCTGGTCCAGCCCAAGAAGGGCCAGGACAAGTACGTCTACACGTATTCGGACAACGAGCTGCGCCAGACCCTGCTGGAGTACCAGCGCAAGAACATCCGGTACAAGGACGCCATCCAGCGCTACAAGGGCCTCGGCGAGATGGACGCGGACCAGCTGGCGGAGACCACGATGGACCCCCGCCACCGCACCCTGCGGCGGATCAACATCGGCGACCTCGACTCCGCCGAGCAGGTCTTCGACCTGCTCATGGGCAATGAGGTGGCCCCGCGCAAGGAGTTCATCACCGGCTCCGCGGCGACCCTCGACCGCTCGCGCATCGACGCCTGACCCCTCCGCGGTACCGGCCCGACACGGCCGGTACCGCGGATGCGGAAACGGCGTTCCGGCACACCGGTGCCGCTCGCTCCATCACCTGAAGGGGTGAAGAGCACCGGTACATCAGTCCGGAAACCGACCATCCGGCACATCCTTGTGGGCACGCGGCCAATGCGGCGGCGGACAAGGAGAGTTCGGTGGACAAGCACGAAGGTCGTGATGCCGGAACGATCCGGTTGGACGACCCCTGGTACGACGCACTGGCCGTGGGCTGGGGCGAGGGCGCGGACGCGGTCCCGGCCCAGGCCGCCCCGGTCCCCGGAGGCCGGGCAGCGCCCGGCGCGTCCGAGATCTACCTCGAAGTGCAGCGCAGCGCCGCCTTCCAGGAGGTCCGCGGCCGCTACCGAAGGTTCGTTGTCCCCGCGACCGCCGGCTTCTTCCTCTGGTACGTCGCCTACGTGGTCGCCGCCACCGCGGCACCCGGGCTCATGGCCCGGCCCGTCGCCGGCGCGGTCAACGTGGCGCTGCTGGCCGGCCTCGGCCAGTTCCTCAGCACCTTCCTGCTGACCTGGGCGTACGCCAGGCACGCGCGGCTGCGCCGGGACCGGGCCGCGCTCGACCTGCGCTGGACGGTCTTCGAGCAGGAACGCGTGCAGGAGCGGGCACAGGACCGGGCGGCCGCGCGCGAGCAGGACCGCGGCCGGCCTCGGACGAGGACGGTCCGGGGGGAGGGGGCGTGACCACCGAGCACCAGACCCTCGCGCTGATCCTCTTCAGCGCCTTCATCGCGGTCACCCTCGGCATCACGACCTGGGTCAGCCGCAACCGGCACGGCTCGGCCGAGGAGTTCTACGCGGGCGGGCGGCTCTTCTCCCCGATGGAGAACGGTTTCGCCATCGCGGGCGACTACATGTCCGCCGCCTCCTTCCTGGGGATCTCCGGGCTGATCGCCCTCTTCGGCTACGACGGCCTGCTCTACTCCGTCGGCTTCCTCGTCGCCTGGCTGGTGGTCCTCTTCCTGGTCGCCGAACTGGTGCGCAACTGCGGCCGGTTCACCCTCGCAGACGTGGTGGCCGCCCGGATGAGCGAGCGGCCCGTACGGATCGCCGCCGGCACGTCCTCGGTGGTCGTCTCCGTGCTCTACCTCGTGGCGCAGATGGTCGGGGCGGGCAGCCTGGTGGGCCTGCTGCTCTCGGCCTCGGGCCCCGCCGCCCGGACCCTGACCGTGATCGGGGTCGGGGCGCTGATGGTGGTCTACGTGACCTTCGGCGGGATGCGGGCCACCACCTGGATCCAGATCGTCAAGGCGGTGCTGCTGATGGGCGGGGCCGTCGCCCTGACCGTGCTCGTCCTGCTCCGCTTCCACGGGAACCTCGACCAGCTGCTCACCGGCGCCGCCGAGCGCAGCGGGCACGGGGCCCGCTTCCTGAGCCCCGGCCTCAAGTACGGCGGCGACTGGACCGCGCGGATCGACTTCATGAGCCTGGGCCTCGCGCTGGTGCTGGGCACCGCGGGGCTGCCGCACATCCTGTCGCGCTTCTACACGGTGCCCACCGCGCGGGCCGCCCGCCGGTCGGTGGTGTGGGCGATCGCGCTGATCGGGGGCTTCTACCTGATGACCGTCGTCCTCGGCTTCGGGGCGGCCGCGCTGGTCGGGCCCGACGAGGTGCGGGCCTCGAACGCCTCCGGGAACACGGCCGTACCGCTGCTGGCGGCCTTCCTGGGCGGGGGCGCCGAGTCCACCGGGGGCGCGGTGCTCTTCGCGATCGTGGCCGCCATCGCCTTCGCGACCATCCTCGCGGTGGTCGCCGGGATCACCCTGGCCTCGTCGGCCTCCGTCGCGCACGACCTGTACGCCTCCCTCAAGCGCCGCCACGCCCGGCAGCGCAGCGAGGTGGCCGTGGCGCGGATCGCCGCCGTCGGGATCGGGGCGGTGGCCATCGCCCTCGGGCTGCTCGCCCAGGACCTGAACGTGGCCTTCCTGGTGGGGCTGGCCTTCGCCGTGGCCGCCTCGGCGAACCTGCCGGTGCTGCTGTACTCGCTGTTCTGGCGGGGTTTCACCACGCGGGGGGCCGTGTGGTCGGTGTACGGGGGGCTGGTCCCGGCGGTGCTGCTGGTGGTCCTGTCGCCCGTCGTCTCCGGGAGCCCCGGAGCCCTCTTCCCGGGCGTGGACTTCCAGTACTTCCCGCTCCAGAACCCGGGCATCGTCTCGATCCCGCTCGGGTTCCTCGCGGGCTGGCTGGGCACCGTGACCTCCGCGGAGGAGGCGGACGAGCGCAAGCACGCCGAGACGGAGGTCCGGGCGCTGACCGGGGCCGGCGCGGTGTGACCTGCCAGGCCGTCTAGCCGCCGTCCGACGGGCGCCAGGCGTAGCGGTGTTCGGGGCGGCCGGTCTCGCCGTAGCGCAGGGCCAGGGTGACGCGGCCGGCCCGGTCCAGGAGCTTCAGGTAGCGCTGGGCGGTCTGCCGGCTGATGCCGGCGCGGTCGGCGATCTGCTGGGTGGACAGCGGGCCTTCGGCGGAGCGCAGGACCTGGCGGACCAGCTCCGCGGTGGTGGGGGAGTGTCCCTTGGGCAGCTCGTTCGGGGTGCCGGCCGCGGCGAGGGCGCCGAAGATCCGGTCGACCTCGGCCTGTTCGGCCTCGCCGCCGCCGGAGAGGGAGCGGCGCAGGGAGGCGTAGGCCTCCAGCTTGGTGCGCAGCCCGGCGAAGGTGAACGGCTTGACCAGGTACTGGAGGGCGCCGAGCCGCATGGCCGCCTGGACGGTGGCCAGGTCCCGGGCGGCAGTGACCATGATCACGTCGGTGTGGTGGCCGAGCTGGCGCAGGCGGCGTACGAGGTCGAGGCCGTTCTCGTCCGGGAGGTAGTGGTCGAGGAGGACCAGGTCCACCGGGCGGGCGGTGAGGAAGTCCAGGGCCTCGGCCGCCGAATGGACCTCGCCGCAGATCCGGAAACCGGGAACCTTCGCCACGTACGCCGCGTTGATCCTGGCAACACGCATGTCGTCGTCGACGACCAATACGTGGATCGGGGTCTCGTTCATCGCAGGGCCTCCGGGAGCACGACGGAGAATTCCGCCCCTCCGTCCTCTGCCGACCCGGCCCGGGCGCTGCCGCCCTGCCGCTCCGCGAGGCGGCGTACGAGGGCCAGCCCCAGCCCGCGCTCGCGGTGGGCCTCGGGCTGCTTGGTCGACCAGCCCTCGGTGAAGATCTCCTCGTGCCGGCCGGCGGGGATCCCCGGGCCGCTGTCGCGCACCCGCAGTTCGGCCGTGCGTCCCTGCGTGCGGATGTCGACCTCGACCAGGGGTGCGGCCGAGCCGGCCGCCGCGTCCAGGGCGTTGTCGACGAGGTTGCCGAGGATCGTGACGAGGCCGCCCGGGTCCACCAGGCGGTCGGGAAGGAGTGCGTGCGGGGCGAGGCGCAGGGCGACGCCGCGCTCGGCGGCGACGGTCGCCTTGCCCACGAGCAGGGCCGCGAGCAGGGGGTCGTGGACCTTCTCGGTGACCTGCTCGGCGGTGGTGCGGTGGACTCCGACGACCTCGTTGACGAAGTCGACGGCTTCCTCGTGCAGGCCCAGTTCGAGCAGGCCGAGGAGGGTGTGGAGGCGGTTCGCGTGCTCGTGGTCCTGGGCGCGCAGGGCGTCGATCAGGCCCTTGGTGGAGTCCAGCTCGCGGCCCAGGCGTTCCACCTCGGTGCGGTCGCGCAGGGTGGCGACGGCTCCGCCGTCGGCGGTCGGCATCCGGTTGGCGACCAGGACCCGCGGGCCCTGGACGGCGAGCAGGTCCCGGCCGGTGACCCGCCCGGTCAGGACGTCGCTGGTGCGGCCCGTGCCGAGGACCTCGTCCAGGGGCCGGCCGGCGAGGGTGGCGGCGCTGTCCGGGGGGAGGCCCAGCAGCCGGGCGGCCTCGTCGTTGACGAGCCGCACCCGGTCGTCCGGGTCGAGGGCGATCACGCCCTCGCGGATGGAGTGCAGCATGGCCTCGCGCTCCGCGAGGAGCTCCGCGATGTCGGAGAAGGCCAGGTCGCGGGTCTGCCGCTGGATCCGGCGGGAGAGCAGGTAGGCGGCCAGGGCACCGGCCGCCAGGGCGCCGCCCGCGTAGGCGAGCAGGCCGGGGATGGCGCCGAGCAGCCGGTCGCGGACGCTGTCGTAGGCGATGCCGACCGAGACGGCGCCGACGACCTCTCCGTCGGCGGCGACCAGGGGGACCTTGCCGCGGGCGGAGCGGCCCAGGGTGCCCTCGTCGATCTCCATCACCTCGTGGCCGGCGAGGACGTCGCTCGGGTCGGTGGAGACGGGCCGTCCGATCCGGTCGGTGCTGGGGTGGGAGCGGCGGATGCCGTGGAGGTCGAGGACCACCACGTACTCGGCGCCCGTCGCCCTGCGGATCCGCTCGGCCGCGGACTGGACGGGGCTGTCCGTGGTCGGCTCCGACCGCAGGAGGTCGGCGGCCAGAGACGGGTCCGCGGCCGTGCTCTGCGCGATGGCCAGCGCCCGCCGCATCGCCTGGTCGTCCAGCTGGCCGCTCAGGGGGGCCAGGAAGAGCCCGGTCGCCAGGACGGCGACCCCGGCCGCGATGGCCAGCTGGGTCAGCAGGATCTGCGAGACGGCCCGTCGGGGCAGCCCGAGGCGCCGAGCGCCCGTGGGGAGGAACCGCATGACTAGCACCGTAGGGCGGCGGGGGCGGAAGCGGAATTTCCTCCGTCTATGAGAAGCCCCACCCGGAGGGGTCCACCCGGGCCGTCGCCGGGCGGGCGGTGCCGTTCCGGGCGGGGGTGCCGGTCGGGGGTGCCGGTCGGGGAGGGCCCCGTCAGGGCAGCGGGCGGGGCGGGCGGGCGCCGGTGTAGTGGCCGCTGGGGCGCATGCGCAGGGGGCGCTCCTGGTACTCCTCCAGCGCGTGCGCGATCCAGCCCGCCGTCCGGGCGACGGCGAAGACGGTCTCGCCGGCCTCGGCGGTCATCCCGCAGGACACCGTCAGCACGGCCAGCGCCAGGTCCACGTTGGGGTGCAGCCCGTGCCGGGCCGTCACCGCCGCCACGTCCCGTGCCGCGCCGAGCGCCGGGGCGGCCCCCGGGAGCCCCTCCAAGTGGTCGAACAGGGCCCGCGCCCTCGGGTCCTCGCCCCGGTACAGCCGGTGGCCGAGCCCGGGCACCCGGCGCCCCGCGCGCAGGTGCTCCGCCACCACGGGCGCGGCGCCGCCCCGCTCCAGCACCTCCGCCAGCATCCGGTGCGCGAGCCGTCCGGCCGCCCCGTGCAGGGGGCCCTCCAGCGCGCCGAGCCCGGCCGAGACGACCGCGTACGGATGGGCCCGCGCCGAGGCGGCCACCCGTACCGCGAGGGTGGAGGCGGCCAGGTCGTGGTCGACCAGCAGGGCGAGGGCCAGGTCCAGGGCGTCGACGGCCACCGGGTCGGGCTCGTGTCCGGTCAGCCGGGGCCACAGCGCCCGGGCGAGCCGCCCGTCGCCCACGGGCGCCGGGGCCGCTTCCGCCCCGGGCAGGGCGCCGACCAGCGTCGGTATCAGGCAGCGCGCGGAGCCGAGTACCGCGTCCTCGGACAGGTCGAAGCGCAGCGGGTCCACCACCGCGGCGGCGGCGACCGCGACCCGGAGCCGGTCGAGGGGCCCGCTGTGCTCGGGCAGCGCGGCCACCGCCCGCCGGGCGGCGGCGAGCGCCTCCGGGGGAGCGGTGAACCGGACCCCGCGCGGCAGGCTCCCCGTCCAGAGCCACTCGGCGACCTCCTCGTAGGGGTACCGCGCGGCCAGCTCGACGGCGTCGACACCGCGGAAGTAGTACCGGTCGTCCTCGATGAGGGTGAGCGAGGTGCGCACGGAGAGCTCCCCGGCGGGCGCGGCGGCCTCCCGCCTGCTGCGCCTGGCCAGGGCCTCCACCTCCCGCACGTCGAAGGTGCTGCCCCGCCCGACCGCGTCGCGGCGGCTGCCGAGCTGGCCTCGGCTCACGTACGCGTACACCGTCGAGGGCTTCACCCCGAGGAGCTGCGCGGCCTCCCGGGTGGTGAGCCGCCTCTCGTCTTCGCTCATGATGCATAGGCTACATATATTGATTCAATCAATATTGACATCGATCCAATCAAGGATGGATGGTCAATCCATGAACACCACCGTCGAAGTACCCCGCGGTCTCGCGGGAGTCGTGGTCACCGAAACCCAGCTCGGTGACGTCCGGGGCCGCGAGGGCTTCTACCACTACCGCCAGTACTCGGCCGTCGAGCTCGCCGGGAGCCGCACGTTCGAGGACGTGTGGCACCTGATGTTCCGCGGCACGCTCCCCGCGGACGCCGCCGCCCGGTCCGCCTTCGCCGCCGAGACCGCCCCGCTGCGGCACCTGCCCACCCAGGTCCGCGACGCCCTCCCCGCCCTCGCCGGCGCCACCGCCCTCTCCGGCCCCCTCGCCGGACTGCGCACCGCGCTCTCGCTGCTCGGCGCCTGCTCCGGATTCCGCCCGGTCTACGACCTCGACCCCGAGCGTCGGGCCGCCGACGCGCTCGCCGCCTGCGCCGCCGTACCGACCCTGCTCACCGCCCTGCACCGGCTCGGGCAGGGCCTGGACCCGGTCGAGCCGCGCGACGACCTGCCGTACGCCGCCAACTACCTGTGGATGCTCACCGGCGAGGAGCCCGACCCCGTCAAGGCCCGCGCCGTCGAGCGGTACCTGATCTCCACCGTCGACCACGGCTTCAACGCCTCCACCTTCACCGCCCGCGTCATCGCCTCCACCGGAGCCGACGTCGCCGCCTGCCTCACCGGGGCGATCGGCGCGCTCTCCGGCCCGCTGCACGGAGGGGCGCCCAGCCGGGCCCTGGACACCCTGGACGCCATCGGCACGGTGGAGCGCATCGGGCCGTGGATCCGGGAGCGGGTCCTGGCAGGGGACCGGATCATGGGCTTCGGGCACCCCGTCTACCGCACCGAGGACCCGCGCTCGCGGATGCTGCGCGACATCGCCCGGCAGTTCGGCGGGCCGCTCGTGGACTTCGCCGTCGAGGTCGAACGGCAGGTGGAGGAGATCCTCGCCGAGCTGAAGCCGGGCCGGGAGCTGCACACCAACGTGGAGTTCTACGCGGGCGTGGTCATGGAGCTGTGCGGGCTGCCGCGCGAGATGTTCACCCCCACCTTCTGCGCGGCCCGGGTGGTGGGCTGGAGCGCGAACGTCCTGGAACAGGCCGCCGACTCGAAGATCATCCGCCCGGCCGCGCGCTACACCGGCCCCACCCCGCCGCAGCCGGTGCCCGCCGCGGGCTGACTACGATCGTCCGGGTGAACAGCGTCCAGCCCATTCCCGTCGTGGTCCTCGCCGGATTCCTCGGCTCCGGCAAGACCACGCTCCTCAACCACCTGCTCGGCAACCGGGGCGGCACCCGGATCGGGGTCGTCGTCAACGACTTCGGCTCGATCGAGATCGACGCGATGTCGGTGGCCGGACAGGTCGGCGACTCGATGGTCTCCCTCGGCGGGGGCTGCCTGTGCTGCGCCGTCGACGGCAGCGAGCTGGACGCGTACCTGGACAAGCTCGCCGCCCCCGTCCACCGGATCGACGTGATCGTCATCGAGGCCAGCGGGCTCGCCGAGCCCCAGGAGATGGTCCGGATGCTGGTCGCCAACGAGAACCCGGCGATCCGCTACGGCGGCCTGGTGCAGGTCGTCGACGCGGCGGAGTTCGACCGGACGCGGGCCGCGCACCCGGAGACCGACCGCCACCTGTCCGTCGCCGACCTGGTGGTGCTCAACAAGACCGACCGGGTGGACCCCGCCGAACGCGCGCGCATCGAGGGGGAGATCGCCTCGCTCTGCGCCCCGGGAACGCCGCTGGTCGGCGCCGACCACGGGCGGATCGACCCGGAACTGCTCTTCGACCGCCGCCCCTGGACCGAGACGCGGGGGCAGCTGTCCTTCGAGGACCTGATCGCGGAGGCCGCCGATGCCGCCGATGCCGCCGAGGCCGCCGACGACGCCGGAGGCGACGGCCGCGACGCACACGCGGACCACGCCCACGCCCGGTACGAGAGCGTCGGGTTCACCTCCGACCAGGCCCTGTCCCCGCGCCGCTTCATCGACTTCCTCGACCGGCGCCCGGCCGGCCTCTACCGGATCAAGGGGTTCGTCTGGTTCGGCGTGCCCGGCCACCGGGAACGGTACGAGGTCCACGCGGTCGGCCGCTTCCTGCGCTTCGCCCCCGGTCCCTGGGGGCGGGGCGAGCGCCGCCGCACGCAGCTCGTCCTGATCGGCTCCGGCACCGACGGGCCGGGCCTGCTGCGCGAGCTGGACGCCTGCCGGGAGGAGTTCCCCGAACAGGTACCGCCCGAGAGCATGTGGGGCGTCCTGCGCTACGTCGCGGCGGCGGACCGCGGGGACGACCCCGCGGCGGAGGCTGCCGCACCGCCGGAGGAGGACCCCGCGCCGGAGGACGACACCGCGCCGGAGGACGACACCGCGCCGGAGGACGACCCCGCGCCGGAGGACGACCCCGCGCCGGAGGACGACCCCGCGCCGGAGGACGGCAGCCCGGCCTAGGCCACGTCGACGCCGAAGTCGCCCAGCAGCGCCTCCAGGCCGCCCCGGTAGCCCTTGCCGCCGATCACGAACTTCCAGTCGCCGTTGGGGCGCCGGCGGAAGGAGCCCAGTACCAGGGCCGTCTCGCCCGCCCGGCCGTCGGAGACCTCCAGCTGGTCGATCTCCGCGCCCGACGCGTCCAGCAGCCGGATCCGGGCGTCGGTGAAGCCCGACAGATCGGCGTCCGGGTTCACCTCGGGGTCCACCGCGGCGACCAGCACCAGACGGTCGGCGTGCCGGGGAAGGTCGTCGAAGCCGACCTCGACGGCCGCCTTGTCCGGGGCGGAGTGCGGACGCGAACGCACCGAACCGTCCGGGGTGCCGGGGTTGTTGAAGAAGACGAAGTGGTCCTCGCTCAGCACCCGGCCGCCCTCGCAGACCAGTGCGCACACGTCCAGCGCGACCCCGCCCGACCAGGTCATCCCCAGCACGTTGCGGTCGGCGGGAACGGGCGGCAGATCGACCAGGGTCGGCGTCCCGTCCGGGCCGCCCGCCAGGCCCGGAGCCGGGCGGGCGGCCGTGCCCGCCGCGGCCGCGGAGGTCCGCTGTGCCGGCACGGGACCGCCGCCCAGCCGCCCCCGCAGCCCGTACCGGTGCAGCAGCTCCACCAGCTCGGCCCCGGGAACCAACTCCAGCGGCTTGCCGTTGGCAAAGGTGTACGACCCGGGCCCGAAGGACGCGGTGGTGACCAGCACCCCCTTGTTCGCCCCCTTGTCCTGGACCGTGCCGTACAGGTCCCGTACCGCCGTCGGCGGCACGGTGTTGCGGTAGCGCTTGACCTGCACCACGATCCGCCCGCCCCGGATCGGCGCCGGGTCCACGGCCTCCACGTCCACGCCGCCGTCACCGGACCGCTGCGTGGTCACCGCCTCCATGCCCATCGCCCGGAAGAGCTCCGCGACCAGGTTCTCGAAGGCGATCGGGTCCATCTGGAAGAGGTCGGGCTCGTCCTCGCCGCCCGCGACGTGCCCGCCGTGGCTGACGACGTCCCCGCCGACCTCGCCCGGCCGGCGGCCCGCCCGGACGGCCGTCAGCTGGTCCGGCCGCGCCGACAACTGCCCCCGCAGCCCCTCGACCAGGCAGTCCACCGCGCTCACCTGCTCCAGCCGCAGCCCGGAGAAGGCGGTGCGCGCGGCCTGCACGGTCGCCAGCACGAGCTGCGCCTCACGGCCCGTCACCGGATCGTGGTCGTCCACGAACCCGTTGACGACCACCGAGTCCAGGGCGCCGAACTCGTCCGCCGCGTACAGCTCGCGCAGCACCAGCAGCAGGCACTGGGCGAGCAGGTCCCGGTACAGCGCCCGGCGCTGCGTGGCGGGCCGCGCCGTCTCCCTGTCCTGGTCCGTGCTCGGCATGTACCGCACGGCCTTCACCTCGGGCACCACCTCGTACCCGGGCAGCTCCCAGTCCAGTACGAGCTGGCGCGCCGCGGGGTCGTACGACGCCGACACCTGCCGGGGCAGCTCCCCGGGCCAGACCGTGGAGGCGTACAGGGCCGCGGAGAAGTACTCCACGACCGCGTCGGGCTCCCCGGCGCGCAGGGAGCCGGCCAGATCCGTGAGGCCGCTGTTGTGCCGGCGGATGGCGGCCAGCTGCTCCGCCGCCCACTGGTCGTACTGCTGCCGGTACGCCGCCAGCTGCCGCAGGCGCTCCTGCTCGGCCGCGGTCGCGGCCTGCCAGGCCCGGGTGTACCGGTCGTGGGCCTCCCGCTCCGCCCGGCCGCGCGAGCCGAGGGCCCAGCCGCCACCGCCGTGCTGGTGGAACTGGGCCAGCTGCGGCATGGGCACCGGCTGCCCGAGGCCGCCGGGGTCGAAGGGCTGGACCTGCTCGGACCGCACCAGGGAAGTCATCCGGAATGCGGGCGCCCGGCAGCCCGAGGCCAGCAGCCCCTGCAAGGCCGCCACCTCCGCGTCGAGCTGCTCCGTGAGGCGCCGCGCCGCGGCCTCGCGGTGCTGCTTGTACGCGGCCTGCTGCTCGCGCCGGTCCCGGGCGGCCTCGCGCTCGTACGCCCGCTCCCGGCGCTCCGCCTCGCGCATCTGGATCACCTGCGTCTGCTGCTGCTGTCGCTGGGCCTCCGCCCAGACGCCGATCATCCCGCTGGACCGACGACTCATCAGCTCTGCTCCCCCCACCCGCGTGTACCGGGAAAACAGTAGTGGGCGGGCGGGGCGGGTGGCCCGGGGAACGCATCCGTCCACCCGGTCCACCCGCCCCGCCCGCCCCCGTTCGCGGCTACAGCGCGGCGCCCGCCAGCGACTCCACGGCGGCCGGCAGCGCGGCGCCCGAGCCGTCGCGGCGCGGGTCCGGGGCCGGCAGCGCGGCCGGGGAGCCGTTCCCCGCGGCGGCGCGGACCGGGGCGTTGCCCGCCCAGGCCAGCGTCAGCACGTCCTCGCCCTTCAGGAACCGCTGGCAGCGCACGCCGCCCGTCGCCCGGCCCTTGCGCGGGTACTGGTCGAACGGGGTCAGCTTGCCGGAGCGCACCGAGTCGTCCAGCGTGCCGTGGGAACCCGCCACCGTGAACACCAGGGCGTCCCGGGCCGGGTCCACCGCCGAGAAGTGGATCACCTTGGCGTTCTCGGCGAGCTTGATGCCCGCCATGCCGCCCGCCGGGCGGCCCTGGGGGCGCACCTGGCCGGCCGGGTAGCGCAGCAGCTGGGCGTCGTCGGTGATGAAGACCAGGTCCTCCTCGCCCGTCCGCAGCTCGACCGCGCCGACGATCCGGTCGCCCTCCTTGAGGGTGATGACCTCCAGCTCGTCCTTGTTCGCGGGGTAGTCGGGCACGACCCGCTTGACCACGCCCTGCTCGGTGCCCAGGGCCAGGCCCTGCGAGGACTCGTCCAGGGAGATCAGGCAGACCACCGTCTCGTCGGCCTCCAGCCCGGAGAGGAACTCAGAGACCGGGGCGCCGCCCGCCAGGTTCGGCGCGGCGGCCGTGTCCGGCAGCTGCGGCAGGTCGATCACCGCGAGCCGCAGCAGACGGCCGTACGAGGTGACGGCACCGACGTCGGCCCGGGCGGTCGCCGCGACCTGCGAGACGATCACGTCGTGCTTGGCGCGGGCGCCGCCCTCCTCGACGGGGAGCGGGTCGGCGTTCGCGGTACGGGCCAGCAGGCCCGTGGAGGACAGCAGCACCCGGCACGGGTCGTCGGCGACCTCCAGCGGGACGGCCGCCACCGAGGTGCCCGCCGACTCCAGCAGCACGGTGCGCCGCTCGGTGCCGAACTTCTTCGCCACCGCCGCCAGTTCCGCGGAGACCAGCTTGCGCAGCGCCGAGTCCGACTCCAGGATCCCGGTCAGCTCGTCGATCTCGCCGGTCAGCCGGTCGCGCTCGGACTCCAGCTCGATCCGGTCGAAGCGGGTGAGGCGGCGCAGCGGGGTGTCCAGGATGTACTGGGTCTGGACCTCGCTCAGCGAGAAGCGCTCCATCAGGCGCTCCTTGGCCTGCGCGGAGTTGTCGCTGTCGCGGATGATCCGGATGACCTCGTCGATGTCGAGCAGGGCCACGAGCAGGCCCTCGACCAGGTGCAGCCGGTCGCGGCGCTTGCCCCGGCGGAACTCGCTGCGCCGGCGCACGACCTCGAAGCGGTGGTCGAGGTAGACCTCCAGCAGCTCCTTGAGGCCCAGCGTCAGCGGCTGCCCGTCGACCAGCGCGACGTTGTTGATGCCGAAGGACTCCTCCATCGGCGTCAGCTTGTACAGCTGCTCCAGCACGGCCTCCGGGTGGAAGCCGTTCTTGATCTCGATGACCAGGCGCAGGCCGTGCGAGCGGTCCGTGAGGTCCTTGACGTCGGCGATGCCCTGGAGCTTCTTCGAGCCGACCAGGTCCTTGATCTTCGCGACGACCTTCTCGGGACCCACCGTGAAGGGCAGTTCGGTGACGACCAGGCCCTTGCGGCGCGCGGTCACGTCCTCCACGGAGACCGTCGCGCGGATCTTGAAGGTGCCGCGGCCGTTCTCGTAGGCGTCCTTGATCCCGGACAGGCCCACGATCCGCCCGCCGGTCGGCAGGTCCGGACCCGGCACGAAGCGCATCAGCGCCTCCAGGTCCGCCTCCGGGTACCGGATCAGGTGGCGGGCGGCCGCGATGACCTCGCCCAGGTTGTGCGGGGGCATGTTGGTGGCCATGCCGACGGCGATGCCGGAGGCGCCGTTGACGAGGAGGTTGGGGTAGGCCGCCGGCAGGGCGACGGGCTCGCGCTCCTGGCCGTCGTAGTTGGCCGTGAAGTCGACGGTGTCCTCGTCGATCGACTCCGTCATCAGCGACGTGGCGTCGGCCATCTTGCACTCGGTGTAGCGCATCGCGGCCGGCGGGTCGTCGTTGCCGAGCGAACCGAAGTTGCCGTGGCCGTCGACCAGCGGGAGCCGCATCGAGAAGGGCTGGGCCATGCGCACGAGGGCGTCGTAGATCGACTGGTCGCCGTGCGGGTGCAGCTTGCCCATGACCTCGCCGACGACGCGGGCGCACTTGACGTACCCCCGGTCGGGCCGCAGGCCCATCTCGTTCATCTGGTAGACGATGCGCCGGTGCACCGGCTTCAGGCCGTCGCGGGCGTCGGGCAGGGCGCGGGAGTAGATCACCGAGTACGCGTACTCGAGGAAGGAGCCCTGCATTTCGTCGACGACGTCGATGTCGAGGATCTTCTCCTCGAAATCCTCCGGCGGCGGGGTCTTCGTGCTGCGGCGGGCCATCGCTGCGCGGCTCCTTAACCAAGGTTCGGGGTGTACTGGGGGGATCTGGCGTGTTTGACGCGGACCATTGTGGCCCGAGGCACCGACAACGCGGACTCCGACCCCGGGGGTCCCCCGTACGGAGTCGGGGGCGGTGACCCGGGAACTTATCCGGCCGTCGGTGCGCTTGCATACAGTGGCAGGTCTGACAGAAATCTCTGCATCGCGATCGAAGGGACCACATGCCCATGGGTCACACGGCCACAGCTCAGGCCGGCTCCGGCGGCCTGACAGCGACCGAGCACCGGCTGGCCAACGGCCTGCGCGTGGTGCTGTCCGAGGACCACCTCACTCCGGTCGCCGCCGTCTGCCTCTGGTACGACGTCGGCTCGCGCCACGAAGTCAAGGGGCGGACCGGTCTGGCTCACCTCTTCGAGCACCTGATGTTCCAGGGTTCCGCGAGCGTACCGGGCAACGGGCACTTCGAGCTCGTCCAGGGCGCCGGCGGCTCGCTGAACGGCACCACCAGCTTCGAGCGCACCAACTATTTCGAGACGATGCCGGCCCACCAGCTGGAGCTCGCCCTGTGGCTGGAGGCGGACCGCATGGGCTCGCTGCTGGCCGCCCTGGACGACGAGTCCATGGAGAACCAGCGCGACGTCGTCAAGAACGAGCGCCGCCAGCGGTACGACAACGTCCCCTACGGCACCGCGTTCGAGAAGCTCACCGCCCTCGCCTACCCGGAGGGCCACCCGTACCACCACACCCCGATCGGCTCGATGGCCGACCTGGACGCCGCGTCCCTGGAGGACGCGCGCAACTTCTTCCGCACGTACTACGCGCCCAACAACGCCGTCCTGTCGGTCGTGGGCGACATCGACCCGGAGCGCACCCTCGCCTGGATCGAGAAGTACTTCGGCACCATCCCGGCGCACGACGGCAAGCAGCCGCCGCGCGACGGCTCGCTCCCGGAGGTCATGGGCGGGCAGCTGCGCGAGGAGATCGTCGAGGAGGTCCCGGCGCGTGCGCTGATGGCCGCCTACCGCCTGCCGCACGACGGCACCCGCGAGTGCGACGCCGCCGACGTGGCGCTGACCGTGCTGGGCGGCGGCGAGTCCTCCCGCCTGCACAACCGCCTGGTACGCCGTGACCAGACGGCCGTGGCCGCCGGGTTCGGCATGCTGCGCCTGGCCGGCGCGCCCTCGCTGGGCTGGCTGGACGTCAAGACCTCCAGCGGTGTCGAGGTGCCGGCCATCGAGGCGGCCGTCGACGAGGAGCTCGCGCGGTTCGCCGCCGAGGGCCCGACGGCCGAGGAGATGGAGCGCGCCCAGGCGCAGCTGGAGCGCGAGTGGCTGGACCGGCTCGGCACGGTGGCCGGCCGCGCCGACGAACTGTGCCGCTTCGCGGTGCTGTTCGGCGACCCCCAGCTCGCCCTGACCGCCGTCCAGCGGGTGCTGGACGTCACCGCCGAGGAGGTGCAGGCCGTGGCCGCGGCCAGGCTGCGCCCCGACAACCGCGCGGTGCTGGTCTACGAGCCGCTGGCCGGCGCCGAGGCCCACGAGACCGAGCAGCACGACGAGAACGAGGGGGCGGAGCAGTGAGCGACACCGCAGCCGTCACGATGACCTTCCACCCGCGGCCGCAGGCCGGCGAGGCGAAGCCGTGGGCCTTCCCGGCCCCGGAGCGCTCCACGCTCTCCAACGGCCTGACCCTGCTGCGCTGCCACCGCCCCGGCCAGCAGGTGGTGGCGGTCGAGGTCAACCTCGCGGCCCCGCTGGACGCCGAGCCCGAGGGCCTCGACGGGGTGGCCACCATCATGGCCCGCGCCCTGTCGGAGGGCACCGACAAGCACTCCGCCGAGGAGTTCGCCGCCGAGCTGGAGCGCTGCGGCGCCACCCTCGACGCCCACGCCGACCACCCCGGCCTGCGGGTCTCCCTGGAGGTCCCGGCCTCCCGGCTGCCGAAGGCGCTCGCCCTGCTCGCGGAGGCCCTGAGCGCGCCCGCCTTCGCCGACGGCGAGGTCGACCGCCTGGTGCGCAACCGGCTCGACGAGATCCCGCACGAGCTGGCCAGCCCGCAGCGCCGCGCCGCCAAGGAGCTCTCCAAGGAGCTGTTCCCGGCCGCGCTGCGCATGTCCCGCCCGCGCCAGGGCACCGAGGAGACGGTCGCGCGGATCGACTCCGGGGCCGTACGCGCCTTCTACGAGGCCCACGTACGCCCCTCCACCGCCACCGCGGTGGTCGTCGGCGACCTGACCGGCATCGACCTGGACGCCCTGCTGGCGGACACCCTGGGCGCCTGGACCGGCGACACCGCCCCGGCCCGCCCCGTGCAGCCGGTGACGGCCGACGACACGGGCCGCGTGGTCATCGTGGACCGGCCCGGCGCCGTCCAGACGCAGCTGCTGATCGGCCGGATCGGCCCGGACCGGCACGACATCGTCTGGGCCCCGCAGGTGCTCGGCACCTACTGCCTCGGCGGCACCCTCACCTCCCGCCTGGACAAGGTGCTGCGCGAGGAGAAGGGCTACACCTACGGCGTGCGCGCCTTCGGGCAGGTGCTGCGTTCGACCGCCGACGGCAAGGGCGCCTCGATGCTCGCCATCAGCGGTTCGGTGGACACCCCCAACACGGGTCCGGCGCTGGAGGACCTGTGGAAGGTGCTGCGGACCCTCGCGGAGGGCGGACTGACCGACGCGGAGCGGGACGTGGCGGTGCAGAACCTGGTGGGCGTGGCCCCGCTGAAGTTCGAGACGGCCGCCTCCGTCGCCGGCACGCTGGCCGACCAGGTCGAGCAGGAGCTGCCGGACGACTACCAGGCGCGGCTGTACGCGCGGCTGGCCGAAACCGGTACGGCGGAGGCCACTTCGGCCGTGGTGAACGCCTTCCCGGTGGACCGTCTGGTCACCATCCTGGTGGGCGACGCCGCGCAGATCGAGGAGCCCGTCCTGGCCCTCGGGATCGGTGAGGTCACCGTCGTCTCCAACTGAGCGGCGCGAGACCCGGGACGGGCCGGGATCCGGCCCGTCACCAGGGGGCTCCGGTGGAACATCCACCGGAGCCCCCTTTGTCCGTTTGATGGCGTGGTTGCAGGTATGCGGTGTGGCGTACGCAACAAAAGCGCTCGTCTGTTTGGCGATTGACTGATGATCCGCCTAGCGTCGGCCGTGCTGTTCGTCAGTTTGTACCCGCCGCACCCGCGGCACCGGACAGCGATCGCCGAGTCCCCGTCAGGCGCGAGCCTGGGGAGCCGGGGACCCACATGTCCCTGGGGTGAATCGGACCCCCTCGTCAGAGGAGGCCCGTAGGAGACCTTCCTGCTCCGAACCCGTCAGCTAACCCGGTAGGCGAGAGGGAAGGAAAGGATCACCCCCTTCATGGCGTTTGGCAGTCGTGCCGCCGGTTCTGGTAAGCACCGTGGTTCCAGCCGTCTGAGCCGCAAGACCGCCGGCTTCGCCGGCGTCGCCGCCCTCGCCACCACGGGCGTGGTCGGCACCCTGGCCGCTCCGGCCTTCGCGGCGGACAACAGCAGCTCCCCGTCCATGGAGGAGACCGGTCAGAACGCGATCGTCGTCGCCGACGGTCTGCAGGACGACATCGAGGTCCAGGCCGCCACCCAGCAGAGCGCCGCCGAGGCCGTCGCCGCGCAGGCGCAGGCCGAGGCCGAGGCGAAGACGCGCGCCGCCGAGGCGAAGCGCACCGCCGAGGCCAAGGAGAAGGCCGAGCGCGAGGCCGCCGAGAAGGCCGCCCAGGAAGAGGCCCGCAAGCGCCTCAACACCTTCGTCTCCCCCATCGAGGGCTCGTACGTCAGCACCTCGTACGGCGCGGGCGGCGGCATGTGGTCCTCCGGCAGCCACACGGGCATCGACTTCCACGCCGATTCCGGCACCTCCGTCCACGCCGTGGGCGCGGGTACCGTCGTCGAGGCCGGCTGGGGCGGCGCCTACGGCAACAACGTCGTGATCCGTCACAACGACGGCACCTACACCCAGTACGGCCACCTGGACTCGCTGAGCGTCTCCGCCGGCCAGACGGTCACCCCGGGCCAGCAGATCGGCCTGTCGGGCTCCACCGGCAACTCCAGCGGTCCGCACCTGCACTTCGAGGCCCGCACCGGCGCCACGTACGGCACGGACATCAACCCGCTGGCCTACCTGCGCAGCCACGGCGTGGGCATCTGACCCGCAGGTACGCAGCACGCTTCACCGAAGAAGGCCCCGGCTCACAGAGCCGGGGCCTTCTTCGTATTTCCAGCCCTGTTTCCAGCCCTGTTTCCGGCCCCGCTCGGAATTCACCGCGTTGTGCAATAGAGTCGCAGCACGGCCACGATAAACCGAACCGAAACCAGCGGAGGTCCGGCCTTGCGTATTCCGGCGCACGCGGTGTGCACAGCGATTCGCGACGACATCGTCTCCGGTTTCTTCGGGCCGGGCGGCCGGCTGACCGAGGAGGTGCTCGCCCGCCGCTACGGGGTCTCGCGCGTCCCGGTCCGCGAGGCGCTGCGGACCCTGGAGTCCGAGGGCTTCGTCATCACCCGGCGGCACGCGGGCGCCTGCGTGGCCGAGCCGACCGCGCAGGAGGCCGCCGACCTGCTGGAGCTGCGGATGATGCTGGAGCCGCTCGCCGCCTCCCGGGCCGCCCGCCGGCGCACCGACGGCCACCTCAAGGTGTTGCGCGGACTGGTCAGGCTCGGCCGGGAGCGGGCCGGCCGGGCCCAGGGGGAGGACCTGCGCTCGCTGGGGAGCTGGTTCCACGAGACGCTGGCCCAGGCCTCGGTGAGCCCGGGGCTGATCGCCCTGCTGACCCAGACCCGGCACAAGATCGCCTGGATGTACGTGGTGGAGGCACCCGCGCAGCCCGCGGAGTGCTGGGCCGAGCACGCCGCGATCGTGGACGCCGTCGCACGCGGCGACGCGGAGCGGGCCAGGGCCCTGACCGCGCTGCACGCGCAGCGGTCGGCCGGGGCGCACCGGCCGCGGGTGAGGAATCCGCAACCTGCCGTAAACACGGCGAGCTCTCCGAATTAACAATTCCCGTATACAACGGAGGGATATCCCGGCCGGCCCGGACGGATCGGATGGCGGCGGAATTCCCGCCCGCTTTTATCCTGCTGTGGCCCGGCCGCGTCCCGTCGCGCAGAATTCGCGGATTCCCCGAACGCGAAAACGCGGAAGCCGCAGCCCCCGGGGTGGTGGGGACTGCGGCTTCCGGTCTACCGGACCCGAAGGGTCAGACGGTCTCGGGGAGCTCCTCGAGACCCTCGGCGACCAGCTTCGCGAGGCGGTCGAGCGCGGCGTCCGCGCCCTCGGCGTCGGAGGCCAGGACGATCTCCTCGCCGCCCTGGGCGCCCAGGCCCAGGACCGCCAGCATCGACGCGGCGTTGACGGGGTCGCCGCCGGCCTTCGCGATGGTCACCGGGACTCCGGAGGCGGTGGTCGCCCGGACGAAGATCGAGGCGGGACGAGCGTGCAGGCCCTCGGCCCAGCCGACGTTGACGCGGCGCTCTGCCATGGTGATGCCCTTCAGGTTCTACGGGTTGTCTAGACCAGTCTCTCACGCCGTCCGGAATGCTCGGACCGACCTTCGGCCCGTGTCCACCGCCGTTCGACCCTCCCCAGCTTGCACTGGTTCGCCCCGGTGCGCCGCATTCGCCGCGCGCTCGCCGAACGGGCCGCCCACCGCACCCGCACACCCGGCCGGACCGCCCCTTAAGGTGGCCCCATGACCACCGCGTCGGACCCCTCGTACCCGGCCCACTGGGAAGCGGACGTCGTGCTGCGCGACGGCGGCACCGCCCGGATCCGCCCCATCACCACCGAGGACGCGGGCCGCCTGGTCAGCTTCTACGAACAGGTCTCGGACGAGTCGAAGTACTACCGCTTCTTCGCGCCCTACCCCCGCCTCTCGGACCGCGACGTCCGCCGCTTCACGCACCACGACTACGTCGACCGGGTCGGCCTCGCCGCGACCATCGGCGGGGAGTTCATCGGCACGGTCCGCTTCGACCGCATCGGCCCCGACGGGCGGCCCGCCTCCGCCCCCGCCGACGAGGCCGAGGTCGCCTTCCTCGTCCAGGACGCCCACCAGGGCCGCGGGGTCGCCTCCGCCCTCCTGGAGCACATCGGCGCGGTGGCCCGGGAACGCGGGATCCGCCGGTTCGCGGCCGAGGTGCTGCCCGCCAACACCAAGATGATCAAGGTGTTCACGGACGTCGGCTACCAGCAGAAGCGCAGCTTCGAGGACGGCTCCGTCCACCTCACCCTCGACCTCGAACCCACCGCCGAGTCCCTCGCCGTCCAGCGCGCCCGCGAACAGCGCGCCGAGGCCCGCTCCGTGCAGCGCCTCCTCGCCCCCGGCTCCGTCGCCGTGATCGGCGCCAGCCGCTCCGGCTCCGGCGTGGGCGCCACCGCCCTGCGCAACCTGCGCGACGGAGGCTTCCGCGGCCACCTCTACGCCGTCAACGAGTCCCGCGCCCCCGGCATGGAGGGCGACCTCCTCGAAGGCGTACGGGCCTACCGCGCCCTCGCCGACATCGGCGCCCCCGTCGACCTCGCCGTGATCGCCGTCCCCGCCGGCCGGGTCCCCGACGCCGTGGCCGCCTGCGGCGAGCACGGGGTGCAGGGGCTCGTGGTGCTGTCCGCCGGATACGGCGAGAGCGGCCCGGCCGGACTCGCCCGCCAGCGCGAACTGGTGCGGCAGGTCCGCTCGTACGGGATGCGGCTCATCGGACCCAACGCCTTCGGGGTGATCAACACCGCCCCCGAGGTGGAGCTGAACGCCTGCCTCGCCCCGGCCCCCGCCTCCGCGCGCGGCCCGATCGGCCTGTTCACCCAGTCCGGGGCCATCGGCATCGCCCTGCTGTCCGCCCTGCTGCGGCGCGGCGAGGGACTGTCGTCCTTCGTCTCGGCCGGCAACCGGGCCGACGTCTCCGGCAACGACATCCTCCAGTACTGGTACGAGGACGAGGCCACCGACGTCGCCCTCATGTACCTGGAAACCCTCGGCAACCCGCGCAAGTTCACCCGCCTCGCCCGCCGCACCGCCGCCGTCAAGCCCGTCGTCGTCGCCCTCGGCGGGCGCCACACCCCCGCCGGACACGTCGTCCCCGGCACCCGGCTCCCCGAGGCCACCGTCTCCGAGCTGCTCCGCCAGGCCGGCGTCATCCGCGTCGACACCGTCACCGAGCTGGTCGACGTCGGCCTGCTGCTGGCCGGGCAGCCGCTGCCGGCCGGGCCCCGGGTGGCGATCCTCGGAAACTCCGAGTCCCTCGGCGTCCTCACCTACGACGCCTGCCTGACCGAAGGGCTGCGCCCGCTGCCCCCGCTCGACCTGACGACCGCCGCCGGCCCCGCCGACTTCCGCACCGCCCTGCGCACGGCGCTCGCCTCCGAGGACTGCGACGCCGTCGTCGTCACCGCCATCCCCTCCGTGAGCGACCGCCGGCTCGCCGACGACCTCGCGCAGGCGCTGCGGGAGGCCGTCGCCGAGGTCCCGGGCAAGCCCGTCGCCGTGGTCCACGTGGAACTCGGCGACCTCGTCGAAGCCCTGGCCGCCGCGGCCGGCGACACGCCCCCCGCCTCGCCCCCGCCGCCCGCCGAGGCGCCCGCCGACGATGGCGCGCACGGCATCGAGGGCGCCGGCCGGATCCCCGCCTACCCGGCCGCCGAGCGCGCCGTGAAGGCCGTCGCCGAAGCCGTGCGGTACGCCCGCTGGCGCCGGGACAACGCCGAGACCGGACAGGTCCCCGAGTACGAGGACATCGACGAGGCGGGCGCCGCCGCCCGGCTCGCCACCCTGCTGACGGGCGTCGAGGAGGGCACCGCGCTGACCCTGGACGAGGCCGACGCCCGCGGGCTGCTGGCCCGCTACGGGATCCGGGTGCTGCCCACCCTCCCCGCCCCCGGCCCCGACGCCGCCGTGCGCGCGGCCCGGGTCCTGGGCTACCCGGTCGCCCTCAAGACCACCGCCCCCCACCTGCGCCACCGCGCCGACCTGGGCGGCGTACGCCTCGACCTCACCAACGAGGCCGAGCTCAGACGCTCGTACGAGGAGCTCACCGAGGCCCTCGGAAAGCCGGCCGAGCTGCAGCCCGTGGTGCAGTCGATGGCCCCGCGCGGAGTCGACACCGTCGTGCGCGCCACCGTCGACCCCGCCGCCGGGGCCGTCCTCTCCTTCGGCCTCGCCGGCGTCCCCTCCGAGCTGCTCGGCGACACCGCCCACGGCCTCGTCCCCGCCACCGACCGGGACACCGCCGCCCTGATCCGCTCCATCCGCGCCGCCCCGCTGCTCTTCGGCTGGCGCGGCAGCGACCCCGTCGACACCCCTGCCCTGGAGGAGCTGCTGCTGCGGCTGTCCCGCCTGCTGGACGACCACCCGGAAGTGACCGGGATCTCCCTGGAGCCGGTCGTCGTGGCCACCGAGGGCCTGTCCGTGCTCAGCGCCACCGTCCGCGTGGCGCACCCGCCCGCCCGGACCGACCTCGGCCCGCGCACACTGCCGAGCTACTGAGCGCACGGCAGGCAGGGGGAGCCCGTACGGGCCTTAGGATGGACCTCATGGCGAAATCCGGTACGACGACCCAGGGGCTGCGCGCGGCCATCGAGCGCAGCGGCTACTACCCGGCCCTCGTGGCCGAGGCGGTGGAGGCCGCGGTGGGCGGCGAGCCGATCTCGTCGTACCTGGTCCACCAGGAGACCACCTTCGACTCCAACGAGGTGCGCCGGCACGTCACCGTGCTGGTCCTGACCGGCAACCGGTTCATCGTCAGCCACACCGACGAGCAGGCCGCCGACGCCGGGTCGCCGTCCCCGTACGCGACCACCTCCACCGAGTCGGTCAAGCTCTCCAGCATCTCCTCCGTGGTGCTCAGCCGCGTCGTGGCCAACCCGGAGTCGTACACGCCCGGCCAGCTGCCCCGCGAGGTCGTCCTGACCATCGGCTGGGGCGCGGTCTCGCGCATCGACCTGGAGCCCGCCGCCTGCGGCGACCAGAACTGCGACGCCGACCACGGCTACACCGGCAACTCCACCGCCGACGACCTCAGCCTGCGCGTCAGCGAGGCCGGCGACGGCCCCGAGACGGTCCGCCAGGCGCTGCTCTTCGCGCAGGCCCTCAGCGAGGCGACGGCGGCAACCTCCGGTCCCGCCCGCTGATGTCCTACTCCGTACCGTCGAACTGGCAGGACGAGCCGGAACTGCTCGACCTCGCGGGCGCCCCGGTCCCGCAGTACGGCTCCGGCTCCCTCGCCGACCTGCTGCCGACCCTCGCGGCCGGCCAGGGCGTACCCGGCCTGGCCGCCGGGATCACCGAGCTGGCGCCGGCCGACCGGAACTGCGTGTTCCTGGTCGACGGCATGGGCTGGGAGCAGATCAAGGCCCACCCGGACGAGGCCCCGTTCCTCACCTCCCTCCTCGCGAGCTCGCGCGGCGGCACCGGCCTGCCGATCACCTCCGGCTTCCCGGCGACCACCGCCACCTCCCTCGCCTCCGTCGGCACCGGCCTGCCCCCCGCCCGGCACGGCCTGCCCGGCTACGCAGTGCGCAACCCGGCCTCCGGCGAGCTGATGAACCAGCTCCGCTGGCACCCGTGGACCCCGCCGAAGCCCTGGCAGCCGTACCCGACGGTGTTCCAGCTCGCCGACGCGGCCGGGGTGCACACCGCGCAGGTGTCCGCGCCGAACTTCCAGAGCACCCCGCTTACCAAGATCGCGCTCAGCGGCGGCACCTTCCACGGCCGGATGACCGGCGAGGAGCGGATGGACCTCGCGGCGATCCAGCTCGCGGCCGGCGAACGCTCGCTGGTGTACACGTACTTCAGCGAACTCGACGGCGCCGGACACCGGCACGGCGTGGACTCCGACGCCTGGCGCGGCCAGCTCATGTACGTCGACCGGCTCGTGCAGCGCCTCGCGGAGCAGCTCCCGCCGCGCACCGCCCTGTACGTCACCTCCGACCACGGCATGGTCGACGTGCCCTTCGACGAGGACTCCCGGATCGACTTCGACGAGGACTGGGAGCTGGGCGCGGGCGTGGCCCTGCTGGGCGGCGAAGGCCGGGCCCGGCACGTCTACGCGGTGCCGGGCGCCGAGGCCGACGTGCTGACCGTGTGGCGCGAGGTGCTCGGCGACCGCTTCTGGGTCGCGAGCCGCGAAGAGGCCCTGGAACTGGGCTGGTTCGGGGCGCCGGGGGAGTGCGACGAGCGGGTCCTCGGACGGATCGGCGACGTGATCGCCGCCGCCCAGGCCGACGTCGCGATCACCGCCTCCCGCAACGAGCCCAACGAGTCGGCGCTCACCGGGATGCACGGCTCCATGACCGCGGCCGAGCAGCTGGTCCCGCTGCTCGAGATCCGCACCTGACCGCCCCGCTCCTCCCCGCCACCCTCCACCCCGACCTGAAAGGTCCCGTACTTCCCATGCCCGAGCTGGTGTTCTTCTCCGGAACGATGGACTGCGGAAAGAGCACGCTGGCTCTGCAGATCGAGCACAACCGTTCGGCGCGCGGGCTCCAGGGGATGATCTTCACGCGCCAGGACCGGGCGGGCGAGGGCAAGCTCTCCTCCCGCCTCGGCCTGGTCACGGACGCGGTCGAGGTGGCCGACTGCATGGACCTGTACGGGCACCTGGTCGCGGCGCTGTCGAAGGGCATGCGGGCCGACTACGTGATCGTGGACGAGGCCCAGTTCCTGACACCGGACCAGATCGACCAGCTGGCCCGGATCGTCGACGACCTGGGCCTGGACGTGTTCGCCTTCGGCATCACGACGGACTTCCGTACGAAGCTCTTCCCCGGCTCGCAGCGCCTGATCGAGCTGGCGGACAGGGTCGAGACCCTCCAGGTCGAGGCCATGTGCTGGTGCGGCGCCCGGGCCACCCACAACGCCCGCACCGTCGGCGGCCAGATGGTCGTCGAGGGTGAGCAGGTCGTGGTGGGGGACGTGGGCGTGGCCGCGGAGGTCGTCGGGTACGAGGTGCTGTGCCGGCGCCATCACCGCCGGCGGATGACGAGTGCCGCGTCACACGCGGGTTCGCTGTCGCCGGACGTGCTGCCGGTCGCTTCCAGCTGATTCCCGGTCGCAGGACCTGCTCCCGGAGGCGGTGACCCGGGCGGACCGCGGCCCGTGCGCTCAGCCGGCGTCCTCCGGGAGCGCGGCCAGGGCCTCCGCGGCGACGAGCGCCCGGGCGGCAGCCTCGCGACCGCCCCGCGAGCCGCGCCATATCGCTCAACAGCACTGTGGTCAACGGATTGTGACGATCCCTCACTCGGTGTACTTTCGGTGGAGCTGCGGACACGAGCCGTCCGGGGGGAACGATGAAGATCGGCCTTGTTCTGCCTCTCTCCGAGTACCCGTGGGGTCAGCCCTCGTACGAGGAGATCAGATCGCTCGCCCTGCAGGCCGAGGACTCGGGGTTCGACTCGCTGTGGGTCTTCGACCATCTGCTGTTCCGCGGCGAGGACGGGACGAGCGAGGGCATCTGGGAGTCCTGGACCGTGCTGGCGGCGCTCGCCGAGGCGACCGAGCGGGTCGAACTCGGCTCGCTCGTGACGTGCACGGCGTTCCGTAATCCGGCCGTACTGGCCAAGATGGCCGTCACCCTCGACGAGGTCAGCGGGGGCCGTCTCATCCTCGGCCTGGGCAGCGGCTGGCACCTGCCGGAGTTCGAAGCATTCGGTGTCCCGTTCGACCACCGGGTGGACCGCTTCGAGGAGGCGCTGCAGCTGATCGTTCCACTGCTGCGGACGGGCCGCGCCGATTTCACCGGCCGCCACTACTGGTTGCGCGACGGCGAGTTGCGTCCCCGGGGGCCTCGGCCCGGCGGCCCGCCCGTTCTGGTGGGTGCGCACCGGCCGCGGACGATGGCGCTGGCGGCGCGGTACGCGGACCTGTGGAACTCCTGCTGGTTCGGCTCTCCGGCCGGTGCCGTGGAGGTCCTCTCCACGGTGCGGGAGAGCTGTCTGAAGGAAGGGCGCGATCCGGGGACGCTGGGCATCACGCTCGGCGTCAACGTGAGCGTCGAGGGGGAGGACGGCCGCGGTGCGGAGGTCCCGCCGGGCGCCGACGTCCTGACCGGATCACCGCAGGACGTGGCCCGGGGCCTGTGCCGGTACGAGGCACTGGGCGTCTCCCACCTCGTCCTCAACCTCAACCCGCATCACGGGGAAGCCCAGAGCCGTCTCGGCGCCGCGCTGCGGCGGTACCGGGCCGGGGCCGGGCCGACCGCAGAAGAGGTGGACCAATGACGTGGACCGTCGACGAATCACGGGTGCGGCCCTTCCTGTCGGCTGCCGAACGGCGCGATGTCACCGGGATGCTCACGGGGGCACCCCAACGGGGCCGTACCTTCTCCGATCCCGCGGAGACGGAGGCGGAGGCGGACGCGGCCGCCGCCGCGGCTCCGCACGAGGCGCGCAAGAGGTGGAAGGACGGCAAGGAGCACAAGGACCTCAAGGACGGCAAGGACACCAAGGAGACCAAGGACTACAAGGACTACAAGGACACGAAGGACGCCAAGGACACCAAGGACTACAAGGACACCAAGGACACGAAGGACGGCAAGGACGGCAAGGAGACGAAGGACTACAAGGACTACAAGGACTCGAAGGACACCAAGGACACCAAGGACGGAAAGGAGGGGAAGGAGACCAAGGACTTCAAGGACGGCAAGGACAGCAAGGACGGCAAGGACGGCTTCGACGGGGCCATGGCGCCGTCCGGGACGGCCGCCTTCGTGCGGCCTCCGGCCGGTTCCCCCCGCGCGGACCCCGGATCCGACCGTGCCCGCGGCCCCGGACCGGGCGACCGTCCGGACGCCTCCGGCATGTCGCAGGCGGCCCCGGCTCCGGCGGAACCCCTCACGGAAGAGCAGGAGACCGCGGCGGAGCTGCGGTCCTCGCGGATCAACCGGCTGCTGAGGAGGCGCGGTGTCGTCATCTGAGGTGCCCCACGCCGGCTTCTCCGGGCTGGTCGTCGTCGCCGACCCCGAGGACCCCGTGGCGACCGAGGTGCGCGACTACGTGGTGGAGAGCGGGCACGAGGCCGTGGTCCTCGACGTGTTCGACGCCGCGCAGACGTTCACCGTCACCGTCGGCGACGGCGCCGCTCCCGTCGTCGAGCCCGCGCTGCCGATGATGCTGCGACTGCCCGCCCCGCCCCTCCTCCGGATCAGTTTCGACGCCGAGTTCCAGCTGAACGAGTGCCTCGCCCACCTGTGGGCCGTCGCCGCGCTGACCGCGGCACCCGTGATCAACCGTCCGGCACCGGGCGGCCTGGGCACCAGTGTCTCCGCGTCCGCAGCCCTCACCGAACTGCGGGCCGGGCTGCCCGCAGGCTCGGTGGAGGTGTTCTCCTCCGGGCCCCCCGAGCCCCCCGAGCCCGACGGCTCCGCGGAGGGCGCGGGGGAAGCCGGGGCGGGGGAGGGCGCCCAGTGGTGGGTGCAGGACCTGGCCTCGTGGACGACACGGCCCTGGCCGGAGCGGTCGCCGGGATCCGGCCCCTACCGTGCGAGGTGGTCGGACCCCGATCCCCTCTTCGAGAACGTGGTGGTCTTCGGCGACCACGCATGGCCCTGCAGCTCCGTCGAACTCGGCGGGCTCCGTCTGGAGGAGCGCAGCACCGGGATCGTCGCGCGGCTCGGCCTCGAACTGGCCTCCGTGGTCTGGCGGATATCCCCGGACCTGCAGCGGGCGCATCCGGTCGTGGTCGAGCCGTTCCCCGACGTGGAGCAGCTGCGCATGGTCTGGCTCGGGTTCGGCCCCCGACTCCTGAAGGTGCTCTTCCCATGATCTACACCATCGGACTCGCCTCCGAGAGCACGATCGCGCACTTCACCACCGAGGCCGGGGCCCGCGGCGTCCACGTCGAGACCGTCGACCTCCGGGAGGTGGCGCGGCGGGGCGACTGGCGGCTGGCCATCGGCGGGGACCGCCGGGCGCTCCTCGGCGACCACACCCTCGACCCCATGGGGTCGTACTACTGCCGGATCAACGACCTGTCGGCCCTGCAGGAGGACCGGGAGCAGGCGCTGCGCTGGCGCTGGCTCACCACGGCCCTCACGGCCTGGCTGGACCACATCCCGGGCCTGGTCGTCAACCGTCCCTCCATCCGCTCCGACAACGGGTCCAAGCCACTCCACGAATGGTCACTGACCCGTGCCGGTTTCAGGGTGCCCGCCAGCATCACGAGCTCCTCGCCGGAGCGGCTGCGGGCCTTCGCGGAGGCCGGGCCGACCCTGGTCAAGGCCGTGTCCGGGGTACGGGCCACCAGCCGGCTCATCCGCCCCGGTGAGCTGGCCGGCTTCGACCCCCGGCAGGGACCGGTGCACCTGCAGCGCTACGTCGAGGGCCGGGACGTCCGCGCCCACGTCGTCCACGACCGGGTGCACGCCGAGGAGATCGTCTCCGGTGCGGTGGACTACCGGACGGACCCCGACGCGCTGTTCACCCCGTGCGAGCTGCCCGGGCCGGTCGCCGCGCAGGTGGTCCGCCACACCGCGGACCTGGGCATGACCTTCGCGGGCTGGGACTTCAAGGTCGCCGAGGACGGCACCCACTGGTGCCTGGAGGTCAATCCGATGCCGGCGTACGACTGGTACGACCGGCGGCTCGGCGGTGACATCACCGCATCGCTTCTCGCACTGCTGAGGGGGAGGCCCTCGTGATCGACCGGCTGACCGTGCTCACCGGAGCCGACAGCGCCGCGCTGCGCGACGCCGTGCACGGCCTGCGCGAGCACTGGATACCGCGCGGCCCGGAACCCGCCGCCTTCTTCACCCTGGGCACGCCCAGCTACCTCGACCTCGCCGAGAACCCGGAGTCCGGCGCGTACCAGCAGCGGGCCGACGACTCCAGGCCGCTCCTGTGGAAGTCCTTCGGACTGCTGTACGAGCGGCTCGCGGACCTCCTCGCACGCCACCTCGGTGCCCCCGTCGACTATCCCGGGCACCTCGCCCTGCCCGGTTTCCACGTGTGGCTGTCCGCCGCCGTGTTCACCAAGCCCAAGGCGCCCGTGCACTTCGACATGCAGTACCGGGCCTTCACCTGGCCCCCCGGGACCGACCTGACCCGTCTGCTGTCCTTCACCCTGCCCATCAGACTGCCCGCGGCCGGCGGCGGCCTGAACATCTGGGACGCGACCTACGAGGATTTCCGCCGGGCCTCGGAGAAGGGCTGGATCGAGGGCGCCTCCGACCTCAAACGCTTCCACACCCAGCAGTACGTCCCGTACACGCCCGGCCAGATGGTGATCCACTCCGGCCACACCCTGCACCAGGTCGCCCCCAGCACGCGCGTCGAACCCGACGACGAGCGGCTCACCCTCCAGGGACACGGGGTGTGGTGCGACGGACGCTGGCTCCTGTACTGGTGACCGGGGCCTGGTCCCCCGGGCGGGCCCCCGGCCGGCAGCGGGCATCCGGATGAGCCGATCTCGCCGAGTCACGGGCGGGACGAACCCGGATGATCTACCGTTGGCGGCGGCCTGCCGAGACGGGCCGGGAAGCTCTGCCGGAAACACGGGACGGGGGACGTGGGGTGCCGATCGGATTCGTCGATCGCGTCGAGCACATGGAGGAACTGCGTTCGGTCCTGGCGGCTCTCGTGGAGGGACGGGGCGGCCAGGCCCTCGCCTTCGACGGTGCGTCGGGAATGGGCAAGTCGGCTCTGCTGAGGGCGTTCGAGGCGGAGGCCGCCGCGTCCGCGGGCCCCGCGAGGTGCCGGATCGTGTCGACCGTGTGCCGGCCCGGCATCGGACCGGACCTGATGTACGGGCCGGTGCTCGATCTGCTCCTGAAGATCGGGGAGGACCAGGAACCCAAGCGGCGCGGCGTGTTCAGGAGGATGCTCGGCGCCACCGGGCAGGGGGTGGTCCGATCGGCACCGGAGGTGCTGTCCGCGATCGTCCCCGGACTCGGGGCGGTGTTCACCCTGGGACGGGAGATCACCGAGGCCTCCCTCGACTCCGGGTCGATGCCCTTCGACAGCCTGCTGCCCTTCCGGCACGCGGCGGCCCTCCGGATCGTGGACGGTCTGCTGGAGGTGGTCCGGCAGGGCCCGCCGACCGTGCTCGTGATCGACGACGTCCAGCACATCGACGAGAGCAGCCAGTTCGTCCTCGACCAGCTCCTGCGCAGACTCCCGCAGGAGCGGCTCGCCCTCGTGCTCGGCCACACGAGCGACGGGGCGTACGCGGACGGCCGCGAATCCAGGATCGAGGCGCTGCTGCACCGCTGGTCCGGCGAGGGACTGCTGCGGCGCAGGACGATGGGGGGACTGCCGCAGGACGCGATCGCCGAACTCGTCGCCCAGCGGCACCCGGCGGCCCCGCCCGCCCTCTCGCACCGGCTGGCGGAACTGACGGGCGGCCACGCCATATTCGTGACGCTCTGCCTGGAGGAGTGGAGCCCCGGCCACGGGGCCGACGTGGCCCTGCCCCCCACCCTGTCGAGGGTGGTGGAGGAGCGGCTGCGCACGCTGACCGAACAGGACCGTGCCCTGCTCGTCACCGGGGCGGCCCAGGGGGAGGTGTTCCTGTCGGGCACGGTCGCGGCGGTCACGGGTGTGCCGCACGACGTCGTGATGGAGCGGCTGCGGCTGATCGCGCGGGACCACCGCCTGCTCGTCCCCGAGGAGCCGCCCGCGTGGGCGCGCTGGGAGCCGTCGGACTGCTACCGCTTCGAGCACCGCGCGCTGTGGAGCGTCGTCTACGCACAGCAGAGCGCCGAGCAGATGCGGTCGCGGCACGCGCGCATCGCGGCGGCCCTCGGCCAGGCACGGCCGGAGACCACCTCGCTGGAGCGGAGGCTGGAGATCGCAGGGCACCTGAGACGGGGCGGGCCCACCTGTCTGGCCGCATCGGCCGACGCCCATTTCGCGCTCGCGCGGGACGCGGCCACGGAGGGACTGTCCTTCTCCGAGGCCGAGCGGCACTGTGAGGAAGTGATCAGGGCCGCCCGGGACCTGCCGGTGGGGACCGAGGGACGGGACCGGCGCTTCGTGCAGGCCGTGGAGCTGCTCCTCTCGCTGACCGAGGTGCGCTGGCGGGGGCAGAGCCGCCCTGCGGGCGGACCCGACATCGACGACCTGGCGGCCGAGGCGGAGGCCGCGGCGAGGCGGTGCGCGGAGCCCGGACTGGCCATCCGTGCGACGTTGCTGCGCGGCAAGACCCTCCTCGCCACGCAGGGACTCGTACCCTCACTGGACAAGCTGGCCGCCGCCGTGGAGCTGGCCGAGGAGCACGGGGACCCGGTACCCCTCTTCGTGGCCCGGGTCGAGTACGGCCGGCAGGTCTCCAAGCGCAGGCTCGCCGACGGCCTCGCGCAGCTCCGCGAGGCGGAACGCATGTACGCCTCGGACCCGCGCCTCGGGGGCAGCGGGGAGCCGGTCCTCCAGCACGCCCGCAACCTGGGGGAGATGCAGCTCGGCATCACCCTCTTCGACAGCGGGTACCTCACCGAGGCGCTGACGAGGCTGACCCGGTGCGTCGCGCGCTTGCGCGAGGAGCCGCTGAAGGCGGAGCTGCCCATAGCGCTCAACTACCTCGCCCAGGTGCACATGGGCCTCGGGGACCACGGGAAGGCGGAGGAGGCCCTGCGCGAGGCCCTCGATTTCGAGGCGGACCGCGGCGGTGACAGCGCCTGGCACGCCTACAACGCCGCGCTCCTCGCCCGTATCGTCGCGAGGCGTTCGGGAGACCGGGAGGAGGGCCGCCGGCTGATCGCCGAGGCCTGGGCGGAAACCGAGCGGACGTGGCTGGCCAATCTGGTCCCCATCGTGCGCAACCTCTATGCGGAGGTGCTCCTCGCCGACGCGGGGGAGTACGGGGAGCAGCTCGACGCCGCGGAGCGGCTGGCGGTCGCCACGTGCGTCGAGACGCGGCGCAGCGGCATGGTGCGCAGCGAGATCGCCGCGCACTCCCTGCGCAGCCGGATCCTGGTGCGCAAGGGCGACGCGGAGGGGGCCGAGGAGCATGCGCGGGAGGCACTGCGGATCCTGGGCGAGGTCGGGGACATGCCCGCGCTGCGGACCGAGGAGGTCCTCTACCACTCGGCGCTCGTCCTCTCGGACCGGGGGTTCGAGGACGAGGCGCGGGGCCTGCTCGACCGCGCCAGGGGTGCGGTCCTGCGCAAGGCGGACCTGATCGCCGATGACGCGGTGCGGGAGCGCTTCCTGACCGGTGTCTCCCTCAACCGCGCCATTCTCGGCGCCGGCGAGGTCGATCGGTGATGCGCGAAGCACTCATGCCGGGCGGAGTTCCGCCGCTCGCGGGCCGACTGGGGTGGCCATGCTGACGATCACCAAGGAGTTCCACTTCTCGGCCAGCCACGTTCTCGACCGGCTTCCGGGCTGGCACCCCTGCGCCCGCATGCACGGGCACAACTACGTCGTGGTCATCGAACTCCGCGGCCGCCGGGAGGACCTCACGGAGGCCGGCTTCGTGAGGGACTACCGGGATCTCGACGCGTTCAAGACGTGGGTGGACGAGACCCTCGACCACCGTCACCTCAATGAGGCGATGGGGGGGGGGTACCTCGCCCTCGGCGGAGAACCTCGCCGTGTGGATCCACGACCTCTGGACGGAACGGATCCCCGAGCTCACGGCCGTCAGGGTCTCCGAGACGCCCAAGACCTGGGCCGAGTACCGGCCCGGCTGAGGGGCGTCGTGAGCGGTGGGTGCCCGGGCCGGCTCAGAAGCGGCCCGGTGCGGCCGGGCCGACGATGCTGAACGCGGCGCCGTCGCGGTCCCGCAGGGTGCGCTCGTGGGGGAAGGCGGAGTCCGCCGCGGGGACGGCGGTGCCGCCGAGCGCGGTGGCGGCCTCCGCCGCGGCGTCGAGGTCGGGGACCCGGAAGTGGGCGCGCCAGCGCGGCCTCAGGTGCGGGTCCGGGGCCTCCGCGAGCGTGCCGCCGTGCAGGCGGGCCACGGTCCGGCCCGCGCGGCGGAGCAGGATGCGGTCGTCCTCCTCCACGTAGGCCACCTCGCAGCAGCCGGCGTGGTCGCAGGCCCACTCCAGGACCTCGCCGTAGAAGATGGCGGCGTCGAAGGCGTTCCGGGTGTGCAGCTCCAGCCAGGCCGGCGCGGCTTCGCCGCCCATGCCCCAGTCCGGGATCGCCTCGCCCTGCCAGATCCCGAAGACCGCCCCGTCCCGGTCGGCGGCGAGCGCGGCCCGGCCGGTGCCGAAGGACAGGGGGCCGACGGCGACGGTCCCGCTGCGCTCCCGGATGCGGGCCGCGGTGACGTCGGCGTCGTCCACCGCGAAGTACGGGGTCCAGGTGACGGGGATGCTGAGAGTCGGGGGCAGTGCGCCGATCCCGGCCACCGGGACCCCGGAGGCGAAGCCGACGGCGAAGGCCTCGCCGAGGTGGGCGGGGCCGAATTCCCATCCGAGGACCGCGCTGTAGAACTCCTTCGACGCGTCGAGGTCGCGGGCCATGAGGCTGACCCAGCAGGGCGCGCCGAACGTTTCGTGACTCGATGTCGACACGGTGTATCCCATCCGCCGGTGCGCCCCCGGGAGCCCTTCCACAGTACTCGTGGGCGGCTCCCCGGGGCGGTGCGTAGCCGCGTGGGCGCGGTCCGTCAGGTGCGGTAACGCCGGCCACATCCTCGTACCGCGGCCCCGCCGGCCGGACGGCGACACGCCGGGGTCAGTGCGGAGGGCCCGCGATGGCGGTGAGGGCGGCGACGTGCCGCCGGTAGCCGGCCAGGCCCTCCCCGGTCAGGAGCAGCCAGGTCCGCGGCAGGCGCCCGACCCGCCCCTTCTCGACCGTCACCCAGCCCGCCTCCTCCAGCCGCGCGACCTGCTTCGACAGCGCGGAGTCGGTGATCTCCACGAGGTCCCGTACGTAGGCGAACTCGGCCTTCTCCACGGGCGCGAGGGCCGCCACGATCGACAGGCGCACGGCCGAGGAGAGCAGCGGGGCGAGCGCGTGGCGCGGGTGCGGGGTCCGGTCGGCCGGAGTCGTCATGCGGCTCGGACCTCCCGCCAGGCCGCGGCGGCGGGCGGCAGCGCGCACAGCAGGGCGGCCGCGGCCGCGAAGGCGGTGCTGTCCGCGAAGAGAGTGAGGCCCAGGGCGAGGGACAGCACGTACGCGGCTGCCCACGCGCCGATCGCGCCGAGGTAGCGGCGGCCGTGGCCCCGGGGGACCGCCGGCTGCCGCGTGGCGAACGCGGACAGCGCCATCACCACTACGGCGTTCGCCACCGTGCTGACCAGCGTGCCCGTCCGCCCGTGCCACAGCACCACGGTGGGGACGAGGACGAGCTGCCACCCCGCGAAGGCCCACAGGCAGCCGGTGAGCCGCCGGCTGCGCTGCCGCGTGCCGGCCTCGATGCGTGCGATCCCCTTCAACGCCGCTGCGGCGGCGGCCTGTTCGGTCATGACGTCCCCCTGAATGGCGGCCGGGCGGCTCCGTGCGCAAACACCCGGCAAGTACTTGCCAATGTAGCAAGTACTTGCCGGGTGATGTGACCAAGGGGCCGCTCGGGGCGTCGACTTGAATTCCCGTCAGGCCTCCGGGGCGAGGCCGTCGGCGATCAGGCCGGTCAGGACCGCCTGGCCCAGGGCCTGGACGGCGGACTGGGGGCGGACCATCACCGTGAACTCCTTGACCCGGCCCGCGTCGTCGAACTGGAGCTGGTCGATGCCGTGGATCTGCTTGCCCGCCACCAGCGCGCGGAAGGGCAGGATCACCGTCGGGGCCTCCCCGCCGCCGGACGTGGTCTCGGCGCCGCCGTCCAGCCGGCCGAGGTAGCGGAGGTCCTCGAAGGTGCGCAGCAGCACGCCGAAGAGGCCGAGGACGGCGGCCTTGCCCTCGAACGGCTTGAACTTCACCGGGCTGTAGAGCCGGATGTCGTCGGTGAACAGGTCGTCCAGCGCGGCCAGGTCGCGCTTCTCCACGGCGGCGCGGAAGCGTTCGGCGGTGCCCGCCGTGTCCACGGTCCCCATGTGGCCCTCCTCCTGCCGGTGATGCCCGGCGCTTACTCAAGAATGCGAGTAGTCATGTTTTTGAGTATGGTGCCGCTGCGGGTACGGAAAGGGAAGGGGGAGCGGCCATGGCTCTGCGGCACGCGGTGCTGGCGGCGCTGCTCGACGGCGAGTACAGCGGCTACCAGCTGGCGAAGGCCTTCGACATCAGCGTCGCGAACTTCTGGCACGCCTCGCCCCAGCAGCTGTACGCCGAACTGGCGAGGCTGGAGGCGGACGGGCTGGTCGCGGGCCGGGAGGTGGTGCAGGAGTCCCGGCCGAACAAGCGGGTGTTCCGGGTCACCGACGCCGGCCGCGCCGAACTGGAGCGGTTCGCCGGGGCGGCGTCCAAGCCCTCCTCGATCCGCGACGACCTCCTCGTGAAGGTGCAGAGCGCCGACCGCGTCGGCACCGCCCCGGTCATCGGGCAGCTCCTGGAACGGGCGGCCGCCGCCGAGGCCAAGATCGAGATGCTCCGCGGGCTGCTGCGGGACATGCGCGGCGAGCTGGACGAGGAGGAGTTCCTGCTGCGCGGCGAGCGGATCGGCGGCTACCTGACCTGCCTGCGCGGGGTGGCCTTCGAGGAGGGCCACCGGGACTGGTGCCTGCGCGCCGCGGACGTACTGGGCAAGAGGGACGAGAGGGAGGGGAGCACCCGTGCGGAAGCCTGAGTACCTGCGTTACGTCGCCCTGGGCGACAGCCAGACCGAGGGGCTGGGGGACGGCGACGACACGGTGGGCCTGCGCGGCTTCGCCGACCGCCTCGCCGGTCACCTCGCGGCCGCCGCCCCCGGGCTGCGGTACGCGAACCTCGCCGTCCGGGGCCGGCTCGCCGGACAGGTCCGCGCCGAACAGCTCGGGCCCGCCTTGGAGCTGCGGCCGGACCTCGTGACCGTCGTCGCCGGGGTCAACGACCTGCTCCGGCCGCGCTTCGACGCCGCCGAGGTGGCCGGGGAGCTGGAGGAGGTGTTCGCCGCGCTCACCGCCGCCGGGGCCCGGGTGGCCACCGTGACCTTCCCCGACGTGGCGCGCATCGCCCCCCTGGCGCGGCCGCTGAGCCCCCGCGTGAGCGAGCTCAACACCCGCATCCGCGCCGCGGCCGCCCGCCACGGGGTGGTGGTCGCCGAGACCGGCCGGGCGGCCGTCGCCACCGACCCGCGGCTGTGGACCGCCGACCGGCTGCACGCCAGCCCCCTCGGCCACGCCCGGATCGCCGCAGCCCTGGCCGAGGCCCTGGAGCTGCCGGGCAGCGGCGATGGCTGGAAGGAGCCGCTGCCGCCCCGGCCGCCCCGCGCGCTCGCCGGGGCCGTGGCCGCCGAGGCGGCCTGGGTGGCCGGGTTCCTCGGCCCCTGGCTCGGCCGCCGGCTGCGCGGCACCTCCTCCGGCGACGGCCGCACCGCGAAGCGTCCGCAGCTGCTGCCGCTCCAGGCCGTCTAGCCCGTCTAGGTACCGGAGGGCGTCCGGACCAGGGCGAAGACCGCTCCCTCCGGGTCCGCGACCACGGCCAGCCGGCCCGTGATCCGTTCCCGGGGCGGGGTGACGACCCGGCCGCCCAGCTCGGCGACCCGGGCGGCGGCCGCGTCGGGGTCCGCCACCTCGAAGTACGTCATCCAGTGCGGCCCCCGGTCGTGCGGCAGCGACCGGCCGACGCCGTGGACGGCGGCGACCGGACGGCCGCCCAGGCGCAGTGTCAGGTAGTCGAAGTCGGACGGCACGTCCGGGTGCGGCTCGGCCTCGTGGCCGAAGACGTGCTCGTAGAACTTGCCGACCGTCGAGGACTCCTGGGTGAGCAGCTCGTTCCACACCGGGGTGCCCGCCGCCCCCGCCGGGCGGGCCGCGGGGTGCCCGTCCGTCTGCCAGATCCCGAAGATCGCCCCCAGCGGGTCGGAGCAGATCGCCATCCGTCCCGCCGCCCCCGCGTCGAGCGGGCCCACGGCGACCGTGCCGCCGCAGGAGCGGATGGACTCGGCGGTGCAGTCGGCGTCGTCCGTGGCGAAGTACGTGGTCCACGCCACCGGAAGATGCCGGTCCGGCGGCATCTCGCCGATCCCGGCGACCTCCTGGCCGTCGAGGAAGGCCCGGACGCTCGGGCCGAACTGGGTGGGGCCGGGCTCGTACTCCCAGCCGAACAGGTCGGCGTAGAAGTCCTCCGTGCTCCCGAGGCCGTGCACCATCAGGCTCACCCAGCACGGTGTGCCGGGCGTGCGCCGCGAAGCCCCCGATGCCTCCGTCATGTCAGCCGTCTCCCGCCGTCGTGTCCCTGTTCCCCGCAGATGCTTGCACTCCGCGGCACCCCGTGTGCCCCGACCGGCCGCGCGACCGGGGTGCGGAACAGAGATGTCCGAATCACTGCGCCCCGTCGATGTCGGGCTTGTTACACGGGTTCGAGGGCGGGGAGGAAGATGGGCCCATGACTGCGATTCTCTCGGCCTCCGAACTGCGGGGCGAGCTGGCCGGCTCCCGCCCGCCGGCACTCCTGGACGTCCGCTGGCAGCTGGGCGGCCCCGACCAGCGCCCCGCCTACGAAGCCGGGCACCTGCCCGGCGCCGTGTACGTCGACCTGGACCGCGAACTGGCAGGTCCGCCGGGGGCGGGCGGCCGCCACCCGCTCCCCGACCCGGAGGACTTCGGCGCCGCGATGCGCCGGGCCGGGGTGCGGGCCGACGAGCCGGTGGTCGTGTACGACGGCGGCCTCGGCTGGGCGGCCGCCCGCGCCTGGTGGCTGCTGCGCTGGACGGGCCACCGGAACGTGCGCGTACTGGACGGCGGCCTGGCCGCGTGGACGGCGGCGGGCGGCGCGCTCAGCACCGACGCGCCGACGCCCGCCGAGGGTGATTTCAAGCCAAACCCCGGGGCGTTCGGACTGCTGGACGCCGACGACGCGGCCGCGCTGGCGCGTACGGGCCTCCTGCTGGACGCCCGCGCGGGCGAGCGCTACCGCGGCGAGGTCGAGCCGATCGACCGGATCGGCGGGCACATCCCCGGCGCGGTGTCGGCCCCGACCACCGAGAACGTCGGCCCGGACGGGCGGTTCCTGTCGGCCGGGGAGCTGCGCGCCCGGTTCGCGGCGCTCGGCGCCGCGGGGGACACCGCGGTGGGCGTGTACTGCGGTTCCGGGGTCTCCGGGGCGCACGAGGTCCTCGCGCTGGAGGTGGCCGGGATTCCGGCCGCCCTGTACGCGGGCAGCTGGTCGCAGTGGTCCTCGGACCCGGAGCGGCCCGTGGCCACCGGCCCCAACCCCTGACGCGCACGCGGCCGGGGGGGGACGCCCCGAGGGGATACCGGGGGGCTCTCCCCCTTCTTTTTGTCGGGGCTCCCGGAAAACTCTTTCTCAGCCGGGACGCGCAGACCGCACTCTAA
>NZ_JBWKEZ010000001.1:106552-251395 GCF_056434525.1 Streptomyces sp. NPDC044002
GGGCAGTGACGACTGCAATGGCCACGCCCCCCCCCCCCCCCCCCCCCCCCCCCGCCCCCCCCCCCCCCCCCCCCCCCCCCCCGCGCGCTACTCCTGCTTCTTGCGCCGGGTCCCGAAGACGATCTCGTCCCAGCTGGGCACGGCCGCCCGGCGTCCCGGCCGGACCCCGTCGGCCTCGGCCTGCCGGTCGGTGGTCCCGGTCAGCCGCTCGCGGTGGCCCGCCACCGTTCGCGGCATCAGCACGTCCGCGTACGCCGCGCCGGCACCCGCCGACGCCGCCGCGGCCGGGGGCTCCTCGGACTCCTGCTCCTCGGCGGGAGCCTCCGTACGGTCCGGCACCACCAGGTCGCCCCGGAAGCTCGGGACCGCCTCCAGCAGGCTGGTCAGCGTGTCCCGCTCCTCCTCCGGCTCCGGCGGGGGCGGCGGGGCGGGCCGGCTGTCGGGCCGTTCGATCTGCCGGTCCAGGGCGCGGTCCAGCGGCCGGTCCCGGGGCAGCCGGGCGATCCGGGGAACGAACGGGAAGCTCGGCTCCGGGGTGGACGGCAGGTCGTCGGCCTCGCCGATCAGGGAGCGGGCCTCGTCGTCCACGGCGACGACCAGCCGGCGCGGCGGGTCGTACGACCAGCTCGCCGAGTGCGGTTCGCCCGCCACCCGGTAGACCAGCAGCACCTCCCAGGTGCCGTCGTCGCGGCGCCAGGAGTCCCACAGCACGGAGTCCTTGTCGGCCCCGCGCAGCGTGAGGCGCTCCTGCACGGCCTCGCCGAGCTGCGGTCCGGTGTTCTCGCCGGGGCGGCGCACGGGGGTCTTGCGGGCCCGCTCGGCCATGAAGGCGCGCTCGGCCAGCACCGGGCCCTCGAAGCGGCGTACCCGGTCGACCGGGATGCCGGCGAGCTGGGCGACCTCCTCAGCGGAGGCACCGGCCCGTATGCGGGCCTGGATGTCGCGGGGGCGGAGGTGGCTCTCCACCTCGATCTCGATCTGGTTCAGGCGCGCGCGGTCATTGCGCACGGCAGCCCGCAGCCGCTCGTCGATCGGAAGCGTGTACTCCGTGCTGTCCGCAGCCTTGAGCACCAGTCGTGTTCCGTCATTCGAGACGGCCACGACACGCAGTTCGGGCATGGGGACCTCCCGGGTGGTGCCTGCCGACGTCACGTGCGTCGCTGCTTCCGCTAGTCGAGTGTGGCCTGCCCGGGTGCAGCCTGCCACAACCTTGCCGAGTTAAACCGGCGTGTCGGGCATGCGCCCTTGATCGACGTTATGGCACGGTTACCTGTTGGGCACGCACAGTGACCAAGTGGTTACTGTGCGCAGCAGGAACCCGTGCGATACCGCGGCATCACCGGTCTTGAGTGCCGCTTCTCCATCAGCCGGCCCCCTCTCCCGGGTCCGGACATCCGGAAGGAAGGACGGTCCCAGGGCTCGCCACAGTACTCCATTCGGGCCACCCGGGTGGACCGCCGCGCCGCCGAACTTGTCCCCGGCGGCGGGAGTTGGCCTGCCCGGAATCGGGTCGGCATCCCGGTCCACCTGCGGACGCGGCCGTTTCGGGGTGTCCTGCTTCACAGAATCCGCAGAAACGGAACTTTCCATTTCGCTCAGCGGTCAGTAACTGCTGGAAGAGGAGAGGCGCGAGAGGCGGGACACACAGGGGATGGCGATGGGTCAGAAGGCGGCGGACACGGCGAACCCGGAGGAACAGGGGCGCAGGAAGCTCGACCTGAGCGTGACCCAGGTCGCGGGCAGCTCCCTCGCCACCGTCGCGGCCGCCCTGCTCGCCTCGAAGATGGGCGTCTACGGGACCATCCTCGGCGCGGGCGTGGTCAGCGTGGTCGCCACCGCCGGCGGGCCCGTCATCCAGCACCTGTTCCGCCGCACCGGCGACCAGCTCCGCGAGAGCGCCCGCCCCAGGGCCCGTCAGGTCCCGCCGCCCGACGGGGAGCAGGGCACCGCGGTCCCGGCCCCGGCGCCGGGGGAGTTCGGGGAGGCCACCGTGCACGGCACCCGCGTACGGGGCTGGAAGCGCACGGCGGTGGCCTCCGGGGCCGCCTTCGCCCTCGCCCTCGGCGGCCTCGGGACGTACGAGGCCTTCGCGGGCACCTCCGTCAGCAGCGACGGCCGCACCATCTGGTCGGGCGGCTCCCGCACCGCCCCCGACCACACGCCCGCCCCGCCGAAGCCGGACCGGGAGGGGGCCGGCGGGGGCGGCGGCACGGGCCGGCGGGGCGGACCCGGCGGCGGGCAGGACCGCGGCGGCACGCCGGGGACGGACGGGAAGACCCCCGGATCCGGGACCTCCCCGAGCCCCTCCCGCTCGCCCGGCGGCCAGGTCCCGTCCCCCGGCCCCACCCCCTCCGGGTCCGGGGGGCCGACGCCCGCCCCGACCCCCTCGCGGCAAATCCCCGGCCCCGACGGCCCGACCCCGGGCTCCGGCGGCGCGGGAGGCGGCCCCGAGCCCTCGCCCAGCGCCCCTTGAGCGGGGGTCAGTCCCCGAGGACCCGACGCAGGTAGTCGTTGCCGAACAGCCGGTCCGGGTCCAGCCGGTCCCGTACCGCGGTGAACTCGGCGAAGCGCGGGTAGACCGCGGCGAGCTGCTCCGCGTCCCGGCTGTGCACCTTGCCCCAGTGCGGCCGTCCCCCGTGGGCGGTGAAGATCCGCTCGGCCGCCGTGAAGTAGGCCTGGTACGGCGTGCCCCGGTACATGTGCACCGCGACGTACGCCGTCTCCCGCCCCGAGGCGGTGGACAGCGTGATGTCGTCCGCCGGAGCCGTGCGCACCTCCACCGGGAAGCTGATCCGCAGGCCGGAGCGGTCGACCATGGCCTTGAGCTCCCGCAGCGCCCCGACCGCCCGCTCGCGCGGAAGGGCGTACTCCATCTCCACGAACCGCACCCGGCGCGGACTGGTGAACACCTTGTAGGGGATGTCCGTGTAGGTGCGCGCCGACAGGGCGCGGCTGGCGACGCGGGCGATCGAGGGGATGGCCGCCGGGACGGCGCGGCCCAGGGAGTTGACGGCCTGGAAGAGGCCGTTGGAGAGCAGCTCGTCCTCGATCCAGGCGCTGACCGCGCCGGGCGGGGCGGCGGGGCCCTGGCTGCGGTTGTTGCGCTTGGTGTTGCAGTTGCCGGTGTGCGGGAACCAGTAGAACTCGAAGTGCTCGTTCTCCGCGACGTGCTGGTCGAACTCGGCGGTCACCCGGTCGAAGCGCATCGGCTCCTCACGGGCGGTCAGGAGGAAGAGCGGCTCCACCGCGAAGGTGATCGAGGTGACGACGCCCAGGGCGCCGATGCCGATCCGGGCGGCCGCGAAGACCTCGGGGTTCTCCTTCTCCGAGCAGGTCATCAGTCGGCCGTCCGCCGTGACCAGCTCCAGCGCGCGGATCTGGGCGGAGATGGAGGCCGAGTCGCGGCCGGTGCCGTGCGTGCCGGTGCCGGTGGCGCCGGAGACCGTCTGCTCCATGATGTCGCCCATGTTGGCGAGCGAGAGGCCCTGCCGGGCCAGGTCCCGGTTCAGGTCCTTGAGGGCGGTGCCCGCCGCCACGGTGACGGTGCCGGCCGTCCGGTCGACCGACAGGATCCCGCTGAGCGCCTGCGGCCGTACGAGCACCCCGTCGGTCGCGGCCGCCGCGGTGAAGGAGTGGCCGGTGCCGACCGCCTTCACCCGCAGCCCTTCCTCGGCGGCCCGGCGGACCGCCTCCTGGAGCTCCCCGACCGAGGCCGGAGTCACCACGCGCGCGGGCGTGGCGCGGACGTTGCCCGCCCAGTTACGCCACGTGCCCGGTGCGTTCTTCGCTGCTGCTGCTGTCCCCGACGTCGCCATCGCTGGCAGGCTCCTCCCCTTGCGCCGGCCTCGTCAGCCGGCGGTAACCCGCGAACGCCACCGCCGCCGCGGCCACTCCCGAGGAGATCGAGACCACGAACCCGCGCTGGGCCCCGGCCGCGTCGATGACCAGACCGGTCACCGAGGAGCCGGCCGCGACCCCGACCGCCAGGCCGGTGCTGATCCAGGTCATGCCCTCGGTGAGCTTCGCGCGTGGTACGTGCGCCTCGATCAGGGCCATCGTGGTGATCATCGTGGGAGCGATGGCGAGGCCCGAGACGAAGAGCGCCACGGCCAGAAACGGAAGGTTCCCGGCCAGTAGGAGGGGGATCATACTCACGGCCATCGCACATATGCCCAGTACCCAGCGGCGTTCGGCCTTGCCCTTCAGGTGCAGCAGGCCGAACACGATTCCGGCGATACAGGACCCCGCCGCCCAGATCGCCAGGATGAAGCTGGCGGACGACTTGCTGCCCTGCTCCTCGGCGAAGGCCAGAGTGGACACGTCGATGGATCCGAAGATCGCGCCGGTCGCCACGAAGGTGGCGGTCAGCACCTGGAGGCCGGGGGATCGCAGGGCCGAGGCGCGGTCGGCGTCGGGGCTGCGGGGGTGCGGGGCGGGCTCGGTGGAGCGCTGGGCGGTGAGCAGCCAGACCCCGACGAGCAGGCAGCCGGCCGCGATCACCGGTCCGGCCTCGGGGAACCATGTGGTGGACAGGCCGATGGCGAGGATCGGGCCGAAGATGAAGCACACCTCGTCGATCACGGACTCGAAGGAGTACGCGGTGTGCAGCTCGCGCGGGGAGTCGCGGTAGAGCTCGGTCCAGCGGGCGCGGACCATCGAGCCGACGCTCGGCACGCAGCCGGCGACGGCGGCGAAGACGAAGAGCGTCCAGTCGGGAAGGCCGTTGGCGGCGGCCAGTACCAGGCCGGTGACGGCCGCGGTGGAGATCAGGGTCGCGGGGCGCAGGACCCGCCGCTGCCCGTACTGGTCCACCAGGCGGGAGACCAGGGGGCCGATGAACGCGGCGGCGAGGGCCAGGGTGCCGGTGAGGGCGCTCGCCATCGCGTAGCGGCCGGTCATCTCCGAGATCATCGTGAGGATGCCGACGCCGACCATGGATATCGGCAGCCGGCCTATGAGGCCGGCGGCGCTGAACCCCTTGGTGCCGGGGGCCGCGAAGATCGCGCGGTAGGGACTGGGCAAGGTCGCTCCGTAAGGGACGTCAGAGGCCCATACAGGTTACGACTGCCGACAAGGCGCCCGCATGGGGAAAAATCAACGCTTCAACTTAGGGTCACCTTACCTACGCCGCGTCCGGGATGCGGACCGGCCGGTTCTCCCCGGCGGACCCCGAGTGGCAGGATTCGAGGCATGTCAGACCAGCTCCGTGCCCCCTCCGCGCCCGCGGCCGAAGGCCTCGCCGCCCCCTACGACGCCCTGCTGCTGCTGTCCTTCGGCGGCCCCGAGGGACCCGACGACGTCGTGCCGTTCCTGGAGAACGTCACGCGCGGCCGGGGCATCCCGCGCGAGCGGCTCAAGGAGGTCGGGCAGCACTACTTCGGCTTCGGCGGGGTCAGCCCGATCAACGCGCAGAACCGGGAGCTGCTGGACGCCCTGCGCAAGGACTTCGCCGAGCACGGGCTGGACCTGCCGGTCTACTGGGGCAACCGGAACTGGGCCCCGTACCTGACCGACGTGATGCGGGAGATGGTGCGTGACGGCCGCCGCCGCATCGCGGTCCTCGCCACCAGCGCGTACGCCTCGTACTCGGGCTGCCGCCAGTACCGCGAGAACCTCGCCGACGCCCTGGCCACCCTGGAGGAGGAGGGCCTGGAGCTGCCGCGCGTGGACAAGCTGCGGCACTACTTCAACCACCCCGGCTTCGTGCGGCCCATGACCGACGGGGTGCTGGCCTCGCTCGCGGCACTGCCCGCCGGGGTCCGGGACGGGGCCCGGCTGGCCTTCACCACCCACTCCATCCCCGACTCCGCGGCCGACACCTCCGGCCCGGTCGAGGACCACACCGAGGGCGGCGGGGGCGGGGCCTACGTCAAGCAGCACCTCGACGTGGCCCGCGTCATCGCCGACGCCGTCGCGGCGGAGACCGGCACCGCGCACCCCTGGCAGCTCGTCTACCAGTCCCGCAGCGGCGCCCCGCACATCCCGTGGCTGGAGCCGGACATCTGCGACCACCTGGAGGCCCTGCACGCCGACGGCGCGCCCGCCGTGGTCATGGTGCCGATCGGCTTCGTCTCCGACCACATGGAGGTCCTGTACGACCTCGACACCGAGGCGAAGGCGAAGGCGGCCGAGCTGGGCCTGCCCGCCGAGCGCTCCGCGACCGTCGGCGCCGACCCCCGCTTCGCCGCCGCGGTACGCGAACTCGTGCTGGAGCGCGCCGCCCGCGAGCGCGGGGAGCGGCCGCAGGAGTGCTGGGTGGGCACGCTGGGGCAGAGCCACGACCTGTGCGCGGTGGGCTGCTGCCCGGCCCGCGCGCCCCGGCCGGCCGCCGCCGGCACGGACAGCCCGTACGCATAGGGGGAAGCGTGATCCCGGAAGACCTGAAGGCCGAGCTGCTGGACGTGGCCCTGGAGGCCGCCCGGCGGGCCGGAGCGCTGCTGCGCGACGGCCGGCCGGCCGATCTGGCGGTGGCCGCGACCAAGAGCAGCCCGATCGACGTGGTGACCGAGATGGACATCGCCGCCGAGAAGCTGATCACCGGCATCCTCGCCGAGCGCCGGCCCGCGGACGGGCTGCTGGGCGAGGAGGGCGCGGACAGCCCCGGCACGAGCGGCGTCCGCTGGGTCGTCGACCCGCTGGACGGCACCGTGAACTACCTCTACGGGCTCCCGAGCTGGGGCGTGTCCATCGCGGCCGAGTACGGCGGCGAGACCGTGGCGGGCGTCGTGGCGGCGCCGATGCGCGGGGAGACGTACCACGCGGTGCTGGGCGGCGGGGCCTGGTCGGGCACCTCCCGGCTGGCCTGCCGGCCGGACGCGCCGCTGGACCGGGCGCTGATCGCCACCGGCTTCGGGTACCTCCAGGCGCGGCGGGCCCACCAGGCCGGGGTCGCCGCGCGGATCATCCCCGTGGTGCGCGACATCCGGCGCGGCGGCTCGGCGGCGCTCGACCTGTGCGACGTCGCCGCGGGGCGCCTCGACGGGTACTGGGAGCGCGGGCTGAACCCCTGGGACCTGGCGGCGGGCGAGCTGATCGCCCGCGAGGCGGGCGCCCTGACGGGCGGCCGGCCCTCGGAGCCGGCCTCGGGGGAGCTGGCGCTGGCGGCCACCCCGGCGGTCTTCGCACCGCTCCAGCAGCTGCTGGAGGAAGCCGGGGCCTGGCACGACTGACCGGGCGCGCCCCCGGGGCGGCGGACGGCACCGGGCCCCGGCCGCCTTTCGGCGGCCGGGGCCCGGTGGGTGCGCTGTGAGCTCGGAGATGTCTTCGGGTCAGGCGGCCGAAACCGCCACGCCGTGTTCCGCGGCGAGCCGCTGGAGGTCTTCCAGCTCGGCCTGTTCCACATCCGCGAGGTAGTCGTCGCCCGTCTCACGGGCCTTGCTGAGGTCCGACTGCGTGGCCTTGATGCGCTGCAGGAGACCCGCGGTGAATGCGTCCATGGTGGGTGCGCCCCCTCTGCGTGGGTCGACGGCGGAGAGCACGGGGCAGTCCGCCGCTTCAGGGTGTGGTTGGGGTGTGCTCCTCGTCCTCCCCGGCACCCTGGGCCCAGAAACCTCGTAAGGCGAGGGAATCCTCACTTCCACCGCGTCCACACGCCGCTTCCACGCCGTACGCACGCCCCCGGAGGCCCCCAGGGGCGCCTTACAGCCGGTTTACGGCCGAAACCGGCAGGATGGAGGCGCAATACACGTGTGCCCTGAAGGGCTCGAAGGAAGGAAACGACGTGCGCGTACTCGTCGTCGAGGACGAGCAGCTGCTCGCCGATGCGGTGGCCACGGGCCTGCGCCGGGAGGCCATGGCCGTGGACGTCGTGTACGACGGCGCCGCGGCGCTGGAGCGCGTCGGGGTGAACGACTACGACGTGGTCGTGCTCGACCGGGACCTTCCGCTGGTGCACGGCGACGACGTCTGCCGGAAGATCATCGAGCTGGGCATGCCCACGCGCGTGCTCATGCTCACCGCCTCCGGCGACGTCAGCGACCGCGTCGAGGGCCTGGAGCTCGGGGCCGACGACTACCTGCCCAAGCCCTTCGCCTTCACCGAGCTGACCGCCCGCGTGCGCGCCCTCGGGCGGCGCACCACCGTCGCGCTCCCGCCCGTGCTGGAGCGGGCCGGCATCAAGCTGGACCCGAACCGCCGCGAGGTGTTCCGGGAGGGCCGCGAGGTGCAGCTGGCGCCGAAGGAGTTCGCGGTGCTGGAGGTGCTCATGCGCAGCGAGGGGACCGTGGTCTCCGCCGAGCAGCTGCTGGAGAAGGCCTGGGACGAGAACACCGACCCGTTCACCAACGTGGTCCGGGTGACCGTCATGACCCTGCGCCGCAAGCTCGGGGAGCCGCCCGTCATCGTGACCGTGCCCGGCTCCGGCTACCGGATCTGATCCGGTGGCCTCGACCCCGGCGCCGCCCGCGGCGCCACCGAAACCGACCTGGGACCCCGGCGGCCAGCCAGAGGGTCCCTTCCCTTGGCTGCGGCCGACCATCCGGATAAGGCTCACGCTGCTGTACGGCGGCATGTTCCTGATCGCGGGGATCCTGCTGCTGTCGATCATCTACCTGCTGGCCGCCCAGGCCCTGAGGGAGGGCAACGCGCTCCCCTTCAAGATCGTCGGCGGCCAGAAGGTCGAGGTCTCCAGCACCACCTGCTCCGGCGTGGGCATCGACCAGTCGATCGACCAGTTCAACGCCGCGATCGCGCAGTGCATCCTCGACCAGCGCAAGCACGCCCTGGACGACCTGCTCAGCCGGTCGCTGATGGCCCTGCTGGGCCTCAGCGTCATCGCCTTCGCCTTCGGCTACGCGATGGCCGGCCGGGTGCTCTCGCCGCTGGGCAAGATCACCCGTACCGCCCGCCGGGTGGTGGGCTCCGACCTGACCCGGCGGATCGAGCTGGACGGGCCGGACGACGAGCTGAAGGAGCTCGCCGACACCTTCGACGAGATGCTCGACCGCCTGGAGCGGGCCTTCACGGCCCAGCAGCGCTTCGTGGCCAACGCCTCGCACGAGCTGCGGACCCCCCTGGCGATCAACCGGACGCTGTTGGAGGTCCACCTCTCGGACCCCGGAGCGCCGGTGGAGCTCCAGCAGCTGGGCAAGACGCTGCTGGCCACCAACGAGCGCAGCGAGCAGCTGGTCGAGGGACTGCTGCTGCTGGCCCGCAGCGAGAACCAGATCGTCGAGCGCAAACCGGTCGACCTCGCCGAGGTCGCCTCCCGCGCCATCGACCAGGCTCGCGGCGAGGCCCTCGCCAAGGGCGTGGAGATCCGCGGCGAGCGCGCGCTGGCCGTGATCCAGGGCAACGGCGTCCTGCTGGAGCGGATCGCCCTCAACCTGGTGCAGAACGCCGTCCGGTACAACGTGCCGGAGGGCGGCTGGGTGGAGGTCACGACGGAGGCGCAGCACGGCCAGGCGGTGCTCGTCGTCTCGAACACGGGTCCCGTGGTTCCCGCGTACGAGGTGGACAGCCTCTTCGAGCCCTTCAGACGGCTGCGTACCGAGCGAACGGGCAGCGACAAGGGTGTGGGGCTCGGCCTGTCGATCGCGCGCTCCGTGGCGCGCGCACACGGCGGCCGCATCCTCGCGACGCCCCGCGAGGGCGGTGGCCTCGTGATGCGTGTCACGTTGCCCCTTTGATCCGCCCGGGTCCTGTTCGCCGTCAGCGGAACGCGGCGGCGGCCGCGGAGGGCCCCACCTGTGTGATCGATCACAGTGCCGAGTGTCGGGTCATGCGCGTTCTGTGACCCCAAGGTGGCCGGAAAGCCCGGGAAGTCCGGGTTTCCGGCCCCCCGGATGGCGGGAAATACACGGGGTGGCGTTCGTGCATGACGGCCCCCCGACCGTGTACGGTCCCGCTCGACATCCCGGCCACGGAGTCCTTCGGGTACGCGGCTGGGTGTCGATTGAGTAACAGACCTTGATGTGAGGCAAAATCTCCGCCTCAGGTCGGGCACAAGTCCGGCCTCTCGCGCGTTACGTGCGCTGAGACACCGCTAAATCCCAGAGGGGGAGAGCGAAAAAATGGCAACGGACTACGACACCCCACGCAAGACCGACGACGACGTCGACAACGACAGCATCGAAGAGCTCAAGGCACGGCGCAGTGACAAGGTCACGTCCAGCGTCGACATCGAGGACTTCGACGGCGCCGAGAGCCTGGAGCTCCCGGGTGCCGACCTCTCCAACGAGGAGCTGGCCGTCCGGGTGCTGCCCAAGCAGGCCGACGAGTTCACCTGCATGAGCTGCTTCCTGGTGCACCACCGCAGCCAGCTGGCGCGCGAGAAGAACGGCCAGCCGATCTGCCGCGACTGCGACTGAGGACGGCCGTGACCGGCTCGACGCCCTTTCGGAAGCGACGCTTCCGGAAATCTGCCGATCCGGAGGCGCAGGTTCGCGCGGTGACCACGGGCCCGGAAACGGGCCCCGCGGACGCCGGCGGCCAGGCCTTCGGGGCGACTGTGGTGCCGTCCGACACCGCCGCGGCGGTGCCGTCGGCCGCAGTGGCGGACGAGGAGTCCCGGGGCAGGCCCGGGACGCGTCGGATGCAAGCCGTCAAGAACGGTGTGCGCAAGGGCGGCGAAAGCGCGAAGGCCGCCGCCCTGTACATCACCGACCTGATCATCGAGAACGCCCCGCGCGTTCCGGTGCGGGACCTCGCGACCCTGCGGGCGCAGTTCCCGGACCTCGGTCCCGACCAGCTGGCCGACAAGCTGATAGCCGGGGCCGCCAACGGCACCTCGACCGTGGGCGCCGGCATCGGCGCCGCGGCCATGCTGCCGGTCCCGCCCGCGATGCCGGCGGAGCTGGCCGCGGAGATCACCGGGGTCGCCGCGATCGAGCTGAAGCTCATCGCCGAGCTGCACGAGGTCTACGGGCAGCGCCCGCCGGGCGGCCTGAAGGACCGCAGCCTCGCCTACCTGACCTCCTGGACCCAGGAGCGCGGTATCGACCTGACCAAACCGACCACGCTGAACGCGGCGCTCGGCGGGCAGATGAAGCGCGAACTGCGCCAGCAGATCATGAAGCGGATGTTCCGCAACCTGCCGAACCTCATGCCGTTCATGGTCGGCGCCGCCGTCGGAGCCGTCATGAACCGCCGCGACACCAGGAAACTCGCCGAGAAGGTCCGTGGGGACCTGCGCGGCCGCGCCGTGCCCTGGGACGCCCTCACCGCCCTGCCGCCCCTGGAGCGCCCCTCCGGGCCCCTTCCCGAGGCCACCAGGGCCGCGCTTGAGGGGCGCCGCCCGGACGGGGGCTGAGCCCCCGCCGGATCAGACCTGCGCAGCGGCGGCCTTCGCCGCGCGGACGGCCGCCGCTAGGGCCTGCGGCTCGCGCGTGGAGACGTACACGTACGGGGTCGGGTCCGCCGGGTCGGTGACCTCGATCCGGACCGCCGTCGGGACGTAGCTGCGCATCAGCATGAAGGCGCGGGTGTCGGCCTTGTACGTGCGCCAGGCGCGCGCCTCCTCCGCCTCCAGCACCTCCGGTTCGCCCAGGGCCGCCACCGGGATCCGGGCGTCGCCGGCCGCGAGCGCGCCGTTCACCACGCGCACGCGCGCGGAGCCGTACGAACTCACCAGCATCCCCGTCAGCGCGGCGCCGCCGACCAGCCCCGCCAGCAGCGGCAGGGTGCCGAGCGGCAGCAGCATCAGCGCGCACGCCAGACCGGTCAGGGCCGCTATGCCCCACCAGGAGCGGGGCGCGGAGAGTCGTTCGTCGTGGTGCGCGGGGGAGGGCTGCATGGGACCTAGCCTCCCACGGGGCGACCGGCGGGTAGCCGCGCGGGTAAGGTCAGCGCCTGTGAGTGGACGAAACACGGCGTTGACGCCCCCGGCAGATGCCTCCGCACCGGTCCGGCACCCCGATGCCCCCGCGCCCGGGGAGCTCCTCGGCGCGCACTACGAACACTGTTTCGGGTGCGGCGGGGGCCAGCCGCACGGGCTCCATCTGGAGGCTCGCGCGGGCGAGGGCGTACGCGTCACGGCCGAGTTCACCGTCAAGCCCGCCCACCAGGGCGCACCCGGTCTCGCGCACGGCGGCGTCCTGGCCACCGCGCTCGACGAGACGCTGGGCTCCCTGAACTGGCTGCTGCGCGTCATCGCGGTGACCGGCCGGCTGGAGACCGACTTCGTGCGGCCCGTGCCCGTGGACACCGTGCTGTACCTGGAGGCCGAGGTCACCGCCGTCGCCGGCCGGAAGATCTACTCCACCGCCGTGGGCCGGATAGGCGGCCCGGACGGCCCCGTCGCCGTCCGCGCGGACGCGCTCTTCATCGAGGTGAAGGTCGACCACTTCATCGACAACGGTCGGCCCGAGGAGATCCGGGCGGCGATGTCCGACCCGGACCAGGTCAGGCGCGCACGCGCCTTCGAGGTGAACCCCTGATGTCCCAGAACACCCATGCGCCCGTCGACGTGCTGATCCGCCGCGTCGACCCCGAGGTGCCCATCCCGGCCTACGGCCACCCCGGCGACGCCGGCTGCGACCTGGTGACCACGGTGGCCGCCGAGCTGGAGCCCGGGGAGCGGGCCGTGCTGCCCACCGGCGTCTCCATCGCGCTGCCCGACGGGTACGCGGCCTTCGTGCACCCGCGCTCGGGCCTGGCGGCCCGCTGCGGGCTCGCGCTCGTGAATGCCCCGGGGACGGTGGATGCCGGGTACCGTGGGGAGATCAAGGTGATCGTGGTCAATCTCGACCCGCGCGAGAGCGTCCGGTTCGAGCGATTCGACCGCATTGCCCAGCTGGTTGTCCAGCGGGTCGAGAAGGTGCGCTTCCACGAGGTGGCGGAGCTTCCCGGCTCGGCCCGGGCCGACGGGGGGTTCGGCTCCACCGGCGGCCATGCGGCCGTGGCCGGATCCGGGGCTGGTCAGCAGCAGGGTGGGAATGGCTACGCTTCGGTCGTATCCGACCGGGAAGGACAGTGACGTGTTCGGACGTCGCAAGAAGAACGACTCCGCCCATGACGGCGGCGCGGCCGAGCAGGTCGTGAACGGCGTGGCTGCCGACGAGCAGGCCGGCGACGACTCCGCCGCGCCCCGCAGGCTCAACCTGCCCCCCGCCCCGCGGCCCGACGGCCCGTGGGACGTCTCCGAGGTGCTCGGCAACCCGGCCGACGGCCGGGTCGACCTGGGCGGCATCCTCGTGCCCGGCGTCGAGGGCATGGAGCTGCGCGTCGAGGTCGCGGGTGACGCGATCGTGGCCGCCACGGTCGTCCTGAACGACAGCGCCGTGCAGCTGCAGGCCTTCGCCGCCCCCAAGAAGGAGGGCATCTGGGGCGAGGTCCGCGACGAGATCGCCTCGGGCATCACCCAGCAGGGCGGCATCATCGACGAGGTCGACGGCCCGCTGGGCTGGGAGCTGCGCGCGCAGGTCCCCGTCCCGCTGCCCGACGGCCAGACCGGCGCCCAGCTGGTGCGCTTCGTCGGCGTCGACGGCCCGCGCTGGTTCCTGCGCGGCGTCATCTCCGGCCAGGGCGCGGTGCGCCCCGAGTCGGCCGGCGTGCTGGAGCAGATCTTCCGGGAGACCGTCGTCGTGCGCGGCGACGGCCCGATGGCCCCGCGCGACCCGATCGTCCTGAAGCTGCCGAACGACGCCCAGATGGTGCCGGACGGCGTGCAGACGGCCGAGGAGCAGGAGGGCTCGCGCTTCTCCGGCGGCATGGGCCAGCTGGAGCGCGGCCCGGAGATCACCGAGGTCCGCTGACCCGGACCCCGCGAAGGGTTCTCACCGGCCCGCGGGCCCCGTCCCCCCTGGGGGAGGGCCCGCGGGCCTTCGCGCGCCCGGGCACTCCTGCGCGTGCGTCAGGAATGCGTCAGGATGTCCGGACGACACCCTTTCGGTGCGTGAACAGCGGGAACGTCCCCGAGAATGAGCGCATGGGACGCGGAAGGCTAAGGATCCATCTCGGCGCGGCACCCGGAGTGGGCAAGACGTACGCCATGCTCTCGGAGGGCCACCGCCGGGTGGAACGGGGCACCGACTGCGTCGTCGGCTTCGTCGAGCACCACGGGCGGCCGCGCACCGAGGTGATGCTGCACGGCCTCGAACAGGTGCCCAGGCGGGAGCTCTCCCACCGCGGGGCCGGCTTCACCGAGATGGACGTGGACGCGCTGCTCGCCCGGCGCCCCGCCGTGGCCCTGGTGGACGAGCTCGCGCACACGAACGTCCCCGGCTCGCGCAACGCGAAGCGCTGGCAGGACGTGGAGGAGCTGCTGCGCGCCGGGATCGACGTGGTGACCACCGTCAACATCCAGCACCTGGAGTCCCTCGGGGACGTGGTGGAGAAGATCACCGGGGTGCGGCAGCGCGAGACCGTGCCGGACGAGGTGGTGCGGCGGGCCGACCAGATAGAGCTGGTCGACATGTCCCCGCAGGCGCTGCGCAGGCGCATGGCGCACGGCAACATCTACCAGCCGGACAAGGTGGACGCGGCCCTGTCCAACTACTTCCGGCCGGGCAACCTGACCGCGCTGCGCGAGCTCGCGCTGCTGTGGGTCGCCGACCGGGCCGACGAGTACCTCCAGCAGTACCGGGGCGACCACGGCATCCGCTCGGCCTGGCAGGCCCGTGAGCGGATCGTGGTGGGCCTCACCGGCGGCCCCGAGGGCCGCACCCTCATCCGCAGGGCCGCCCGGATGGCGGCCAAGGGCTCCGGCAGCGAGGTCCTCGCCGTCTACATCGCCCGCAGCGACGGGCTGACCTCGGCCTCGCCCAAGGAGCTCGCGGTGCAGCGGACCCTGGTCGAGGACCTTGGCGGAACGTTTCACCATGTGATCGGCGACAACGTCCCCGAGTCCCTCCTCGCCTTCGCCCGCGGCGTCGACGCCACCCAGATCGTGCTCGGCTCCAGCCGCCGCAAGGCCTGGCAGTACGTGCTGGGGCCCGGGGTGGGCGCCACCGTCGCCCGCGACTCCGGGCCCGACCTCGACGTGCACATCGTCACCCACGAGGAGGTGGCCCGGGGTCGGGGGCTGCCCGTGGCCCGCTCGGCGGCCCGGCTCGGCCGGCCCCGGATCGTGGCGGGCTGGGTGGTCGGCGTCGTCTTCCCCGCGCTGCTGTGCACACTGCTGACCAACATCGACGCCGACCCCGGCCTCGCCAACGACATGCTGCTCTTCCTGGCGCTGACGGTCGCGGCCGCCCTGCTGGGCGGGCTCTGGCCGGCACTGGCCTCGGCGGCCTTCGGGTCGCTGCTGCTGAACTACTTCTTCGCGCCGCCGGTGCACCGGTTCACCATCTCCGACCCCAGGAACATCATGGCCATCGCCGTGTTCTTCGGGGTGGCCGTCTCGGTGGCCTCGGTGGTCGACCTCGCCGCCCGGCGCACCCACCAGGCCGCCCGGCTGCGGGCCGAGTCCGAGATCCTGTCCACCCTGGCCGGGAGCGTGCTGCGCGGCGAGACCGCCCTGGACGCGCTGCTGGAGCGGGTGCGGGAGACCTTCGCGATGGAGTCGGTGGCCCTGCTGGAACGGGACGGCGAGGTGGAGCCCTGGACCCCGGCAGGCAGCGTCGGGCCCCGCCCGGCCGCCCGGCCCGAGGACGCCGACGTCGACATGCCGATCGGCGACCACATGGCCCTGGCCCTGTCCGGGCGGGTGCTGCCCGCCGAGGACCGCCGCGTGCTCGGCGCCTTCGCCGCCCAGGCCGCCGTGGTGCTGGACCGGCAGCGGCTCGTGGGGGAGGCCGAGGAGGCGCGCCGGCTGGCCGAGGGCAACCGGATCCGGACCGCCCTGCTGGCCGCCGTCAGCCATGACCTGCGTACGCCCCTGGCCTCCATCAAGGCCTCCGTCAGCTCCCTGCGCTCCGACGACGTGGAGTGGTCCGAGGAGGACCGGGCCGAGCTGCTGGCCGGGATCGAGGAGGGCGCCGACCGGCTCGACCACCTGGTCGGCAACCTGCTGGACATGTCCCGGCTCCAGACCGGCACCGTGACCCCGCTGATCCGGGAGATCGACCTCGACGAGGTGGTCCCGATGGCGCTGGGCGGCGTACCGGAGGACAGCGTGCTGCTCGACGTGCCGGAGTCCCTGCCGATGGTGGCGGTGGACCCGGGGCTGCTGGAGCGGTCCGTGGCCAACGTGGTGGAGAACGCCGTCAAGTACAGCCCCGCCGGAGAGCGGGTCCTGGTCGCGGCCAGCTTCCTCGGAGACCGGGTCGAGGTGCGCGTGGTCGACCGCGGGCCCGGGGTCCCGGACGAGGCCAAGGACCGGATATTCGCCCCCTTCCAGCGGCACGGCGACGCCCCGCGCGGCGCCGGCGTGGGCCTGGGGCTCGCGGTGGCCAGGGGCTTCGCCGAGGCCATGGACGGCACGCTCGCCGCCGAGGACACTCCCGGGGGCGGGCTGACCATGGTGCTCACACTGAAGGCGGCGGCCCCCGGCGGCCCGCCGGACGCCGCCGCGACCGCCGGGACCGCCGCGACCGCCGCGACCGAACCGACCGAACCGAACGAAGCCGGGGACCTCCCCGCCGAACGACAGAAAGCAGGTCCCCGATGACCCGGGTGCTCGTGGTGGACGACGAGCCGCAGATCGTCCGAGCCCTCGTGATCAACCTCAAGGCGCGCAAGTACGAGGTCGACGCGGCCGCCGACGGGGCGGGCGCCCTGGAACTCGCGGCCGCCCGCCACCCCGACGTGGTCGTCCTCGACCTCGGCCTGCCCGACATGGACGGCGTCGAGGTCATCAGGGGCCTGCGTGGCTGGACGCGGGTGCCGATCCTGGTGCTCTCCGCCCGGCACAGCTCCGACGAGAAGGTCGAGGCCCTCGACGCGGGCGCCGACGACTACGTCACCAAGCCCTTCGGCATGGACGAGCTGCTGGCCCGGCTGCGCGCCGCCGTCCGCCGGGCCGAGCCGGCCGCCGGGAACGGCGAGGACGAGGTGGTCGTCTCCACCGAGGGCTTCACGGTGGACCTCGCGGCCAAGAAGGCGGTGCGCGAGGGGCACGACGTACGCCTCACCCCCACCGAGTGGCACCTGCTGGAGGTGCTCGTGCGCAACGGCGGGAAGCTGGTCAGCCAGAAGCAGCTGCTCCAGGAGGTCTGGGGGCCCTCCTACGGCACCGAGTCCAACTACCTGAGGGTCTACATGGCCCAGCTGCGCCGCAAGCTGGAGGCGGACCCCTCGCACCCCCGGCACTTCATCACCGAACCGGGCATGGGGTACCGCTTCGAGAAGTAGCGGGGGCTTCGAGAGGCGGCGGGGGCGCCGGTACGCTTCCGGTATGAGTGCTGAACCGCGTCCCGAGAAGCCCGCGAAACCGGCCAGGCCGGCGGGCCGGTTCCGCCGGATGATAGAGCGGCTGTCCACCTCCCAGGAGGAGCTGCATTCGGCGGAACTGCAGGAGGACGCAGAAGCCGCGGGGTGCACGCGGATCTGCGACTGCCACGACCGTCAGATAGTGAAGGTGACCGGCACGCTGCGCACCGTCACCCTCCGGCCGCGGGCGGGGGTCCCCGCCCTGGAGGCCGAGCTGTTCGACGGCTCCGCCGCGCTGGACGTGGTCTGGCTCGGGCGTCGCTCGATCGTGGGAATCGAACCCGGGCGGCGCATGATCGCTTCGGGCCGCATCTCGATGAGCCACGGCCGCCGGGTGCTCTTCAACCCGAAGTACGAACTCCGCCCACTCGGACAGGAGCACTGACCGGTGACGCCACTCGACAAGCCGACCACGCCGGACCCGGGCGCAGGCCCCGCTACGCCCGCCACGTCCGCCGCGACCGCCGACGACCAGAGCGCGGTCACGCAGGCGGCGCTCTTCGACGCCTTCGGCGGCGTCCGGGGCACCGTGGAGACGATGCTCCCCGGCCTGCTGTTCGTGATGATCTACACGATCAACAAGGACGTGAAGTCCTCCGCCATCGCCGCGGGCGGGGTCGCCGTACTGCTGGTGATCGTGCGGCTGCTGCGCAAGGACACCGTGAAGCACGCCTTCAGCGGGGTCTTCGGCGTGGGCCTGGGCGTGGCCTTCGCCCTGTTCACGGGCGACCCGAAGGGCTTCTACCTGCCCGGCATGATCTACGGGGTCTGTCTGGGCCTGGCCTTCACGCTCTCGGCGCTGGCGGGCTTCCCGCTGCTGGGCGTGATCCTCGGGCCGGTGTTCAAGGAGAACCTGTCCTGGCGCACGCGCAACCCGGGGCGCAAGAAGGCGTACGTGAAGGCCAGCCTCGCGTGGGGGCTGATCTTCCTCGCCAAGTACGCGATCATCTTCCCGCTGTACTGGTGGGGTGACGCGACGCAGCTCGGCTGGGTGCTGATCGCGCTGAAGCTCCCGCCGATGGTGCTGGCGGTGTACTTCACCTGGGTCTTCCTGGCGAAGGCGCCGCCGCCGATCGACGTGATCGCCGAGTACGAGGCCGAGGAGGCCGCGCACGAGGCCGCGAAGGCGGCGAAGGCGGCGGAGGCCGGGCAGTCGGCGCAGCCGGGGCAGTCCGGCCGCCACAAGCGGGTCTGAGACGCGAGAAGGGGCGGGGTGGCCATCAGGTCACCCCGCCCCTTCTCGCGCGCCGCGCCGCTAGTGACGTGCCTGGAGGAGGTCCTCCAGCTGCTCCTCGCGGGCCTGGGCGGCCACGAAGAGGAGCTCGTCGCCCGGCTCCAGGGTCTCCTCGCCGTGCGGGGTGAGCACCCGGTTGCCGCGGATGATCGTGACCAGGGAGGTGTCCTCCGGCCAGGAGATCTCGCTGATCTGGGTGCCCGCGACCGAGGAGTCGGCCGACAGGGTCAGCTCCACAAGGTTGGCGTCGCCGTGGCTGAAGCGCAGCAGGCGCACCAGGTCGCCGACGCTGACGGCCTCCTCGACCAGGGCCGACATCAGGCGCGGCGTGGACACCGCGACGTCGACGCCCCAGGACTCGTTGAAGAGCCACTCGTTCTTCGGGTTGTTCACGCGGGCCACCACGCGCGGCACCCCGTACTCGGTCTTCGCGAGCAGCGAGACGACCAGGTTCACCTTGTCGTCGCCCGTCGCGGCGATGACCACGTTGCAGCGCTGCAGCGCCGCCTCGTCGAGCGAGGTGATCTCGCAGGCGTCGGCCAGCAGCCACTCCGCCTGCGGCACCCGCTCCACCGAGATGGCGGTCGGCGCCTTGTCCACGAGGAGCACCTCGTGGCCGTTCTCCAGCAGCTCGCCCGCGATGGAGCGGCCCACGGCCCCGGCTCCGGCGATCGCGACCCTCATGCGTGTGCCTCCTCGGGGCCCTCGGCGAAGGCCGCCTCGACCTTGTCGATCTCGTCCGTGCGCATCATCACGTGGACGAGGTCGCCCTCCTGGAGGACGGTCTGCGAAGTCGGCAGCATCGCCTCGCCCAGGCGGGTGAGGAACGCGACACGGACGCCGGTCTCCTCCTGCAGTTTGCTGACCTTGTGACCGATCCAGGCCGCGGAGGTGTGCACCTCCGCGAGCTGCACGCCGCCGCTCGGGTCACGCCACAGCGGCTCCGCGCCCGAGGGGAGCAGCCGGCGCAGCATCTGGTCGGCGGTCCACCGCACTGTCGCGACGGTGGGGATCCCGAGGCGCTGGTACACCTCGGCGCGCTTGGGGTCGTAGATTCGTGCGGCGACGTTCTCCACGCCGAACATCTCGCGGGCCACGCGGGCCGCGATGATGTTGGAATTGTCACCACTGCTGACGGCGGCGAAAGCGCCCGCCTCCTCGATCCCGGCCTCCCGCAGCGTGTCCTGGTCGAAGCCGACACCGGTGACGCGGCGGCCGCCGAAGGAGGCCCCGAGCCGGCGGAATGCGGTGGGGTCCTGGTCGACCACGGCGACCGTATGCCCCTGCTGTTCCAGGGTCTGCGCGAGGGCGGAGCCCACCCTTCCGCAGCCCATAATGACGATGTGCACGGCCGTCCTTCCGGCTGACAGCTGCTCGCTGGTTTCCAGCCTCATTGCATGCTCTGGCTAATCAGGGTCTCAGACCATGGCCCAAGCTACACACGGGTGGTCACCAGTGTGGCCGTTTGGGGTCCGACAGGTGCTTCATTGGCGGCGCATTGGTGCGGATCGGGGGCAGGGGGTTCGTCAGCCACATTTCGAACGCTTACGATCCTCTGCGTGTCCAAACTGACCGACGTGCCCAAACGGATCCTGATCGGCCGGGCGCTGCGCAGCGACCGCCTCGGGGAAACGCTCCTCCCCAAGCGGATCGCCCTTCCTGTGTTCGCATCCGACCCGCTCTCCTCGGTGGCATATGCCCCGGGCGAGGTACTGCTGGTCCTGTCGATCGCGGGTGTGTCGGCGTACCACTTCAGCCCCTGGATCGCGGTCGCGGTCGTCGTGCTGATGTTCACCGTGGTCGCCTCCTACCGGCAGAACGTCCACGCGTACCCCAGCGGCGGCGGCGACTACGAGGTGGCCAACACCAACCTCGGACCCCAGGCCGGCCTCACCGTGGCGAGCGCCCTGCTCGTCGACTACGTCCTCACCGTCGCCGTCTCCATTTCCTCCGGCGTCGAGAATCTCGGCTCCGCCGTCGATTTCGTCATCGAGCACAAGGTGCTCTCGGCGATCGTCATGATTCTGCTGCTCACGCTGATGAATCTGCGCGGAGTGAAGGAATCCGGGAAGCTCTTCGCCATCCCGACGTACGTGTTCGTCGGCGCCGTGTTCGTGATGATCGCGTGGGGTGCCTGGCGCGGCATCGTGATGGGCGACACGATGGAAGCCCCGACCGCCAACCTGGAAATCAAGGCGGAGCACCAGGGGCTGGCCGGCTTCGCGCTGGTCTTCCTGCTGCTGCGCGCCTTCTCCTCCGGCTGTGCCGCCCTGACCGGTGTCGAGGCGATCAGCAACGGCGTACCCGCCTTCCGCAAGCCCAAGAGCAAGAACGCCGCCACCACCCTCGCCCTCATGGGCGGCCTCGCCGTGACCATGTTCTGCGGCATCATCGGCCTGGCCATGGCCACCGACGTGAAGATGGCCGAGGCGCCCGCCACCAACCTGCTGGAGAACGGCGTACCGGTCGGCGACGGCTTCGTCCAGCACCCGGTGATCTCCCAGGTCGCCGAGGCCGTCTTCGGCAGCGGCAGCTTCCTGTTCGTGCTGCTCGCCGCGGCCACCGCGCTCGTCCTCTTCCTGGCCGCGAACACCGCCTACAACGGCTTCCCGCTGCTCGGCTCGATCCTCGCCCAGGACCGCTACCTGCCGCGCCAGCTGCACACCCGCGGCGACCGCCTCGCCTTCTCCAACGGCATCGTGCTGCTCGCCGGCGCGGCCATACTGCTGGTGTGGATCTACGACGCCGACTCCACCAAGCTGATCCAGCTCTACATCGTCGGCGTGTTCGTCTCCTTCACGCTGAGCCAGATCGGCATGGTGCGGCACTGGAACCGCCACCTGAAGACCGAGCGCGACCAGTCCGCACGCCGCCGGATGATCCGCTCCCGGGCGATCAACACCTTCGGCGCCTTCTTCACCGGCATGGTGCTGGTCGTCGTCCTCGCCACCAAGTTCACCCACGGCGCCTGGGTCGCCCTGCTGGGCATGCTGATCTTCTACGGCACCATGACCGCGATCCGTAAGCACTACGACCGCGTCGCCGCCGAGATCGCCGCCGACGAGGGCCCCAGCGACGACAGCGTGCGCCCCTCCCGGGTCCACTCGATCGTCCTGGTCTCCAAGGTCCACAAGCCGACCCTGCGCGCCCTGGCCTTCGCCAAGCTGACCCGCTCGGACACCCTGGAGGCGCTCAGCATCAGCGTCGACCAGGCCGAGACCAAGGCGCTGCGGGCCGAGTGGGAGCGGCGCGGGATCAACGTCCCGCTGAAGATCCTCGACTCGCCCTACCGCGAGATCACCCGGCCGGTGGTCGAGTACGTGAAGGGGCTGCGCAGCGAGAACCCGCGCGACGCGGTCAGCGTCTACATCCCCGAGTACGTCGTCGGACGCTGGTACGAGCACCTCCTGCACAACCAGAGCGCGCTGCGCCTCAAGGGCCGGCTGCTGTTCACGCCCGGCGTGATGGTCACCTCGGTGCCCTACCAGCTGGAGTCCTCGGAGCTCGCCAAGCGGCGGGCGAAGAAGCGCCAGGAGTGGAACGCCCCGGGCGCGGTGCGCCGAGGCCCCGTCGACACGCCGAGGCCGCGCCAGAAGGACCCGGCGGGCAAGTAGCCGCGCAGCCGATGGTGAACGGCCGGAGGAGACCCACGTAAACTGGTGGGTCGGTCCTCCGGCCGTCCCCTTTTGATCCACTTCCCTTGGAGCCTCCTCACCATGACCGAGCAGAACGAGAAGCAGTCACTGGTCGGGGAGGAGTACGAGGTCGAGGTCGGCCCCGTCGCGCACGGCGGCCACTGCATCGCCCGCACCTCGGACGGCCGCGTCCTGTTCGTCCGCCACACCCTGCCGGGCGAAAAGGTCATCGCCAGGGTCACCGAAGGCGAGTCGGACTCCCGCTTCCTGCGCGCCGACGCCATCACCGTCCTGACCGCCTCCAAGGACCGCGTCGAGGCCCCCTGCCCGTACGCCGGCCCCGGCAAGTGCGGCGGCTGCGACTGGCAGCACGCCAAGCCGGGCGCCCAGCGCCGGCTCAAGGGCGAGGTCGTCGCCGAGCAGCTGAAGCGGCTCGCCGGGCTCACCCCGGAGGAGGCCGGCTGGGACGGCACCGTCATGCCGGCCGAGGGCGACAAGCTCCCGGCCGGGCAGGTCCCGCAGTGGCGCACCCGCGTCCAGTACGCCATCGACGAGACGGGCCGGGCGGGCCTGCGCAAGCACCGCTCGCACGACATCGAGCCCGTCGACCACTGCATGATCGCCGCCCCGGGGGTGTCGGAGCTGGGCATCGAGAAGCAGGACTGGCCCCAGATGGCCACGGTCGAGGCCATCGCCGCGACCGGCTCCCAGGACCGCCAGGTAGTCCTCACCCCCCGCCCCGGCGGCCGCCTCCCGCTCGTCGAGCTTGACAAGCCGGTCTCCGTCCTCCGCGTCGAGGAGAAGGACGGCGGTGTGCACCGCGTCCACGGCCGCCCCTTCGTCCGCGAGCGCGCGGACGGCCGTACGTACCGCGTCGGCATGGGCGGCTTCTGGCAGGTCCACCCGCAGGCCGCCGACACCCTGATCAAGGCCGTCATGCAGGGCCTGATGCCGCGCAAGGGCGAGATGGCCCTCGACCTCTACTGCGGCGTCGGCATCTTCGCGGGCGCGCTCGCGGAGCGCCTCGGCGAGACGGGCGCGGTCCTCGGCATCGAGTCGGGCAAGCGCGCGGTGGAGGACGCCCGCCACAACCTGGCGGACTTCCCCCGGGTCCGCATCGAACAGGGCAAGGTCGACACCGCCCTCCCGCGCACCGGCATCACCGAGTGCGACCTGGTGGTCCTGGACCCGCCCCGCGCCGGCGCAGGCAAGCAGACGGTCCGCCACATCGCAAGCCTCTCGGCCCGCCGCATCGCCTACGTCGCCTGCGACCCGGCGGCCCTGGCCCGCGACCTGGGCTACTTCAAGGACGCGGGTTACCGTGTCCGCACCCTCCGCGTCTTCGACCTCTTCCCGATGACCCACCACGTGGAGTGCGTCGCGATCCTTGAACCCGTCGCGAAGAGCTCCTGACCTGCAGGTTTACCGATGTGCATTATGTGCACTGTGGGCGTTACGGGCGATATCTTGACGCTGAAATGACGCTCGTGACGCTCATTTGACGCTCGTTCTGACGGTGTGTCAGTGACTTGAAGAGGCGGTTCGCAGGCCTCGGACCGCGTATCGATAGGCGGCTCGGGGCCGCCGTTCGACCCCTTCTGCCTGGCTCCGCTGCGAGGGTGACGGCCAGCCGTGTGAGCCCAGGGGATGCCCTGCCTGCGCTTGGCTGGTGAAGGATCCGGAAGCCTCGCGCCGTCGAGGCTTGCTCACCCCGGCGTCATGCATGGTGAGCGCGGGGGTGAATCGGCTCGCAGCGCGATCCTTGCCCTTTGTTCTAGAGGCGCCATGGCGCGGCCAAGGACGCACTGGCTGAGGCATGGGTGCCACTCACACGGGACCACCACAACTCGGGTGCCCCGCCGGAAACAATTCGGGCTCTATCGCGGTTAAGTCTTGCGGAGCACGCGAGTTGCGGGGGGTGTCGGAGCTGAGGTTGTTCGACGTGGCCGGGGGGAGCGTTGTAGAGATCGCTGCGCGGCCGGCAGAGGTAGAGCGTCACCTGCAGGACGTGGTCGAGGCGAACATGGAGGCCATGCTGGGGGTCAGGTTCCTGGCCACCGAGTACAGCACTGGGCCGGTTCATCGCGGCCGTATCGACTCGCTGGGCCTGGACGAGAATGGCTCGCCGGTTGTGGTCGAATACAAGCGGGGTCGGGACGCCGGCGTCATCACACAGGGGCTCTTCTACCTCTCGTGGCTGGTCGACCACAAGGCTGAGTTCCAGCACCTGGTCCGCGACCGGCTCGGGGACGCGGCCGCGGCCCAGGTCCTTTGGAGCGCGCCCCGGCTGATCTGCGTGGCGGAGGACTTCACGCGATACGACGTCCATGCCGTGCGCGAGATCCGCCGCAGCATCGACCTGGTCCGCTACAGCTACTTTGGCAACGACCTGCTGGCCCTTGAGCCGGTGGCCTCCGTCGTAGCTGACGGAGCGGTCCGAAGGGACCGTGGGCAGCGGGGCGCAACGCCCGCAGGCAGGCCGACGGAGAGTGCCGGCGTCTTGGACCTGCGGACCGTGCTGGAGGAGCTGCTGCTGGGGTTCGGTGACGACGTGAGTCGCATCGACCGCAAGCAGTACAGGGCGTACAGGCGACTTCGGAACTTCGCGTGCGTAAGCCACGCCCATCAGCAGGAGGTCGTGGTGACGCTTCGGATCAGCCCGAAGGACGTAGACCTGGTGCCAGGCTTCACCCGGGACGTCAGCCAGATTGGGCACCACGGCACTGGCGATGTTGAAGTCCGGCTGCGCACCGAGCGGGACCTGCGCCGGGCCGAGCCTCTCCTGCGGATGAGCTACGACGCTGCGTGAAGCAGAGCCCGCACCAGGCAGTTCTGGGGCCGCCTCTTTGAAGTTTTCGGCTTGGGTGTGAGGCATCGTCCTTGCGGCTTGAGGGGCAGGGGCTGGCGGTGTCCTTCCATGATGCGGCGAATCCGTGATTTCCGAATTCACGGGATGACTGGTAGCGGGTGGGGCTCGGTATCGCGAGCACGGTGTCCAGCGACAGGGGACTTGGGCTGGCTGCCAACGCAATGAAGTTGGACCGCCTTGATCCCACTCTTGGCTGTTCCGTAACGCGACGCCGATCCGGAATCCCCTGTCATATGCCTATCGGCGGTTGCCTGGCCGTGCGTATGGTCGCGCTCCGGATCCCCCCGGGCCAGCACCCTCCCGGCCCTCCCCACGGGAGGGCTGCCGCGCGCTCAGGGCTCGTCCGTCTCCTCGTACACGTGCGGCCTTCCTCCCTGCCAGGCAATGGCCTCGGAGTCGCCGAGGACCAGCTCGTCCGGGTCGGGGACCTCGATACGCCGCAGGAACTCGATCAGATCCGCATCGCTGTGGGCAACGCCGAGGAGGGTGTCGACACCGCGTATGCGGATGACGACCCGCCGGCCGCCCGTCGTCGAGATCCGGTGTACGAGGATCGGCGCACGGTCCATGCCTCCAGCCTGCGGGTGGTTGGTTAGTCCAGCACGCCGAGCACTGCGTCGGGGCTGCAGTACGGGCAGGCCGGGACCCGGTCAACTGCGAGCGCACGGAGAGCGGCCTCCCTGGTCAAGGCGCGCATGCGCCCGCCCTTGCCGCCCATGGAGCAACCGCCGACGTGGACCCGGGCAGGGTGCTTGCCCAGGTCGACCTCCAGCTCCCAGTCCGGCTGGAGAGTCGGGGGATGGCGCGTGGTCTCGGTGGCGAGGCGTTTTTCCTCGGCCGCTATCAGCCGCTCGACCGCTTTGAGCTGCACCCGCAGGAAGATCGCGATGGTCTCCAGGCGCGGCAGGTCGGTCGGGTAGTCGGGCATGTGTTCTATTCTGTGTCGCGAGTGGCACTGGCTCCCCGGCCGCCGATAGTTGCCCTGTGCCATCGAGCCTCGAGCGAATGTCATTGAACTTGACGGACGCGAGTTTGTGTCACCGAGGTTTGAGCGTGCCGGTCAGAGGCCCGTGCCGAGTCGATCCTGGCGCACCCCGGGGCCCTTGGGGGAGCCAGCCGGAGTGCAGCTGAAAGAGGCAACAGAAGGGCGCGTCGTGGATGAGTAGGAACGGCACCGCCGCCCGCAGCCGGTCAACGGCCCCTGATTCCGATGCCTTCGCCCTCGTGAACCCTCTGATCTGTATCAAATGCCGCCCTATGCCCTCGACGGGCGCCGCACAGTGGGGTCATGACATTCCTGGTGCTCCGGCAGCGGGTCCTTGACCCCGTCCGCATTCACTGGAGGCTCAGCGGAGCTGTCCTCGGGTTTCTGGCCATCGTCGTCGGTCGTCTCTTCGTTGAGCTGCATCAGAGTTTCGGCATGCCCCTCATCTACGTCGGGTCTGTCCTTATGACCTGCGACGGGGCGAAGGCCCTGCGCCGGTTCCTGGGGGCGAACCCGCTGCGGCCCGGAAGTTGGAACGTGGTCGGAGTGGGAATGTTCCTGATCCTCATCGCAACGCAACCGGCCGGCACCGCGGTCAAGGCCCTCTGGGGCACGGCACAGCCGCGTGACTACTGGATCACCGCCATGTTCCTGGCTGTGATCTGCGTTCTGACACTCCTGCTGCGCCCGATTGAGCCATCAGACCTGATCCTGCGCCGTCTTCACGGCCGTATCCGGCGCGCAGCCTTGTCGCGAACGGTCGCGAACGGTGCTGGCATCAGTGCTGTCGCCGCGTTGCTGGCCGCGCGGTTCGGCGAGACCTACCCCGCGCCGCTGATCTCCGCTGTGCTGACACTCCTGGTCACCATGACCGTGGTCACACACAAGACCTACGCCCGCACCCGGAAGTTGTGCACGCAGGTCCACACAGACATCGACACTCTGCTGCGGGACATGGAAGCTTTGCACGGCGCACCAGACCCCGCCGAAGATTCGGGCAAGCTGACCGACAAGCAGATGACGGCACGGCGGAACTGGGATTCCCTCAAGCGCGCTCTCCGTACCACTATCGACAGCGGCTACCGACCGCTGGCCATGCCCTTCCTGCCCGCCTGCACGATCACCGACCTGGAAGGCAAGGTGCTGACTGCGATCGATAGTGCCGACTTCCTCGAAGCCGCACCGGCTTACGACGACCTCCGCGTCATCCTGACCGCGTGCGCAGCCCGCGTCGACGAACTGGCCTGACGGGCGAACCGGGCCACGGATCGGCGCATCGGCAAGCGGCTCGACGTGCCCGGTCTGCGGGACCTCGTCGTGCGTTCTCGTCTCCGCAGGCAACCCTTGGACCGCACCACCAGGAGGATCCAGTGTCGTACCCGCAACTGCTCACTCCCGAGGAGAAGCTCGCCAACGCGAAAAGGCTGTTGAGCCTCCCACGTATCGTCGTGATCTGCGGCTCCACCCGCTTCGTGACCGAGATGAACGAGGCCGATCTGCGGGAGACCAAAGCCGGAAAGATTGTCGTCAAACCGGGCATTGACATGAAGTCGCCGCACGCACTCTGGTCCGATCCCGTCGAGGCCGAGGCGCTGAAGGTCCAACTCGGCCATCTACACCGGGCGAAGATTCGGCTCGCTGACGAGGTGCTCGTAGTCGGCGACTACATCGGAGACAGCACCCGAGCCGAAATCGCCTACGCCCGATCGCTGGGCAAGCCCGTGCGGTTCACCCACCCCGAAGTCGACCCTGACGCCTGACCGCCCGCTGCCACCTCAACAAACCAGGGCCGGCAACCCGCCGCCTGGCCGTCTCGCGGTGGCTTCGGCCGCCGCCCACCCACCCTCCGTAGGCATCCCTTGGAATGGATTATCTAGGTCGCTCGGGCGAGGAACTGGGAGGCGCCGCGCAGCGTGGTTCGCAGCGTGCGCTGTGTCGCGCGGCTGTCGAGACGGATATCAAGGGCACCGGGGAGTTTGCTGTCAGCCCGTAGCCCTGTGGGCAGTTTGGAGTCGTCGAGTCCGGCGCGCCTGGCGATGAGGATGCCGAGTTCGTGACGGCTCAGGGCCTCGTTGCCACCGAGGTGGGCGATGCCGGTCGCATCTCCCGAGGCGAGTTCCAACAGAGCTGAGGCCAAGTCGGCCATGTGTACTGGGCAACGGATGTCGTCCGTGAAAAGGACGCCGGCTCGGGTACCGGCGGCAAGGTCGTGGACAGCACGTTCGTGTTCGGACTGCCCGTCGCCGATGATCAGCGAGGTGCGGGCAACCACGGCTTCTGGATGCACGAGAAGAACCCCCGTCTCAGCAGCGGCCTTCGCGGCCCCGTACGGGGTGATGGGATCTGGCAGACAGCACTCGTCGTAGTTGGCACGGGTGCCGGAGAACACGGCGTCAGTGGAGACGTGAATCAGACGGCTGCCGGAATTCGCTGCAGCTATCGCCAAGCGGATGGGACCCTCGGCGGTGACTTTCCAGTCCGCCTTGCCGCTCGAGGCGTTGACGATGATACGCGGGCTGACCTCGGCCACGACCGCGTCCACGCTTCCGGGATTCCGAAGGTCGAGTGCGTGCCACGCGACGGCCCGGGCGCTCCCGGGCCTCGTCGCGAAGGTCGCGGCCGTCGTCTGCCCAGCAGCTACCGATTGCCGAACCAGTTCGGCACCCAAGAATCCGGAACCACCCACGATTAAGACGGTCACGAGGAAACAGCCTAGACCCGTCGGGTGCGGGTGATGGCAAGAACATGGGCAGAGGCGTCGGTGAGCGCAGCGTGAGATTCTGCGAGGCGCGCTGCGGCGAGGGCTGCGTCGTACATCGCCGTGCCCAAGAGGTTGGTGTCGGTGTATTTCTCGATGGCTTTGACCGCTACCCAGCCAGGACCTTCGACGCCGTACACGGTCGGGGCGGGGAGGCCTGCTTCGGTGACCTCCCCGCGAAGCTCGTCCGAGGTCTGGAAGTAGGCGACGGTGAAGCCGCGCTGTCCGGCATAGCGGCCCTGGTCCAGGGTGTCGCGTACTCCGTCCTGGACAGCGGGCTCGGTGATGCCGGTGGTGGCGATGTAGTCGAGGAGGGGGGAGTAACGGGAGATCGCGGCCGCGGCGACGAGACCGCCCGGCCGTGCCACGCGGGCTGCTTCCGTCAGTGCGGATAGCCGGTCAGCCTTGTCATGGAGGTGGTAGAGGGGACCGAGGAGCAGCACTACGTCGTACGTGCCGGCTGCGGCGGTGAGGTGGCGGGCGTCGCCGAGCTCGGCTGTGACGCCGTCGAGGGCGTCGGCCTGACTGACGTGCTTGGGTACGGGGTCCACGACGTGCACAGCGTATCCGTCTGCGGCGAGCCAGCGGGCGTGGGTTCCGGGGCCGCCACCGACGTCAAGCACGCGGGCCGGCGCAGGCGGGAGGTGGCGACGGAGTAACTCGCAGGTGCGTGCAAGTTCCAAGGCACCCGTGGCGGTGGTGTGCAGTCGTGCGGCCTCGTCGGAGCGGGTGTAGAAGTCGATGATCTCCGGGCGTACATCGGGGTTGCTCGTCATCGGGGAGTCCTCGTCCTGCGGGGCTGGTGGTGCCGGCAGGGTAGGGGATATGACGAAGTGATCACTGCGATTTTCGGCGGCCGACGAGGCCCACGCTGTCGTTGTACAGAGCGGCGTGGCTGGGCGGCCGCCTCGGCGTAGGCGTGACCACCGGCATTTCGCGTCCATGTACGGGAGTGGTCCGTGCCCCGGGGTGGGACACGGACCACTGTGTGTCGATGCTCGGCGCTCTACACGTCGGCGCCGTTGGCTTCCTTCAGGATCTCGATGCTCTCGTCGTCCTTCGGCGCGGAGCGCCGGTACTGGGGGTGGCCGAGGTCCATTTGGAGCGCGGCGTGGAGCGGGGCGGGGTATCGGGTTCGGTCTGACCAGGAGAGGGCCTGGTGGCTGAGCCGGGCCGCAGCGACGGCGAGAGTTTCGCGGTCGTAGCCGTCGCGTGTATGCATGGGGGTGATCTCACGTGTGGTCATGCTGTACCACGGCGAGTTCAGCTCGTTTTCCTTGCGCTCGTCGGCGTTCTTCGAAGCCTTGCCCGGGTCGGCGCGCCAGCGGGTCTTCCATTGTCCGTGACGTTTCTTGCCGTAGTTGCGGGGTTCGGTGAACAGGAACCAGGGGTGGCCTTCGGGCTGGTCGCCCGGGTAGTACAGGTCGCTGGAGGTCTTGACCGTGACGCTCTTGCCGTTCTTCTGCTTCTCGGTGACGGAGACCAGCCGCGGCATCTCCGCCTGCATGCAGTTCATACGGAGGATGCTGACGGGGTTCCAGGAAGGGGGGAGCCCGCTTCCTGGGAGCCAGAGCCGTGGGTCGTCGGCGCTCTCGCTGAGGCCCTGCTTGTTGTTGTGGAGGCCGGGCCAGACGCGGCGGCACGCGTGCCCGTCGATCATCAGTGCGTAGGGGAGACCGTCGAGTTCGTCGTGAAGGTCCTGGAGAGCGGCGCGGACGTCTTCGCCGGCCTGTGCCCAGCGCTGGATGTCGTTGTTCCCGTTCTCGGTGTGAAGGGGGTAGTTGGCGGCGTGGAAGTTGCTCTGTGCCAGGGCGTAGTGCTCCCACTGCGGGTGGATGTTGCTCCAACCGAGCATGCGCCAGGGGCCGCCGGGTTCGCGAGAGGGGATGATCGCGCTGGCGCAGATGATCCTCTTGGGCTGTCCCTTGTACTTGTGGTCGGTGGCCTGCTTGCGGATGTGGATGCCGCAGAATGCCATACGCGGCAGCGGGTAAGGGTCGTCATCGGGGTAGAGAGCGCGTTCGAAGCGGTCGTCCACGACACCGCACGAGCGGTAGAGGTCCAGCAGGCCCATGTAGACGCGGTGGTCCTCGAAAGCCTTCTTGGGCCTCTTGACGATGCTGAAAGTCTTGGTGAAAGGGTCGTACTCGCGGCCGACGAGGAACTGGGACGGCACCGTCGCCTTGGCCAGTTCGCGCACGACCTGGTGCTTGGCGTCACTCTCCTCAAGAGCCTTCTTTGCCTCAGCGGGCTTCATTCCCTCGTGCTCTTCGCCTCGCACGGGGATCTCGGTTTCGCACCAGGCGGCGAGAAGGACACCGGGTTCCGCGAACCGGGCGGTGATCTTCTCGGTGTTCGAGGCCCGCTGGGTTCCAGGGCCGTGCTCCAGAAGGTCCTGGGCGTTGTAGAAGACGGCCTCGATCCCCGGCGCGAGTGGGAGGGTTTCCCCCTCTACCGGGTCGAGATCATCCGGGGCGAGGCCGTAGGGGTGGGCAAGACCGTGGATCATCCGCATCCGGGTTTCGTCCCGGTACCACAGGCACAGGATGCGGAGCATCTTGTACCCGGCCGCCTCGATCGAACGGCGGATACTCTCGGGGGAGGGTTTGCCTACAAGATCGACGTACTCCCCGCCCTCCTTCTTTCGTGTCTTTTCCTTGCCCTGGGCGGAACTGGCCGGCTCGTGCACCCTCTTGCCGAAGACATTTCCATTCGACTTCAGGTCGAATGGGGAGACCTTCTCGCCGAAAGCCCGCCCGAGATGCTCCCTAAGTAGCGCCAGGTGGTGAATCCCCGCACCGGTGCCGACAGCGAAGGAGTCCGTCTTCGGCATGGTCGGCCTGATCGAGTCGGGCGGCGGCGTCAGGATGTCGATCTTCTTGCCCTTGTCGTCCCTGACGTTGAGCTGCTTGCGCTCGTACTCGACGCGCTCCTCGATGGCGTTGAGTGAAGACCTGTCGGCGTCCATCTTCGCCAGGATCTCCAGCGCGTGCCTGTTCGTCTGACGCAGACCCCGCCCGTCGAGAGACAGGGAGAGCAACGGCCGGTCCGTCCCCTGGTCCACGAGGACGGTGCTGGCATGGATCACGGTGTTGTTGACACGGCGGATGTGGGCGTCCAGGTTCAGGACGGGGCTGGGCTCGGCCGTGTAGGTGGCCATTTTGACCGACAGGCGGGACAGCGCGTACTGGACTTGTGCCCGGGTGGGGTCCTTGGGGCGAGCTTTGGCCGCATCGCTGAGCTTGACTGGGTGGGCGAGAGAGGCGAAGGCCGGGCCGATGGGATTGTCCCAGGCGATCAGGTCGCCGTTGCTGATCGGCCGGTAGTCCACCGCTGCGATGTTGTCGGAGGGCTGCCAGCCGGTGGTCTTGTACTTGGTCTCGCCGTTCTTGCCCTCGTACTCCTGAAGGATCGGCTCCATCTCCCGGTCCAGGAACGATGCGGAAGCCAGCTTCTTGGCGATGTGCCACTTCACTGCCTGGTAGGCCCAGCTGTCAGGGCTGGCGGGCTTGCCGTCTTCCCTGTGGAGGATGTTGTCGGCGAGGCTAAGGCGTCGGGGGGTGGTGTCCGCGATCCGGTTGGCGAGGTCGGGCGGGTCCATGAAGGGGACCTCGTCAAGGGGGACCTTGCGGACGATGCCTTCCAGGTAGGTGAAGACAGCCCTGAGGGTCGCGGGCTCCACGGGGTTGAGCGTCACCATGAACGCCAGGTACTTGTCCAGGTAGACGTAACCGTCGGTGATCTGCTGGAGAACAGTGACAGCGATGGAGTAGGGGACGAGGAAGGGGTCGGCTTCCTGAACGTCCTTGATCCATTTGCTGTTCTTCGTGGCCGTGCTCCCCAGGTCCCTCCAGGCTCTGCGCGTCAGCGAGTTGTAGTCGCCGAAGTCCCAGACCAGGGCGGTCATGCCGTCCAGGAGTTCCTTCGTGCACCTGATCGATGTGGTGTGCGCGGTGAGATCCCGCTGCGTGCTGCTTCGCCCCATGGGCGGACTTACCTCGTCTCTCGGGTTCTCCCCCGGGGAGGGGGAAGCGAGCCCGCCTCCGTCCCAGGAAGACGGAGGCGGGTATTGGTGGTTCAGAGCATGTCGCGGTCGAGGCCCGCGTAGGTCAGGAATGCCTGAAGCGCTTGACCGTAGAGCTCGTTCATGATCTGACGCTGCTCCGGGTCCCAGTCGTCGTGGATCTGCCTGATGATCGTGGCCAGGTCCGAGCTGAACTTCTTGTCGTGGATGGAGTAGTCCACGATGTGGAGAGTCATGTCAGTCTCACCCCGGCGGGCTCGGCCGGCGAGCTGGATGAGCAGGACGAGCATGCCCGCCACGAGTTCCTTGCGGAGGTCGTGGTCCATATTGGAGAACCGGGCCGGAGAGCGCAGGATTTTGGAGAGCTGCTTCCAGGAGGCTTCGCCGGCCTTCCGTAGGACGGTCAGGGGCTCATCGCTTCCACCTGTGGGAAAGGTGTTGACGCCGGCGGCGTTGACACTTGCGTGCATCCAGTCGGTCTCCTCGATGCTGAGGACGGGGCGGACGCACAGGTAGATATCGCGGACTGCCGAGCGGGTACCGACAACGATGTTCAGGCCCCGGCCGATGACGGCCAGGGGGGCGATCAGGATCTCCCCACGGCCGGGGAACTCCTTCAGCTCTTCGCGGACCATTCTGTCCACGTGGGCGGGCAGGTGTTCCTCGTAGTTCTGCTTCTCCGCTCTCTTCACCAGCAGGCAGACCCGGTGGTTGAGTCCGTCGGCCTGCGCCACTCCGGAGGCGAGGTGGGCGGCCTGCTCATAGGAGTTGACGGCGAGGATGACGCGGGCCCGGTCCGGTTCCTGCTGTTTGAGGCGGGCCAGACGCCTGGCGAGCTGCTGCTCGTACAGACCCTTGCCGAGGTCGCGCAGGGCCTTGGGTTTCCGCTCTGGCGGAAGCCCTCCGATTCTCATGGCGTCGCCGCTATCGCCGCGGACCGGGGTGGGGACGGTGACGATGGACTCGGGGCGAGTGTCAGGCAGCCACCAACGCACAGGGGCGTGAATGTGCTCCTGTACGGCCTGGGGAAGGTAAGCGGTGGCGGACAGGCCCATGACTGGGCGCTGCACTCCGGCAGTCAGCAGAGAGGTCAGGCCGCCGAGTTCGGAGACGAAGGTGTGCGGGTCGCCGCCGAAGGACCGGGAGAGGAGTTCCGCTTCCGTCTCCTTTTTATCCATGCCCTTTACCTGGTAGCCGTGGATGGAGCGGCCCAGCATCGCCAGCGGATAAAGAGTGACGACCGTGCTGTTGCGCATGGTCTCGAGGATTTTGCGCACTGACCCCAGATCGAGGTAACGCAGGGTCTGCGCCTGCTAGCGCAGACTGTCCAGCGCGGTGTCGAGTTCCCGCAGCACGGTACGGGTGACCAGCAGATTCACCACTGCAGACCGCTTATGCGCATCCGGCACAAGGCCTGCCAGGAGTTTGCGCATCTCCTCGCGGGTGTCCGTGAGGTAGTCCTGGCCGCGCTGCGCGGTGAGGGCTGTCAGGGCCGTCTCGATGGCTTCCCAGTCGGCTCCTTCGGGATGTTCGGGCTCCTCGGGCGGGTCGGAGTCGTACCGGTGGGCGGGCATGATCTTTTCGAGGAGCGTGAAGAATTCCGGGGCAATGTCGTCGGCTACGGTCTGGTCGGGGAAGAGGAGCTGGAGGATTTCCCGGTCCCGGGAGCGGGCCAGGCGCCAGCCGGTGTTGTCGCGGCTGGCCCCATCTGGGCTGTCCGTCTCGTTGCCCGGGTTCAGCTTCAACCCGCTGCCGGAGCAGAGCCACAACAGCAGCATCTCGGCCATGAGCCGGGCGTGGCTGACCGGGGAGACCAGGTCCATCTCATGGACGATGGGGAGGTTCTTGGCGTCTTGATCGATCTCCCTCAGCGCGCTCGTCCGCTTCCGGGACGCCAGGGTGATTTCCGAGGTACAGCGGCTGATGGCGGCCGTCTGGAAGGCGTCGATCTCATCGATGAGGATCACATCGCAGGCCCGCAGCGCCATCTCCAGGACGCTCATGCCCCTGGTGCCGCGCGCCTTGCCGCGGAACTCCTGCCCGTCCAGGACGACGCCGATACGGGTGCGGCCTTCCAGCAGGTTGGCGTGGTTGGTGACGATCACGGCCGCGTCGGCTGCCTGGTAGAACTGCTGGAACTTCCCGCACACCGGGGCGAAGGAGCAGGTATGCCGGGTAGAGCCGGTGGCGGCAGAGGTCAGCGAAGTGCAGTTCTCCTCGCCGTACGGGTACAGGGTGGGCGGGTCCATCAAGGCTCGCTGGGCGCAGCCGGCCGACAGAAGCCCGATGTCGGTCTTGGCGCGGAGATCCCATTGGTCGATCTGGGTGGAGGGGCTGAGGGCGGCGTAGTCCATGGCCCGCCGGTGCATGCTCGCCGGCGACATCAGCGCAGTGCAATGGGTGGGCTCGGGGAGGTGGTGGGTGAGGTGGTCGTTGTCGTGCAGGTAGGCCAGGTCGTTGTTGATGTCCCAGGCCATGTCCAAGGTTGCGCGGACGTCAGTCACGGCGAGGGCGATCCGGACGTCGTTGAGCGCCGCCCAGGACGCCATGACCCGAAGCAGGACTGTCTTGCCGCTTCCCGTAGGGGCGTTGAGGACCTGAAGGTCCCCGGAAGTCAGGTCAAGCTCCGTCAGCCGGCCGCCTGTTGTCTTCATGCCCTTGAAGAAGCGCTTCAGGGTCTTGTGCAGGTAGGCGACACTCTTGTCCCGGCCGCTGAGGGTCTTGGCGACCTTCAGGAGTTCCTTCACCGTCGGTGCCACCCGGTCGCGCTGTGGGCGGGTCCTGACCTGGGGAAGGTCCTCATGGCCAGGTGCTTCACGGAATCCGGGGGTTTCCTGGATGTGGATATCCCGGCTCGTCGTGCCGTACTCCTGTCCCAGGTAGGCGGTCCTCGTCTTGTGCGTTCCCGGGCCCGCGAACGCCTGTGCCCTGGGGCGCTTGCCGAAGGTGAAGAAGGGGCCGGTGATGCGCTGCGCGTAGGCGAGGCAGTCCCCTCCCACCCGGGGGATCACCGCATCGGCCAGATGCGACTCTCCGGCCGGCAGCCGCAGCGAACCACCCGACCTGTCCGCCAGGTCGGGATCGGAGACGTGGGCGCCGAGGAGTGCGAGGACTGCCGTCTTCAGTTTCCTCGGGTCCGTCAATTCAGGTGACATCAGGGCCATCACTTGACGGATGACGTTCCGCTCGGCCACCGGCAGCCTCGCCCATTCTGACCACGCCCGCGGCTTGCGGTGTGCGAAGAACGTGGCCTCTTCGAAGCCGGCTAGGACTCGGCCCTCATCGTCCTTGCGGGGAAAATAGTGAGCCGCGAGTGCGAGCGCCCCCGCCAGGCCGGCTTCTCCCCTCGTCATCTCCCCGCTCACGCCCGGCCCTCCTTGATCCCAATGATGACCATCTCCAGGTAGGCGGTCGCGGTCATCGCCGCCTTCATCCCGTACATGCGGCAGACCATGTCGAGTTGAGCCACCTGGTCTTGGCGGTAATCAGGCACCACCAGATACTCCGCGCCGCCCTTGTCGCCGCCGTCCAGGTGGAGCTTGCTGACCAGGTGGTTGCTCCACGTGTAGTCCTTGAAGTCCGCGAGGAACCAAGGTTTCTCGCTGTCCTGGTGGGTGATCCAGTGATCGCACTGGTCTCCGTTGGGCCACAGATGCGACGTCCAGGCCGTTCCCGCCAGGGCTGCCGTGAGGGCCCGGTGAAGGCTCAGCTCCGGGAGGCCGGGAACGACGGTGTAGCGCCAGACCGGCCGCACCAGCGCCGCACACTCCTCGGCGGGCTTGGCCTGCGGCGTCTGGGGCCGTGCCCCGGTCCACAGTGCCGCGAACCGGCCGGACGGGACCCGGCACTCAAACGTCGGGCTCAGGGAAGGTGCCGTCTTCCTCTGGGTGGTCACGACGAACTCGTATGACGCGCCCGTCTCCTCGTGCCAGGGGTACAGGCACCGCACCGTGCCCCGGGTGCGTCCGCCGGATCTGGTGGCTGCCACCTTCATCGGCCACTTGCAGGCAGGGCAGGGCCACCACCAGCCGTTGTACTGCGCGTACTGGGCGATCGGCTTGTAGAAGTCGTTGGCACGGGACGGCAGCTTGAGGTCCGGGAGGTCGCCGGAGTGGACCGTCGGGTTCTCCACCAGCGTGGTGCGGTGCCTCTCGTAGAAGGGGCCCTTGATTGCGCTGAAGACGGCTTCCTGGCTGTACTCGTCATCTAGCTGGGGTTTCGTCACCTGGCCGGTGAACTTGCCGACCTTCTGCGCGGCCCGCATGACGCGCTGGGCTTCGTGCCGGAAGTCAAACCCGCCCTCGGTGGCGACGCCCTCACTGTCCATGAGCCGTACGCCGGCTAGAGCCTTGGCGTTGATCCAGTCCGGCAGTAGCTCCTCCAGAGAGCCCGCGCGCTCGCCGGTGAGCCTGCCCAGTAGTTCCTCGAACCGGATCAGATGCCCGGGGCCGCATGCCGCCATGAGGATGCCGTGGGCCTCGATAACACGTTCCAGGCGTTTCGGGCCCTCCAGTTCCGAGCTGGCCATCGCGTGCTCGCACACGGCGAAAGCCTTTACGATTTCCAGCAGGGCATGAGTCTGCTGAATGTCTGTCGTGTCGTCAGCTTGAATCACGACCCGGAACCCTACGGCAGGGTACTGACAATGGACCCCGGGAAACTTTAAGAGGAGTTCAGGCGAAAATTTCTTCGATTCCCTGGATGTCGATCGTGGGATACAGGGCGTGGTAAGTGCCGAGGTGATCGGTGATGTGGCGCCGTCCGGAGTCGGTGAGAAACCATCGGTGCGGCCCGTGAGTCACCCCATCGGGGTGCCGCAGAACAATGAAGCCCCGACTCGGGGTGCGCCCGTCAGGGCTTTGTCCCACCGCGAGGTAATGCGGCCCACGCCCGGCGAGACTGCCGTCCACCCCCTGTGTCCCGGCTCGCGCGACACGGACCACGATCTTCCACAGCCACGACGACAGCAGTGGCGCGGCCGGCGCCGCTGCGCGTGCGACACCGAGCGCCGCGCGGGCCACAGCCCGGCCACGCCGGGTCATCTCCACCCGGGTGCGAGGCACGTCCCCTAGTCCGTCGATGTAGACCCGGTCCCGGTGAGCGACGATCAGACCGCGCCGCTCAAGGGCTGCCACCGAAGACCCGGCCCCTGGGTCATGAACCCCCGCCTTGCGCAGCTCTTCCTGAATGCGTGTGTATCCGACTACGTCGGCCGGTGCGTAGAGTGCCAGAGTCATGCGCCGCCACTCCGCCGCCGGCCGGCGTTCCGCCCCCACATAGCGGTTCTGCCGCTGTTCATCCTCGGCCTCCTGGTCCTGCTGGAAGATGCAGGCCAGATAGTTGCGCTGCCGGTCGTTGAGGGCGTGCCAGGCAGCCATCGACTCCTCGGACGGTTGACGGGCACGCCGGGCAGGGAGCACCAGGAGAGGGTCTTCTGGGCGGCTGCGGTGCCAGGCATCCATCACTACCCGGTCGGGAACCTTGTAGACCTGGGCCAGCATGCGTGCCACTTGCCCCAGCGTTTCGGGAGACCGCCACATCCAGCCGCGTACGCGTCTGCCGCGTTCCAGATCGCGGATTTTCTCCGCGCTGATATGCAGGCCCTGCGCGCCCCGCTTGCGCCGCAGCATAGAGGCGGTCTCTTCCGTGCTTACGCCCGCGATACGGCGTAGGTCCGCCAGGGTCTCGGTTCCTCGCTCACGCGCCGTCAGTTCCTGTGCATCACAGCGCAGCACTTTCAGCAGTCGTCCGAAGGTCCGGTCACCGACTGTCCGTGTTCCCGCCTCCCAGTGCCGCACAGCACGTGGCGTGACACCGACGGCCTCAGCCAGCTCCTCCATGCTCATGTCCCTGAACAGTCGCTGACGTGCCAGAGCGTGGGGAGAGAGGAACTGCGTCATGCCACTAGCAAAACGCAGTGAACAGTTCACTGCAACTCCTCTAGCAGCCAGGGACCAGTGCCTGGCCGGCCTCACACGATGTGCCCCCACTCCCGAGTGGCGAGGATTGGGAGTGGAACCCCGGCCTCGACCAGCGGATGTGTCTCCGCAATCGCGCCGGAAGATCGATGCGGGATCAGCGCTACTGCGGGCGAATCGCTCGGATAGGAGTTCGTGTCACTGCTGCTGTATCCCTTGGGTCGGGGTCTGGTGCATGAACTGGACCTGCAGGGCCAGCGATTGGTGGTTGGCGATGGTGGTGTTGACGGAGAAGGTGCGCACCTTCTCCCACTCGCTCTGTGATTCAAGGAACCCAGTCCCGCTGCGATCTCGGCGCGGAGTCCGTGGACGTAACCTGTCGGCGGCGAAATCTATCGTTGCGAGGCCGCTATCAGGAGCCACTGGTTGCCTTCGTGCTAGTGGCGGCTCCTCACCGTCTCCGAGGGGCTGCGTGCGCCGCAGCTGTCGGCATTACAGGTGTCGCCAACGAGGCCTGAGGGCGGGCGGGAAGATGCGCGGCGGCGGACCGAGCGCCACCGGAAGCCAATTCGAAAGCGAGTGCGCCGAGAACGTCGGGGGGAGTTGCGGGCGAGAGCTGGATGACCCAGACCGGCCTGTTTCGGTCTGTGCCTCCGTAGGCCGTCCACGCAGGGAGACCGCTGTGTGGGCGGTTGGCTGCGTAGGGGTCGTGCTCCAAACTGGCGCTGCCATCGGGAGCCTGCCAGTAGACCTGCCGGGTGGAGGCGGTCGGTGACCATCCGGCCTCCTCGAGGCCCTCGGTGGCAGGCTGCATCCAAGGGTCGTTGGTGGTCAAGCTCTCCAGGAGGGCCCGAACCAATAGGGTGGGCGTGGTTGGGCTGGCCGTTGCATGCCAGAGCCGCTCACCGACGGGGCTCTCGTACGCCGCGATCGTCCACGCGATGTCGCTGCGGTGTCGGGCGTCGTGGTCGAACTCGGCCCGGAGGGTCAGGCTCTCGTGGTTGGCGATGGTGCCATCCATCCAGGTCCTGTACTTCTCCCATTCGCCGTTGGCCGCCAGGAAGGACTCGAGCAGGGCTTCGTGCTCCTGCGGGGTGGCTGCCGCTGGGGCAACGGTTTCCGAGGCGGGCGAGGTCGTCTCGGGCCGTTGGTCGGCTGCCGGGGGCGAGGCGGTGAGGGCCTCCGCGGCCGCGCGCTCCGTGTCTGTGAGGGGGGCGGGTCCGGGGCGTACGGCAACGGTGTACTGGCGGTGGAAATCCGCTACCGCTTCCGCCTCGGATTCGTAGTCCGTCGTTTCCTGGCGGAGGTAGTCCTCGCCGTGGAGATGGACGCTCTTGCCGGCTTGATATGTGCCGACGGCGACGGTGGTCCAGCCGTGACGGGCGTGAAGGTGGATGGTGAGTCGGTCACAGGCGATGTCGTCGTGGATGCGCTGGGCCTCGGCGCTGACCTCGCGGATCTCCTCCCGGGTCAGCCAATGCATCGGGTAGTTGCCGTAAGTCCATTCGGTATCGATCTCCTCCTGGAGGGCGGGGTCGATGTGCGGGCTGTAGCCGTGGTGGGCGAGGACTTCGGTGGCCCTCGCGGCGTAGAACGGTTCGTCGTGGTCGATGCGGGCGAGCACCATGGTGTTCTCAGCTGTGTCGCGGAATCCGTGATTGAGGAGGACAACGCGGGCTGAAGGTGCTGCCGACCCGCTGAGGGTGGCGGTGACCGCGGAGGCGTGGTCGGGATGGAGGGCGAGGTGGATGAGGGCGTCGGGTCTGTGCATCGGGTGCTCTCGGGTTGCGGGGTCCGGCCAGTGGTGGCTGGCCGGACCCGGAGGTGGTCAGCGGGATGCGCGCGCGGTCGCGGAGGGGATGCTGGGCGTTCGGGGCCCAGCGCGGGTGGTCGCCGGGGCACGTGCCCTCGGCGGAGCGGCTGGTGTGGGACTGGTGGCGCGGTGCCAGCGGACCCGGACGGCGGTGAGCTCGGCGAGGGCGCGGCGGCTGCCGGTGATCAGCTGGTGGGGCGTGTTTGTCTGGTCCTCGGCGTAGGCCTGGATCCGTAGGCCGGCGGTGTGTGCGCTGTGGAGCAGCGAGCGGCGAAGGACCTGCTCACCCCAGTGGTGTGCTGATCCGGCGGGGGTAGCGAGTATGTCGAGCACGTCGCGGGCGGTGAGGGCTTCGGTGAGGATCCCTTGGTGCTGGGCTTCCCAGAGCACCGTTACCTGGTCGACAGGGGCGCTGCGGTAGGCCAGCGAGGTCAGGCACCGGAAGAGCTGTCCGTGCACGGGCACGGTGAAGTCCTCCGCCTGTAGCCAGCGCATCATCGGCAGGGAGTCGGGACGCGCGGTGGCGGTCGACAGCAGGACCTGTTCCTCGCTGGATGCTTCCTCGTCGGTGTCCCGGCTCGGTGGTTCCGGGGAAGGGGTGCGGGGCAGGGAGCCGGGGTGTGGCGAGAATCGGCGGCCAAGGTCGTCAAGCAGGGCGGCGAGGATGTCGGCGCGGGCCAGGGCGACGGCGGCAGGCTCCGGCAGGGTGGCATCGCCGGCCGCCTGGACGAGGAGTTCGGCGTGAACGCGGACGGCACGACGGGCGTGGTCGGCCCGGATCATCCCCGCGTACTCGGCCGCGTGCTCGGACCTCCCGGCGCCCGCGATCAAGGTATGGAGAAGGCTCGGTGTCAGAGCCGGGGTCGTGGGGCCGGCGTGGCCGAGGACGGATGCCAGCCACACCGGCTCCCTGGCGTGGACGGCCGGATCGGGCGGGGTGAGCGCGGCTACGGCCGCGAACACTGCACCGTGCAGAGGGCGCGCGAAGTGTTCCGGGCTGAGAGGGCCGATGGCTTCGCGCCGGTGGGGCTCGAGGAGCAGGGAGCCGAGGAGGGCCTGCTCGGCGTAGTGGATCGGCGGATCCGGCGGGGTGTCGTACGGGTCGAAGTCCGGCTCTCGGACCGGTTGGTTGGGCATCAGGCTGCCAGGGTGAAGTCGTCGCGGGTGAAGGTCTTGCCGAGGTGTGGGGCGAGCAGGTGCGCGGCCAAGAGGGGTGGGACGGCGTTGCCGATCTGGGAGAACTGGGAGCCCTTGGTTCCGGTCCAGGGGTAGTCGGCGGGGAAGGTCTGCAGGGCGCCGGCTTCGGCAGCGGTGATCCGAATCGGGTCTGGGGCCTGGCCGCTGCTGTCGGCCGCGGGAGCGGCGACCCACATGCACTCGTTGGCCCGGTGTCCGAAGAAGAGCGTTCCCGCCGGCTCGTCCAGTCCCCTGGTGGTGGCGTTCGTTTGGTTGTTGCTGCGCAGCGACCAAGCCCAGCCCGTTTCCGGGTCTGCGTCGATGGGGGCTCCGGTCCGGCGTGTTGTCCGGACGGCAGCCCGCTGAGGTGAGGGAGCCTTCCAGCTACCGCGGTCGCGGGCGTCGGTGAGCGCCTTGCGTGCCCCGGACGGGAACGGTTCGGGGCCGCCCCCCGGACCGCCACCGGCGCAGACGGTCGGGACGGGCCGGTCGGTGGCACCCCAGCCGAGGGCCTCGGCCATGGATACCCACCGCTCGCGGCCTGGTCCGAACAGGCTCTCAGGCTCTGCGGCCTGGGCGTGGGTCGGCTGCGGCGGTGCGGCGGTTCGTGTGCGGGAGGCGAGCAGGATCGCCCGCCGCCGGGTCTGAGGCACGCCGTAGTCGGCGCAATTGAGGACCCCCGTCCAGACGGAGAAGCCCCAGCCCCTGAGGATCACGGCGTACTGCCGCCACAGCGGCAGGACGTCCGGGACCTCCTCCATGACGATCCACTCCGGCTCGCCGGCAGCGTGGAGCGCGTGGAGGTAGCGCATCGGCTCGGCCGCGAGCAACGAGCGGACGTCCTTGCACGCGGCGAGCAGCTCCGCCCTCGTGTCACGGCCGACGGCGAGGTCCGCGACGGCCTGGTGCACGAGCGGTTGGTCTACGAGGCCGAGCCGCTTGCCTGCCATCGACCAGGCCTGGCATGGCGGACTCGCAATCAGTCCGGCGGTACGGCCCACCAGCGGCCAGGTCGGGTACATCGCCACGTCGGTGCGAATGGTCAGCTGGCCAGCCGCGGCCCGCGTGCGGCAGGCCCACGCGTCCCACTCCAGACCGACGTCGCGGACGCCGAGGACCGTCAAGGCATGACTCCAGCCTCCAGGGCCGGCGAAGAGGTCCAGCACGAGCCTGCCCGTCAAGAGGCCAGCCCGAAGTCGTCCTGCTCCGGCTCGGTTTCCCCGCCGCGGCAGGCCCACGGCGAGCAGCCGTTGACTACGCCGTGTTCCAGCTCGTCCAGCTCGGCGGCGGCGCGCTCCGCACGGGTGACGTGGTCGATCGGCGCCACGTCGAGGGGGACACGCGAACGGTGGAGAAATGCCTGTCCCAGCAGTGGGTTACCCGATGCGTTGGCTCGCGCGTTTCCCTTGCGTATCGCTGCATCGAATGCCACCACGTCGTCCCACTCGGCCGGAGAAGCGTCCCTGATGCTTCGCCACTGCGCATTTCCATGAAACGGACAACCCAGGCAGCTTGACTTGGGTGTATTTGCTAGTCCGAGCTCGGAGAGGTAGCGGATGCAGTCGGAGCGTGACCAGTCCATATCGGTTATCAAGGGGTGCCTGTTGCGCATGTACTGGACATCGGAGTCCTTGGCGCGATGGAACTCGTCGGTGGAGATGCCGACCCACTGCTCGACGAAAAGACCCTTCGGGACGGGCTTAGGGTGGGGGTATCCGAGCAGCTCGCGCACCTGTCGTTTTATCGGCTTAATCTTGTACTCGCCAGTACATTGCCGTCGGGTCATTCCAGGTCGGCCGTCTTTGTTGAGGATGTAGAGCGGCATGGACGCGAATCGGTGATTCGGGTCTAGGGCGTCATCGCGAATGTTTCCCGACGAAACTCGAAGGATGGGTATGCCTGCCGGTTCGGCTACCTCCCGTTCCAGTCGATCGAGGTGATCATAAACAGCCTGAGGTTCCCACCCTGTATCGGCGAAGACCGCGAAATCTATTTTCGGAAGAATGCCCTCGGCGGAAAGCGCGAGAAGGCACGATGACTGGACTCCGGCACCGAGAGAAAGTAGGCGGTAGCGGGGGTTTTCCAAGGAATGATCTTTCGTGCAGTGAGGGGAAGGGGGGCCGCCTCGGTGGCGGGTATGGGAGGCAGCGCGGCTGTTGGCGCGGGTGAGGAAGGCCGAGACGGCCGCGCGTCGATCAGCGGCGCGGCGTGGCGGTCCTCGGCGAGGTCGTCGCACGTGGCGCCGGTACAGGGACAGTGCTGCTCAGCCGGGTGCGGGCCTCAGAGAGGGGGCGCCGGACGGTGAGCAGAGGGTCTTGTCCTGTCCGGGTTGCGGCGCTCAGGACGCTGTCGCCGGAGCGGAGCTGCGCGGCCGGGATTTCGATCAGGTCATGTACTTGGCCGGCTGCGGAGTTCGGGGTCCAGCCCAGGGCGTGGAGGGTGGAGTGAAGGGGAAGGTCGTAGCGTGTCATCGTGTAGCGCAGGAGGCCGACGGGGATCTGGGTGTGTCGGGCCCAGTCCTCCAGTCCCATACTCAGCCCGTGAGCCCGGTGCGGTACGCCCGTGCCCAGGGTGCTGCGGTTGTGGGGTTCTTCGGCTATGGCCTGCTCGGGATCCCACCCATGGGCAAGACGGCGCCTCATGGTGGTGACGGTGCAGCCGGCGCGGGGATCGACCGCCCAGTGCGACAGAGGCTTCGTCTCGCCGAACGCGGTGATCGGCAGTACGAAGTCGGCGCCCTCGGACCCCTTGAGGAGTGCCTCCTCGAAGGTCATCCGCGACTTCGTGAGGCGGTTGTACAGGGTGTGGTACTTGATTCCCGACTGCTCGGCCCAGCCCCGCAGGGTCAAGGTGCGTCCCTTGTAGGTGTGTTCCAGGGTGGGCTTGTCGTGGCGTTTCCGTGTGATGGCGTCCTCGGGATCCCACCCGAGAGCGAGCCGGGTCCGCAGGGCCTCGCGCTTGACGACGCAGCGTGGATCCGTGGCCCAGTCGGCCAACGGCTTGTCCTCACCGAACGCCGTGATCGGGCCGCGGGCTCGCTCCCAGTCGTACCGGTCGAAGCGTTCTTCACGTGGACGGGCGAGACGCTCTTTGTGTGCGGAGCTGCTGTTCGTTCGGGGTTCGTGTCGCATACGCCTACCGCTGCCGCGCCGTGCCCGCAGCCGGGGAGGCGGGTACGGGAGCGGGAGCGGGGGTGGGCGGCCGGCGGCGGACCGCAGCCTGGGCGTGGTCGAGGAGCGTGTCGAGGGGGAGGAAGTGGCGGTGGACTTCGGCGCGGTCCGCTGCCGAGTCCTCTGGACGGATGGAAAGGGCGAGGCGGGCAATCGGTTCCAGCGCCTGAACGTAGTGAGTCAAGGCCTGCGCGATGGGCACGGCTGCCTCGGCGAGCTGGGCGCTGCTGCGCTGACCCCTGGGGGTGGGCCATTCGAAGCGGTTGTAATGGGCGTCGTTTGCTACCTGGTTGAGCAGGCTGGTGAGCAAGGAGACGTGGCGGGTGGCGGTGAAGTGTCCGTGCTTGTCGAGGGGCAGCGGCTGGTGGGCGCGAATGTCGGCGACGACAGCGTCGGTCGCCTCGCGGACAGTGAGGTACTCCAGGTGCTGGGGCTCGTACGGAATCCCCGGGCGGGGCAGATCAGAACGGGCGGGCATGCGGTTCCTTCGTCAGGGGTGGTCGGGTTCAGCGGCGCTGGCCCGGCGCGGTAGAGGGGAGAGGAGTCGGTGGCGAGGGTTTTCCAGGAGGGGGTTCCAGGGTGGTGCGGGCGCCGGAGGGGACGGCGCCGGAGGCGGGGAACCGTCAGCGAGTCCACGGACTTGGGGAGAGAGGAGGACGCGGTCCAGGAGAGCGAAGTCGGTCACCGGCGCCTGGTGCTTCGGGGTGCTGGCGGTGCCGGTGCCGGGCCGGTGGTATCCGACGCCTTGGCGAGCCGTTCGGTGAGGGGCCGTCCAGCGACGGTCGCGATAGCGTGTTCCCGCAGTGCCCGGGTGACAATGCCGATGAGTTCGTAGCAGGTGTCGGTACTGTCTTCGAGGTGGTTTGCTGCCTCCAACTGGTGCCCGGCCATCTCGTACTCCTCCGCGGAGTACCGGCTCTCCGTCGGCATGACGTCCTGGTGGGACGGGAGGATCGGGACGTCGCGGTACGGGTTGGTGCTGAGGGCGAGAGCAAGCTCGGTGCTAGCCCTGGCAGTTGAGCCCACGAGCTTCGTGGTCGTCTCCAGGATGGTGGTCCAGCCGGGAACCTCCGCGAACGGGTCCTGGTCAAGCGCCTTCAGCAGGCTGATCGTTCCGGCCGTCAGGCTGTGTGTCCTCAGGATCAAGGGGGCGATCTTCAGCTGTGCATCGGTACCCAAGGTGTAGTCGAGGTCGATGATGTCGCCGTAGAGCTGACCAAAGGAGGCGGGCAGCTCCCATAGATGGTCGATCGGATCGAAGTCGAGTCGGTGCATGCGAGTTTGGGCTCCAGGGGATGTCAGCGGGTGCGGGGACCGGTGGTTCGGGCAGCCTTCGCCTCGGGGATGCGGGGCAGGTCCGGCAGGGTGGCGGCGATGTGCTCGGTGACGAGGAGCGGGTGACGCAGGGGGAGGGCATGGGTTGCTTCCGGCAAAACCTGGAGCTCCGCCTGGGGCAGGCGCTGTGCGAGGCGGCGGGCCTGGTCTGCGGGGATGTGGGCGTCCCGGTCGCCGGCCAGGATCCGGACGCGCTGTCCCAGCGCCCTCAGGGGGTCGAGGTCGTGGTGCTGTTCGGTGAGGTCGTGCCACAGGGCGGCGATATCGGCCGTCGGCAGGGTGCGAAGCCCATGCCGGCAGGGGAGGGGCTGGGCCGGTACTTCCACGGGTGCCGGCGGGCAAAGTGCCCAGCGGCTGGTGGCGGGAAGCAGTCGCCGGACCGCGTCCAGCAGCCGGGGGGTCCTGGCGCATGCACGCGCGAGGAGGTTGCGGCTGCGGGTGAGAAGGGCGTGTCCGGCGCCGGTTCCGGTACGGGTGCTCAGCCCGGCGTGTGGCGGGGAGATCAGGACGAGGCGTGTGATCCGTGGTGCGAGGTGGGGGTGGCGTGCAGTCAGCCGCATGAGCGTCATGGCCCCCATGGAGTGCCCGGCCAGCGCGATGGGCCCGTGTGGTGCGGCGGCGTCGAGGAGGTGTGCGAGATCATCGGCGAGCTGGTTCAGGGTCAGCGGGGCGGTGCCGCGGGTGGAGTGGCCGTGACCACGCTGGTCGTAGCGCACGACACGCAGGTTCTGCCGGGCCAGCAGCGGCACATGGCGCCGCCAGAGCGCTGAGGTGACAGAGAGACCGTGGACGAGGACCACGGTTGCGGATCCGTCGTCCGGACCGTCGATGTGCGCGGATACTCTGGCGCCGTCCGGGAGGGCCACGGCCAACGGCCGGGAGGTTGCGCTGGGGTGGGCGTGGGTGGCGGGGAAAGTCATCGATCTCCGAGACAAGGGTGTGGCGCGCGACCATGCAGCCAAGGCTGAATGGTTAGGCCGCGGGCCCGAAATCGGACTGACGCGGCGCGTGCTTGGCTACCGCGCGGGCGGTGATCGCCCTGGATGCGGCTGCAGAGGCCGCGGACAGTTCTTCGGCTCCGGACTCGGTGTACCAGGGCCTCAGGTCGAGCATGGCGGCGCGCATGCCGGTGGCGAAGCACAAGGCCGTGCCCTTGGGGAGGGCGCGGATCGCGTCGGCGGGCAGGATCCGTTCCTGCCGCATGCTGATGCTGGTCGACTTGCCGGAGTCGGAGACGGAGGTGGACCTCGTCTCGACGTCGTGGTCGCCGATGAGCCGGGACAGCTTGTCGGCGAAGTCGGGGTCGTCGATGCCGGAGCCGATCACCTTCACCGTGCTCGCGCTCCACATGGCGTCCATGCCCGCGTCTCCCCAGACTTTCTGGCCCTGCCTGTAGGACTGCAGGATGGTGATCGGGATGATCCCGCGGCTTCCCAGGTGGGAGTACAGGTCGGGGAGGTCACTGATCTTGCACACGTTGGCGGCCTCGTCGAGGATCGCCAGCATCGGCGGGTCCAAGCGTCCACCGGCCCGCTCTGCCTGGGCGGTTGCCGCCCGCATGACTGAGTCCGCGCACGCCGCGATCAGCGCGCTCGCGCTGCCACCGCCATCCTTCGAGAGCAGGAAGAGGGTGTCGGTGCCGGTGACGAAGTCCGACGGCCGGAACTCGGCGATGCCCTTCTGGGGGGTGACCCAGGCGGCGATCTCGCTGTTCAAGAGGGCGGCGGCGTACTGGCGTGCGGTCTCGTAGATGCCGTCCCGCGTCTCGGGCGGTCCCTCCACGGTGCCCTTGAGCTGGGAGGCGACTGCGGTAAAGCGATGGTCGCGAAGGATGTCGAGGGGGGTGCGGTCGGCGGGGAAGGCGAGCCACTGCATCACGTCGGTAATCGGCCGCTCATCGAGGGCAGCGGCGAGGAAGAGCTGCGACAGGATGTTGCTGCCGGCCTTGGACCAGAAGTCACCCTGCTGGGAGGCGTCCACGGAGGCGGCGAGGAAGTGTCCGGCCAACCTGCCTGCCCCTTCAAGGGATTTGGCGCCTGCGAGCGGGTTCCACCACATGGCCCGCTCGGTGTGGGCGATTTGCTGCGGATCCATGGACCAGACCCGGCCGACCTGGCCGCGTGCGTCGTACGTCGCGGTGAACGCGTCGCCGGCCGCCTTGTTCGAGGTGAGCAGGACGGGGCCGGGTGCGGCGAGGATCGCGGGGATCGCCAAGGCTGTCGTCTTGCCAGAGCGCGGCGCCATAATTGCCACGGCGACGTCCTCGTAGCCCATGCGGACTTCATGCCGGCTGCCCTGGAGATTGCCGAGCAGGATGCCGGTGTCCTTCGCGGCGATGACCTTCGCGTCCTTCAGGCTCGGACGCAGGGCACGAGCCTTGGCGGTAATCGCCTTGGCGAGCAGCGGCTCGATGTCGGAACGTTTCGCCATTCCGGCGACGCGCTTCCGCTTCCCCGCGCCCGTGTTGTGGCGCCTCCACCAGACGAAGGCCGTGAGGACGAGCGCGAGGAGGATCGCCGAGGGCAGGATGCGGGTGGCGATCAGGAGCGCTGTCTCCCCGCTGTCCGGCCACAGGCGGCCGGGATGGAGGAGGGCATTGGCCGGCTGATAGGGGATCCAGGCGCCGGTGCCGGTGACCCGGGCGAGCGTGTTCCCGCCGAGCCAGGCCAGCGTGGACAGGGGAACGATGACGGCCATGGCGCCGAGGAGCGCCTTGAAGGCTATGTCGTATCCGTCGCTGTTGGAGGACTTGGAGGAGTTGGACAAGAGGGCGGTTCCAGGGGGGAGGGCGAGGTCAGCGGGAGCGAGGCGGCCGGGGCTGTACGGCAGGTGCGGGTGGGGGCGTTGGGCGGCACGGGCCGGGACTGCGGGAGGCGAGGGCGTCGATGCGTCGCTCCAGGGCGAAGGCCACGTGCGCGGCGGGCAGCTGCCGGACGCTGGTGTGCATGCGGTCCTGTCCCAGCCGGGGCAGGCGCTGTGGGTCGCGCCGGAGCGGTGAGGGATTGGCGAGGGCACGAGTGACCGCCGAGATCAGGTGTGCCGGGGTTCCGGTCCCTATCTGTGCCCGCCAGATCAGTCCTTCGGGGTCGCCGCTGATGGCCACGTCGATGAACCAGGTGTCGGATCCGGTCTCGGTGAAGTGTTCGACGTGCGCGATGCCGTCAGGTGAGGTGAGTCCGCTGTGGTCACGGGCCGGCTGCCAGCCGGCGTTGCGCAGCGGTTCGTATGGGCTGCCGCTGGCGGCGGGACGTGCCGGGTCTGTGAGGGCGTCGGTGAACGCGGCGATGATCTCGGCAGGGGTGCGGGCACCGAAGCTCGCTTGCCACGCAGGTGTGCTGGCAGTCCGGGTGTGGCGGATGACCCACCACGGCTGGTCGGGCTCGGGTTCGAGGTGGAGCAGGGCCTGCTGGTCGGGGCTGGTCAGCACGACTCGCGCGAGGAGCGGGTCGTGGCCGTAACTCCATCTGCTGGCCCGGTGGAGCGCCGTGGTGACCCACGCCGGGTCGCCGGGGCCTGCGAGAAAGAGAGGCCCGACGAAGGCCTGCTCGACATGTGTCTCGTGTATCTCGCTCACCGCCGTGCCCAGGCGGTGGAGCCCGCCGTCGAGGGCAGGGCCGGCGCCATGGAGGAGGTGACGGGCCGGGACGGCTTGGCTCGGGTGGCGCTGTCGATGTCGATCACGGACTGGCCGTGGAGTGCCCAGGCGTCGAGGTAGGCCCAGGCCTCTGCGTTGCGCTCGGCGAGCGGCTCGTCGTACCCCTCGGTGCCCGGCCGGGCACTTGTCGGGAGGTTGTCGCGGACGCCGAGCCACTCGGACTGCAGGGCGTTGATCTCCTTCAGCGCGGTGCGCAGGACCTTCAGGTGCCACCCCCGCCGCAGCGACGTGCTGCCGGCGGGCAGGCGGCTCAGCTGCGCTTCGGCGGTGTCGAGCATGGCCGCCGCGGTGGAGCGCACGGTGGTGAACGCCCGCCAGGTGTCCGCATCGCGACGGCGCTGCCGAAGTCCGTAGGCGGTGTCGTCGTGTGGCCAGCCGTCCGGGTCGGTGTGCCGGTCGGAGTAGGCGTCCCAGGAGACGAGGGCGTCCTCGGCTTCCCGCAGGAACACGCCGAGCCGCCGAAGTGCGTGCTGGTGGGCTTCGTCGGGGGGCATGGGCAAGGAGACAGATCCTTCTGGGGTCGAGGGCGTCGGCGACGTCAGCGGGAAGGGCGAGCGGATGTCCGGCCGGGAGGAGCTGGGGCGGCGGCACGGATCGCGGGAGGCGCAGGGCGGGCACGACATCGACGGGCCTGGGCCAAGCGCGCCTTGTGCGCGGCGAGCACCTCGGTGCCGATCGCGAACTCGACGCCGACCGCAAGCTGGGGACTCTCGTCGATCTTGAATCGGCCACGCAGAACGGTTGTCGGAGTGGAGACGGCGTCGGTGACGGAGGCCAGGAGGTGTGCGGGGGTGTCCTCGTCGAAGTAGGCCCGCCACAGCGGCCTCTCGGGGCCGTACTCGCCGTGATGGTGCGCGGCCTCGAACTCCCATCCGCGGACTCCGAGGAAGGTGGAGACGCGCAGCTCTGCCTGGACGATGCCGTCCGGTGAAGCCAGGGTCTGGGAGCCGGTGTCGTCGGTGGTGTGCGCCCAGCCGCGCGCGGTCAGGATCTCCACAACCGTGGGCGCGGCTTCGTCCGGCACTGGACGGATCAGGGCGTCGGTCAGGCCGGCCACAATTTCCACTGGGGTGGAGACGCTGAACGTTGCGGACCAGTAGCCGGGGACGAACTCGGTGCTGATCTTCCAGCCGTAGTGGCGCCTGGCTGGGTTGAGGTCGAGGTGGTGGCCAAGATCGGGGCTGGCCATCGTGATCGCCGGGTGGAGAGGGTCGGAGGTGTTCGTCCACCCGGCGGCGCGCAGGGCGTGGGTGATGTGCCGGGGGTCGCCGGGCCCGGCCAGGTAGCGGGGGCTGACTGCCGAGCCGAGCTTGTCGTGGTCGGCGGCGAAGGCTGCGAGGTGACGGTCGGTCACCGTCACGGAGTGTTTCCCACCTGCTGGCTGGGAGCGGCGGCCAGCCGTTCGAGTTCGGAGTGGACGGCGTTCAGTTGCCAGTCGAGCACGTTGTATTTCAGGAGGAACTCGGAGGCATCGCTGTACACGCCCCAGAAGTAGTCAAGCTCGTCGCCACCAGCGAGTTCGGGCTTGCCGTAGAAGTAGTCGTTGACTTCGGCCAGCGTCTGGGAGAGGCGAACCACGGCGCCGTCGTACTTGTCAACGAGCGGTACGAGATAGGGCAGCAAGTCGTTCGCGTCCGGGTTGCTGCGTATGTACCGGGTGAGGCGGACCAGGGTGCGGGTGGCCTCCTGGACATCGTTGGGCGTGAAGTCGGCATAGTCGGATCCGGGCATGAAAGTCCTTACGGAAGGGGGGAGGAGCCGTGGCTCCGGTGCTACCGCTTCTGCTGTGTGCCGCTGGCGGACGTATAGGGGCTGGCGGCCGGGGCGTGCTTGCTCGGGCGGGCTGCTGCCCAGGAGTTGCGGGCCCAGGTGGTGGCGCGGGCGGCGGTGATCCGTGCCTGCTGCCAGTTCCCGAGCTGGGAGGGCCGTGCGGAGACGGAGGTGGTGCGGACCCACTTCGTCGCGGGGATGTGCCCGCGCGGGCGCATGACCGGGGTGGGGTCGGCCAGCGCGGCCGAGAACCCCTGGATGAGATGCATCGGGGTGGTGGGAGTGAACACGGCGTCCCAGGTCCGGCCGTGTTCGGTGCGGGCACCGGCCCACCAATGCGCCTGGCCGGGTTCGTTCTGGTGGTACTGCAGCCAGGCGTTCCGGTCCGGGGATACAGCGGTGAAGTGCTGGCCGCGCTCGGTCTCCCAACCGTGTTCCTCCAGCGGAGCCCACGGGTTGGGGGCGTGGGCGGACCGCGGCTTGGTCAGGGTGTCGGTGAGTCCGGCAACGACCTCTACCGGTACCGCGGTGGTGAGGGTGGCGTGCCAGGCCGGCTGGTGGCCGACGGCATGGCCGGAGACGGTCCAGCCGCCGGGCATACCGTTCGGGTCGAAGCCGATCCGTACGGTTCGGTCAGGGCTGTCGAAGACGATCGGTCCGCCCGTGCGAGAGCGGTCCTTCCAACCTGACGCGCGCAGGTACTCGGCCACGTACCGGAGGTCGCCACCGCCGGCGAGGTGACGGGGCTCGACGAGGTAGTGCTGCTCGGGCTGGTCCGCAGTCGGCCCCCAGCCCGTCCACTGCTTCTTCACCGGTGCCTCCTGGCAATGAGCGCGGAGGCGACCGGCGGGATGCCGGTGACGACCGACGGACGGGCGAGGCGGCTCAGGTCTTCGGTGTGCTCGGCGAGATCGGCGTGCACTGCATCGAGTTCGTTCGAGGCTCGGCCGAGCGCCAGCCATACTTCCGCGGGAAGTACGCCAGCTGTGGCGCGGTCCTGGGCGAACCGGGAGCCAGCGGCCATCAGGCCGGTGAGTTTGTCGAGGATGCCCTCGGGCGCCAGGACGTGTGCGAGCACCTGGGCGGCCTCGGCCGGCGGGGCGGAGGCCAGGTGGGCGGTCAGCCGACTGATCTCCTGGGCTATGTGGCGTACGGGCGACGGCGGGTCGTAGAGGGTCACGTTCCTCCGGTACGGGTGGGGCCGGTGCCGCGTCGGCGGGACTCGTCCAGCACGCTGAAGGGTCCAGTGGCGAGCGGGTTGTGACGCCCGGCGGATGAGGTGGTCACGGCGCGCAGGTACCGGCGGAGCAGGAAGACGGCAACGCGCGGTCGGCGGGTGGGGGAGATCGGCGGCGGGTTGGGCGGGGGCGTCGGGATCGTGGTGCTCCGGTTGGTGGCGGGGGCTGCCCCCGGCTGGAAATGCCGGGGACAGCCGGGTGGGGAGGGAGGTCAGCGAGATCGGGGGGCTTTGGGGCTGGCAGGTCCGGCGGGAGGAACGGCTGGAGGTCCGGCAGCCTGGGCCTGGCGCGCGCGGTGTTCGGACATCGCCTGCGCCCATGCGGTCACGTCGTACACGTCCTGGTCGTAGTTGACGCCGAAGCCGGCGACGAGCAGCGGGAGCATCGAGCGGGTGACGAGCTGCTGCTGGGCCTTTTCGCTCAGGCCTTCGGGTGTTTCGTGCCAGACGTAGACAGGGCCTGCGGTCTCCTCGGTCTTGCGTTCGAGGCCGGCGCCGTCGAGGAGGACAAGCAGTTCTTCGGGGGCTCCGGTGCGACTGACGACGTGGATCGTGTCCGGGTTGAAGGCCCGACGGTAGATCTCGACATCGGTCCCGGAGTCATCTGCGAGATTGCCCACGGGGGTGCTCCTGGGGGTGGTGGGTCAGCGGCTGGGGGACGCCACGGCCGGGACCGGTGGGCGTGCGGGCAGTGATGCCGGCATCGGTGCTGTCGGGGCGGGGCGCACCGTGACGCCGACGCCGATCCGGGCCAGCCCCTGTGAGACGGCCTGGACACGGGCGAGCTGCTCCCGGTCGCCGTAGGACGCGGGCAGCAGAAACATGCGGTGGTAGGGGTCGTACTGGAAGCCGTGGCTGAAGAGGAGCCCGGTGGCATCGCGGATGCCAGTGACGGCGCCGACAGCACCGTCCGGATACCAAGCCATGCTGACGTTCCCGGCGATCACCGGAGGTGCGGGCCGACGGGGCACGGGGTGGGTCGTGTTGTGCCGGACCTGGCGCAGCGCCGCCTCGTAGCGGGGCAGCAGTCGGCGGACGACTTGCGCGGTGGCCCGTCCGGGGTCGGCGGGGACGGTGATGCCGTTGGGTTCGGCCACCAGGTGGAAGGCGTCGTGGTGGGCGTCCGGCTGCAGGGCGCCCACCATGAACTGGCGCGAGTGTAGAGGCCGGTCGAAGATCAGCAGGCGGGCTCCGTCGGCGCGGGCGAGGACCGCCTCGTGGCCTAGGACGAAGTTCGTCGCGGCGTATCCGACGGCTCCGACATCCCATAGAGCTTCTGTCGTGCGGATCTGGCCGGGGTAGTCGCCATGGCGGGCGTAGGTGGTGATCCAGGCGCCGCCGGGAAGTCGGGCGGCAAGAGCGTGGGCGAAGGCGGCGAGGTCGGTGCGGGGCGGGTTGGAAGGCATGGGGGTCTCGGGAGGGTGGAGGGACGGAGGTTCACACAGGGCAGGCGGTGGAGGTGGGGCAGCGGGCCCTATCGGTTGGTCGGGGCGCCGGGCCACTCGTGGGTGCCGGGGTGTTCGGCGCGATAGGCGGCCAGATGATCGCTTGCCTGCTGGTGTGTGCGCTGGGCCTGCTGGACGGCGCGTTCGGCGCGGGCCACGTCCTCGATCAGCTCTGCGGCCTCGGCTGCCAGCTCGGGCGGGCTGACGAGGCCGGTGAGGGTGATCTCGAAGACCTGGGCGAAACCGAGGGCGTCGTCGAGGTTGATGCGTCGGTGGCCGTTCTCGATCCGCCACACCGCCGATTGGTTCATCCGGTAGCCGTTGTGGTTAAGGCGGTCGGACAGGCTGGTCGTGCTCCACCTGCGGCGTCTGCGTTCGAGGCTGATTCGTGCCGCGGCGTGGTCTTCGCCGAGGACCCGCCCTGCGGGGGCGCTGTCTTCGCTGACGTCGATGGCCATCAGTGGGTGCTCCGTTTCAGCGGCAGGGGGTCATCGGGTGCGCCGGGCGAGGGTCGGCAGTGGTGGGGGGCATGGACGTCGGGGGCGAAGTCGGGATCGTGCTGCGCGGCGTAGCCGACAGCGCTGAGCAGGGCGATGCCGGGGAAAAATCCGCTTCGCTGAAGGATGAACTCGGCTTCGGCGTCGCCTCCGCGGGCGAGGATTTTGTCGGAGTGCGGATCGCGTCCCATAGGGACGATGCGTGCGGTCAGGGGCATGGTGCTGGCTACTTCCGGCCTGATGCGTCCGCGACGTGGACGAGCTGGTCGAGGGCGGTCAGCGTGTACCAACCACAGTCGACGGCGGTGCTGTCCGTGCTGGCCATGCGCACCATGAGCCTTTCCAGGGCGCGCAGGTAGATGAGGCAGTCGGCGCAGCGGCGGTCGAGATGGACGAGATAGCGGGGGTGCGCCGTGACGAACGTGTGCTGCCCGCCGTTGGGGTCACGTAGCCGCCAGCCGTCCTCGTCGGTGGGGGTGTGCCAGGACGGGGTGACGACGGTCATGGAGTCCCCCCAGAGCTCGTCGCCCGCGATCCCCTTGAGGACCACGACGCGGTCGCCCGGGGCGAAGTGCCGGTGGGTGATGTCCCGGTCAGGGGTGAGGGTGTCGGCCGGAACAGCGGGGCGAGGAGCGGCTTCGGGCACGGAGGATTCCTTCCACGTGAACGCGGCAGAGACGGCGGTGGGGATGACTTCAATGGTCCGGAGAATCCGTGATTTACGAATTCACGGATGCCGTGATAGCTGGCTCGCAGTTCCTCACCGGAACGGATTCTCGGTACCGCGGTCGCCGTCACCAGCAGCATCCAGGAGTTCCGGAACATCCACACCGGCGGCATCACGCTGGTCAATCCACCAGCCGGCCCGAGTGACGGCCCGGATCTTCCCCTCCAGGGCCGCCCAGTCGGCGTCGTCCCAGGTCCCTTCGACGACCAGAGCGGTGTAGGCGGTGGTGACCAGCTGGTGCCGGCTGCGTTCGCCCCAGTCCAGGGCACGATCGGGCCCGTCGAGCGGCGGCATGTCGAACTGCTCGGCCCACTCCTTCGCGGCGGCCTGCTCCGCTGCCCGCCGGGCGGCGAGCCACTCGTCGCGGCTGAGGTTGTCGCCGGTCCGGCTGGCCTTCCAGCAGTCGGTGCAGTCGCGGCCGGAGAGCCAGCGGGCGAATCCCGCGCGCCGGTCAGCGGGGCGGTCGGAAAGGTTGTGCTCGACCGAATGTCCACAGGTATGGATGACGGTCCAGGTGGTGCGTACGGCCATGAAGAGGTGCTTCTCCTTTTGAGAATTCGGTCAGTTGTGGGCGGCGCGGGCCCGGGGGCGCCGGTGCCGACCCCGGCGGTGGGAGGCACCGGCGGGGGTGAGACGACGGCGGGCAGCGGCGAGAACGGCCAGGGACACCGCGGCGCCGACGGCGGGAAGCGCGGCTCCGGCGAGCGGGTGGGCTGAGAGCGCTCCGGCGAGCGCGGTGCCCGTGGCCTGGCCGATGCCGACGGAGAGGATCAGCCACGCGTACGCCTCCGTGGTGCGTGTCGGCGGGGCGAGCGAGTCCACGGTCAGGAAGGCGCAGCTGATGACCACCGTGAGGAACAGCCCTGGTACCGCGACGGCTGCGATGGCAGCGCGCGGGCCGGGCAGGGTGAGCAGCGGCAGCCAGCCGGTGAGGAAGCACGCGGCGCCGACGAGGAGCTGCGCCGCACTCGAGCCGGGCCACACACGCCGCCCGTAGAGCAAGCCCCCGAGGAAGCTACCGGTGGAGAACGAGGCGGGGATCGCGCCGGACAGCAGCTCCATGCGGTGGCTCGCTGACATCGAGACGGACCACACGTTCATGGCGCCGATGGCGCAGCCGGTGCCGGCGAGGGCCACGTACAGCATCAGCAGCCCGGGGGACAGCAGGCGTCCGTCCGGCTCGCCGTCGGGGGCGGTCGCAGGGCGCCAGAGCCGGGACGGCGACGCGGTCAGGACGATCACGGTGCCCAGCAGGCCGAGTACGGCAGTGGTGATCAGAGCGAGCCCGGGGCCGCGGGCAGCGGAGATTGTGGTCACCAGGAGGGGGCCGACGATGTAGAGCAGCCCCTGCGTGCCGGTGTCGAGGCTGAGAGCGATGCGCCGCTGGCCCGGATCGGGGAGGACGGCTGGCCACAGCGCCCGCATTCCGGCTTCCAACGGCGGGGTGAAGAGCCCGGCCACACCCACCACCGCAGTGACGGCGGCGGGGTGTCCACTTGCACCGATCACCGGAAGGGCCAGCAGGCTGGCGGAATTGAGGATCACTGCCGGTCCAGAGACACGGGTCTGGCCGAAGCGGTCCATCAGCCTGCCCTTGACAGGCTGGCTCAGCCCGGACGCCAGCCCGTACAGGGCGCTGAGCATCCCGGCGAAGGCCAGTGAACCGCCAACGCCCGTAATCCACATGATGATTCCGACGGGAACCATGCCGTTGGGCAAGCGCCCGATGAGGGTGCCACCGAGCAGGCGGGCAACGTGCCGACTGCCCAGTACCGCACCGTAGGTGGCGCGCGGCTGCGGGACGGGCGGGTGATCGGTCAGGGGCAACAGGGGGAGGGCTTTCCGTCGGTGTCATACAGGAGCGGTGCGGCGCGGCGCCGCAGGCTGGGCGACCTGTCGGCGCCGCAGAGGTCAGCGGGTGTGGGGCTCGCCGCGCGGGACGGCGACGGGCTCGCGCGTCGCGCTCACCTGCCACGTCCGGTCGCTGACGTGGTCTGCGCCGGACGCGGGACCGCTGGTGTGGTTGTGCCAGGCGAGTACGGCAACGTGGTGTGCGGCGTGCCGCGCTGCGGTGAGCGAGAGTTGGCGGCCTGCGCGATCCGAGAGCGGTGTTCTTGAAGCGTGGTCGCGCGCTGCTGGTGAGGCGAGTCCGGGGTGAGGTCGGGGTCGAGGGTGAAGTCGGCCTGTACGCGGAGGCCCAAGGCGCGTATCGCTGCGACGGCTTGCCGGGCGCGTCGGCGGCCGTCCTGCCCCGGTTCGGTGAGCCGGTGCAGGGTGGTTCCCGGGACGGGTTCGAACTGGACGCGGTCGAGGACCCAGTTCTTGAGGTGGTCGGTCAGGGGCCGGCCGGATGCGGCGACGAAGCCGTGCTCTTCGTGCCAGCCGATGTACAGGTGGGGTGGGTCCGCAGGCAGGGGGCGGTCCTTTCAGCGCAAGGTACGGGTGGAGACCTCGGCAGCCGGTTGGAGCCGGGTTGGGACGCGAGGGTCAGGCCGGGCTTGGGGCCGGGTTCGTGGCGGCGAGCTGGTCGACGCCCAGCTGGAACAGCAGCCGGTCGGCGACGTCGAGGAGTTCGCTCGTGCGGCGGTATCGGTCCCCGAGGGCACCGTGACCGTGGCCGTCGCACCACTCGCCGGCAGCGCGCAGGAAGTCACGCAGGGCCAGCAGCGCACCGGACTCGGAGCCGATGACTGTGTCGGTGACGAGGTGGAACTGTGCCGGGGTGTCGGCGCTCATGAGCGCCTCGGTCCAAGGCAACAGGCTCTGGCCCGGCCCCGGCAGATTCAGCGTGGCCAGGTAGTCGGCCGCTTCCAGCCGGGCGGTGCGCCGCAACTCGCTACTGCCCCGCACGGCCGTTGTGGGTGGCTCCTGCCCCGGTGTGTCGCCGGTAGCCGGATTCGGTGGATGCCGGAGCGGCTGGGCGCTCACCGGCGGGACGCCGACTTGGGTGCCTGCACTCGGAGTTCGGCCTTGCGCACGGTGGTCGTGGGTGCCTGGCTGCGACTAGCGGGGCGTGGGAGCCAACGGTCGGCGTCGTCGGTGAACGGAGTGAGCGGGTCCACGTCCCAGCCAACGATGAGACCGTGGGTTCCGTTCTGGAGGCTGATCACCTCGACTCCCTGCGGATGCAGGACATACGCCCAGCTCAGCCAGCTTTCTTGGGCGGACACCTCGTCGAACGTCATCCGCTGAACGGGGCTGCCGTCCAGGGTGACAAGGCCGGTCGTCGGGCGGCACGCGTCGTACCCGTTGCCCAGGTGCTGCTGCACGGGGTCCGGCGCATCGGTGAGGAGGTCTGCGCCGAGGTAGTCCCAGCTGACGGCGGGGGAGTCGACGAGGAAGCGGGCCATTGCTTCGGTGTCGCCCTTGAAACGGAACTGGTGGGCTGCGAGCAGTAGCGGCAGGTGGTGGGTGGGGTAGCCGTCCCAGTGGACGTATATGCCCTCGAAGCCTGTGGGTGTCGGTCGGGCGATGCAGGATCGGGTGGCCAGAGCAATCTCCTGATGCGGATGGATGAAGGACGAGGCGACGGGCGGAGGAGGGGCTGAGGACATGGCCCCTGGACGAGCGGACGCCTAGAGAAGAGGGCCGCGAGGGGCTTCGCGGCCGCGAGGCCGCCGGGGAGGGACGGGTGGCGGGGGCGGGCGGCTGCCTGGGGATGTGTTGAGCGGGATCCCGGTCACGTAGACGATGTCGAAGCCGTGGACGCTCAGGCGCAGGACGGCCTGCTGGATGACAGACTCGGGATGCCGATCCGCATGCCTGAGTTGGCACAGACCGGTTGCAGGGTCCAGTACCCACCGGCCGTCCGAGTGGAGCAAGGCCCTCACGGCCGTCGGCGCGACCGTATTCAGCAAGGGCTGGCCGTCTTCCGCTCGCCCGATCACGATCTTGTCGTGCTCCCTGAACCGGGTGGTGCGGGCCACCGCCATTGCGGCAGTGCGGTACGGGCGCAGGAGGCGACGCCGGACGCCGGCCGCTGCTCGTACGGGGTCTTCTGCCACGGCGATCGCACGGGGAGGCTGGACGGCGCCGTACTCGAAGACACCGGCGGGGAGTACGGGGGAGACGACGAAGGAGCCCAGGTCTGGTGTTCGGGGGAGAACGTAGAGCTGAAGGCCATGCGGATGGGTGAGGACGGCCCGGTGCCCGTGAGGGAAGGACTCCAGAGCACGGTGCAAGCTGCCGCCGGCCATGTCCCAGATCCGGCGTTCAGCCGGGTCGCGACCGGAGGGGGTCCAACGCCCCGCCGTAGTCCAGCCGGGCCCCAGCCCGGTGGCGAGTCGCTCAGCGAATCCGGTAACGAGTGCGTGTCGGTCGACAGGCCCGATTCGGATGCCCGGCGGGTCCAGCTTCAGTCGTCCGCCTTGGGCTGAGGGTGGTGTACGTGCGCGACGGCGTGTCCGCGGGAGTGCAGGGCGTGTACGGCTTCGTGAACGAGGTGTTCCTGCTGTTCGGTGGGGAGCGTGTGCGGGGCGGCGTACCCGTGGAGGCGGGAGCAGTACGTGAACCCTCTGGCCCACAGAAGCTGCTGCACCGGGTCGGTGCGGGGCTGGTTCAGCGGGCCGGCGGTGTAATGGCCGATGTGAATGCTCACAGGGTGGTACACGGAGGGGGGATCCTTTCTGTAGTGGTCCCGGTCAGCGCTGCCTCGGGGCTGTCCGGGTAGCAGCGATGGGCTGCGCGGGCGGTCGGGATGCCGATGCGGTCCGAGGCAGGAGCTGGCGCCGCAGGTCCGCTAGCGCGGTGAACTCGGCCGTCGCCTCCAACGAGGTCTCTGCCGCGAGTCTGAGTTCGCGGCGACCGTCGGCGTGGTGGAAGACCATGCGCCACTGGAGGTGCTCGGCGAGGCGTCCGCCAGAGGAGCCGTTCGAGATGGCCGCGACGGCGGCGAAGTGCTGTACCGCGGATGCGGCGTGCGTGGCAGCAGCCGAGAGGGGAACAAGCACGGAGGTCACCAGGGCGGGGGAAAGCCTGGAAGTTTCCATGAGGGCAGAGACCGCGCGCTGCGAGGTGGTGGCAAGCCTTTGGGCGTGGCGGGCCTGGTCGAGCAGAGCGTGGTCGAGCGGGTGCTCAGGGACGTGACCGGACTCGTCCAGCAGGGTGAGCTCGTTCATCGCGCGGCGGAAGTCCTCCGCCTGGACCTTGAGTCGGGCTGGCCAGGCCTGCTCGTCCGGTACCGGGTCGATGTCCCAGGTGAAGCGGTACTCGGCGTACGTGCTGATCAGACCGTTCTCCCGCTGGGCTTCACGGTCGACGACTTGCTCGAGGAGTGTGTCGTCCTCGGCCTGGCACCGCCGGTAGTCGGCCCATGCTTCGTCGGTCAGGTCAGGCGGGCGTTGCATATGGAGGAGTCCTTCGCTCGCGGTCATCTCGCACGGCACCGGCGGCCATTGGGCACGGTGGTGGTGCCTGTTCACCGGTGCTTGGCCTGCGATGACGGGGCACGCGGCACGAGATCCGGCGTCGCTCTGACGAGGCTGGGCCTCAGCTGAGTGGTCGTGGTGACCATCGGCTTCGAGGCCGGCCGGGCGGGGAAAGCGCGTTGGCGGAGGTGCGCCAAGTGCGCGTCGACCGCTGTGATCAAGTCGGCCACGTGCGTGCTGCCGTCGAGGTCGGGTCGCTCTCTGGAGTCGTAGAGGACCGTCATCGACGATCGGTCCTCGGCGGGGGTTTCGTACGTGACCATCCATCCGTCGTCAGATCCGATGATGAACACGGCGTCGTGGTCGGGAGGCCAGGCGTAGACGATCCAGTCATCCAGTCCGTAGTCGACGTCGCAGCTCAGTCCGCGCTGTCGCAGCGGGGTGGTGACGTGCTCGAACCTGGCCCAGGCACGGAGCCACTGGGGATCTCGGGTGTTTCGGTGGTCGGGCAGGGGTGCCAGGCCGGGGGTGGGCGGCGTGTTCAAATCAAGCGGCTCCGGTAGGTGGCACGGATGGCGCCAAGGCATGGGGCGTGGGCAGGGAGAACTCGTCGTGTCCGGCCGGGAACAGGCCAAGGACTATCGGGGTTCAGGAATCGCGAACCCATGGGTCGGCAAGTCAGTGCATTCGGGAGTCCGTATCAAAGAGCTGCTGCTCAGCGGGGTGGAGTAGGTGTTGGACGATGAACGACCGTCCGGCGACGCGCCAGAGCCCGCGGCCTCGGTTGAGGTGGGAGATGGCCTGTGTTTCCACGGAGGTGAGTCCGAGGAGGCCGGCGGCGGCGTGGAGCTGGTCGTTTTCCTGGCGGTAGATGATGCGGGTGGAGCAGTCTGCGAGGAGGCCTTCGGCGAGGGCCCGTCCACGTGAACCGGCGTCGCCTGCGGTCAGCAGGTCGGAGAGTCGGTGGATGACCATCAAGTTCGCGATGCCGAGCCCGCGGGACAACTTCCACTGAGCCTGCATGCGTTCCAGCAGGCCCGCGTGGCGCATCAGTCTCCACGCCTCGTCGTAGACCACCCAGCGCCGCCCGCCTCGGGGGTCGGTCAGTGCGGATTCCATCCAGGCTGAAGCACAGGTCATGGCCAGTACGAGCGCCGTGTCGTCCCCGGATCCGCCCAGGCGTGAGAGGTCGATGGTCAGCATCGGGCTGGTGGGGTCGAAGCGGATGGTCGACTGGGCATCGAACATGCCGGACAGGTCTCCGTTGACGAGTCGGCGCAGTGCGTGGGCCAGGTCACGGGCCGCGTCGCCGAGGTGGCCGGACATGGTGCCGCCGGCCTGGTCGAGGAGCTCGGGCTGGTTGAGGGTGTGGGCGATGTCGCCCAGCAGTGGTGTGCGCTCGACCGCGGCGGCGGCCTGGACGACAGCGTCGAGCGCGACGTCGAGCGCGGTGTGTTCCATCGGCTTCAGGTCCCGGCCGAGCACGGTGCGTGCCAGGGATCCGAGCAGCAGCAGGCGCCGCTTACGGACTTCGACCGCCCAGTCGGCCTCGGCCACGCCCTCCCGGCGGGGTGCAGCGTCGAGCGGGTTCAGCTTGCCGGGTAGCCCCGGGCCCAGTGCGATCGACGTGCCGCCGAGGGCGGCGGCTACGGGGGTCCATTCGCCCTTGGGGTCGCACGGGACGTACACCCGGTACCCGAAGGCGACGGAGCGCAGGGCGAAGCTCTTGGCGAGGGCACTCTTCCCCTGGCCGATCACGCCGGCCAAGAGGACGTTGGGGTTGGTGAAGCCTTCGACGCGCCCGTACAGGGTGAAGGGGTCGAAGGTGAAGCTCGCCTCGGCGTGGACGTCGCGGCCGATGTAGATGCCTTCGGCGCCGAGCCCGCCTTCGGCGAGGAAGGGATACGCGCCGCTGGCGGTGGCGGTGGTCATGCGGTGAGCGGGAAGGCGCAGCCGGGTGCCGCGCGCGGAGGCGGGGCCGGGGCGGCCGGAGGCCGGGTACACCGGGAGCGGCATGTGCGCTTCGGCGGGCTCCTGGCCGGCGGGGTGGGCGGTGGCCGTTTCGCGGGCCTTGGCCTGGGCTTCGGCGAGCTGTCGGCGGGCTGCTCTGCGGGTGGCGCGGTCGGTTCCGTGCGGGGTGAACAGGGGGGAGGCGCTGGCGCGGCGGGCTCGGCGGGCGGGCCGGTGGTTCATCGAGGCGGCCTTAGGTCGGATGCGGGCAGGTCATCGTCCGCTGTGGATGGTGTGGCCGCGCAGGTCGGCGGGGGTGGTCTTGCGGCGGATGGCGTGGCCGGTTGCGAGGTGACGGTGGCAGATGGTCAGTACGGGCGGGCCGTCGGGGAGCCGGTCCGGCCGGCACTCGGCTTCGGCGCTGGGGGATTCGGGTGGGAGGGTGTGGAAGGCGTCGTGGACTTCGGCGCTTGCCTGCCAGAGCCGGGTGTGGGCGGTCGCGAGGTGGCGCCCGGCAGCGGGCCACCTGCTCCGGGTGGTGTCGGTGAGCTGGTCGAGCAGCTGGTGGAGCGCGGTGAGGTGGGCGTGGAGGACGTCCAGGTGGGCGCGGTCCGCGGGCGTCTTCGGGCGGGGCCGGTCGGGCTGGGGCGTGAGGCTTCGGGTGTGGTGGCGGATGCCGGCGGTGGCGGCGCGCAGGTAAGGGTGCGCGTCGGTGGTGTGGGCGTGGGGTGTCACGGGATCCTTCCTGCCGGGGGCAGGTTCAACAGCCTTGTCGGCTACAGGGCGGTGCGGGCCAGGGGCAGCGCGGCCAGGGCGAAGGCGTCGGGCTGCTGGCAGATGAGGCGGCGCAGGTCGACCTGGGCGGTCACCGCGGCGGTTTCGATCTGTGCGCAGGCGGCGTCGAGGAGGGCGTCGGTCTCTGCGGTCACGGTGAGCAGTCCGGTCAGGGCGACGTCTGCGTGGCCGGCGATCAACTGTCGCTCCCGGTCCTTCACGTCGGCGTATTCGACGTTGTCCTCTTCGCTGTCGACCATGCCCTTGCGCCGCCGCTCGGCGGCATCCGAGATGATCGTGGCCTTGCGGCGCTGGACATCGCGCAGGGCAGCGGACAGGGCCTGCGGGGCGTAGACGAGGGAGAAGCTGCGGCGGACGCCGGCGCTGAACAGCAGGCCATGGAGGAATCCGGCCGAGGTCTCGGTCCTGGGCCAGTTTTCGACCCAATAGGTGGCGTGGCGGGCGGTGTCCGTGGCGAGGCGGTCGCTCTCCTCGATCTGGACCACGGGGCCTGCGGCGGCGGGGTCGGCCTCGGCGCGGCCGGACTCGGACCACTGCTGGAGTGCCGAGAGAGCCTTGGGGTCGTAGGCGGTCCGGATGACCGCGGAGATTTCGCGGGCGGTCAGCCAGCCGGTGACCATCAGCCCGGAGTTCCGGGCGGCCTGGGCGACGGAGCTCGTGGTCTGAGCCATCACGGTGAAGGCACCGGGCAGCCCGCCGCCGGCCTGCGAGATCAGCCGCTTGGCGGCCTTGAGGTCCAGGGAGATCGCGATGTACGCCTCGTGCGGGGCGGCGGCCGGGCCCGCGGAGGCGACGAGATCGGCGTACACCTGCCCGGCCACGGGGGTGTCGGCTCGGCCGTGAGTGCTCCAGTGCCGTGCGAGGCCGTCGCCGGAATCGGGAACGGTGCGCTCCAGGACCTGGACGGTGGCGACGTGCCCGGAGCGGGCGATGCTGGCCAGAGCCCGGCCCCAGTTGGCCACGTTGGCGTTTTGCGTGGACGGGTCGAGCAGGGCGAAGGCCCTGCTGGTGACGCGGGCGACAGCGGTGAGGGTCTGCTGGTGCGGATCGTGGATGGCCGAGGCCTGCGACCCTTCGGGGGTAACCACGCGCAGCGCCGCTGTCGAGCCGGGAAGGTGCAGCAGTCCGTCGATGCGGGGGCGGGAGACGGCGCGGGCCAGCCACAGGGTCTGGCCCGTACGGCGGCGGTGGGCGTAGCGGGCGATGATCGGCGCCCAGTCGATGAGCGGGCGTCCGCTGTGCCGTACGAAGGCCAGCGCCGCGATGGCGGCCCACAGGGGGACGAGGGCGAAGGCGCCGGCGAGGCCGGTGGTCACAACCGTGACCAGCAGCAGCGCCAGCGTCAGGGACACCAGGATCAGCTGGGGGAGGGACAGGCCGAGGAGGATGCCGCGACGGGAGCGAAGCGGGAACTTCACCGTCAGCGGGGGAGTCAGGGTCAGATCAGACAAGGGGCGGGCCGTTCGACGAGCGGGCGGGCAGCGGGTGGAACCGTGGGACGCGCCGGAGCGGACGCGGCGCGTCCCACGGGGATGGGTTCAGCAGGCGGCGGTCAGGGACCGGTGGGCGGTGGCGCTGCTGACGCCGGACCGCTGGCCGAAGTGCCCTCGGTGGTAGGCGCGTTGCCTTGCGGTGGTGGGGCGCTGCTGCCGCGCTCGCCCCACTGGCCGCCGCCTGAGGCGGAGGAATCGGGGGCGGTGGCGCCGGGCTGGCCGGAGGCGCCGCCGACCTGGCCGCTGGTGTCCTGCTGCACGCTGGTGGGCGGCGGCTGCGCCGCCTTCTTCAGGGCGTCCATCGCGGGGGAGATTCCGCCCTCCTGTCCGCCTTGGCCCTTGCTGTCGCCGCCGGTGGAGTGCGAGGCGATGTCGCCGGGGAATCCGCCTCCGGCATCGGGGCCCTGCGGGGCGGCGCCTGCTCCGGCTGCCGCTCCTCCGGTGCCCGCGTTCGCGGCCATCGCGGCTCCCTTGCGGGCTGCGTTCTCCGCGTGCTGTCGTGCGACCTGTGCTCCCGCGCCACCGGCACGGTGGATCGACTCGCCGTCGGTGCTCTCAGCGGCCCAATGGACGAATTTGAAGCAGGCGTACGGGCAAAGCAGGACGAGGCACATGATGACGACGCCGGCCATGACGTCGGCGAGGGCGGCGGTTCCGTCCTTGGCGTCGGTCTGGCCGAGCGCGGAGATGCCCAGCAGGAAGATCACGGTCATCAGGAGCTTGGAGACGACCAGGGTGGCGGTGGCCTCGATCCAGCCGCGTCGCCAGCGGCGAGCGACCTCCCAGCCACCGCCCGCACCGGCGAACACAGCCAGGGTGACCAGTACGAGGATGCCGACCTTGCGTACGAGCATGACGCACCAGAACATGAAGGCACCGAGGGCGGCTCCGAGGCCGACGATTCCGGGCACCATCCAGCCGAGTCCAGCCAGACCTCCGATCTGGGAGACCTTGATGCTGCGCCGGACGGCCTCCTTCATCGATGTGTTCGCGGCGTCGAAGAGACCGGCGCTCAGAGCATCGACGACCTCGATGGCGACGGTGGTCAGGGCGATGGCACCGAACGCGAAGATCACACCCGAGGCGGTGCCGGTAAACGCCTGCCGCAGGGCCTGTCCATCGCGGCGGAAGGCTGCCCGGACAAGCTGGGCGCACATCGTTGCGACGAGGACAATCAGGCCGATCGGCAGCAAAGTCTCGTAGTTCTCGCGGAACCACGTCGCGTTGAGGTCGACCTTGGTGGTGGTGTCGATCGCGTCGGCGGCCAGGTCGGCGGCTGCGGCAGCGAGTTCGCCGATGCTCTTGGCGATCCAGTTGCCTATGCCCTCGGTGATCGCCTTGCCGGGATCGGACGCGAAGTCGATGAGATCGGCGGCCGAGCACATCTTGTTGGCCAGGGGCAGGTCGCAGAAGCCCACAGGGGTCTACCTCCTCTCGTGGGTGGGGGTCAGGGCAGGACGCGCGGGGCGATGGCGACCAGGGAGCAGTCCGCCTGGGGCCGGCACTGGACAGCGAGGGTGGCCGTGCGGTCCTCCGCTCCGGCCCCGCCGCCGTTCCAGGTGATCTGCTGCTTGCCGGTGACCGTGACCACGTAGATGTACGCCTGGGTCAGCGCTGCGGGGTCGTCGGCGAGCGCTTGTTTGAAGGAGCTCGGGAAGTGCGCCTCGCCGATCGTGGCGGTGGCGTGCTGGCCGTTGTCGTGCATCCGAGACCACAGGACGGGGTCGGGGATCTGGGCCTGGACGCCACTCCAGTCGGCGTACTGGGTCTCGCGAGTGAGCCAGGCGTGCAGACCTGCCAGCTGCTGGGCGTGCGTGGTGGTGCGGGTGTCGTAGGTCCATAGCACCTGGGCCGCGGCCTTTCCGTACGCGAGCGGGTCGGCGATCTGCGGGGGCTTGGCCACGCCGCCGGTGCCGTCGGTCGGTGGGTGAGGGGAGGACGGGCCGGGGGAACTGGCTCCCGGAGGCGGGGTGGCGAGCCGGTCCGCGGTGTCGTTCCGGCCGGTCCACCACGCGGCGAGGCCGGCGACAGCCACGAGCAGGGTGAGGCAGACGACGAGGACGGTGATGCGACGGTTGGCCGACCAGTGGCCGGTGTGCAAGTACATCCGGGGACGGGCCCGTGTGCGGGATCGTTTCGCCACTACTTGACCTGCGACCCCAGGGCCGAGAAGAACATAACGATGCCGTTGGCGGCGCCGAGCCCGAGGGCGGCGCCCGCGGACACGACCGCGCCCTTCTTCCCGTTCGCCTCGGAGTTGTGGCCTCCGGTGAAGTGGCCCCAGGCCCACACGGCAAGGGAGACGGCGAGGGCGCCGACAACGGCGATGATCCCGTACAGGTTGATCGAGGAGACGACGCTCTTGAGGACCGAAAGGCCCGGAAGGCCGCCTTCGTTGGGGGCGATGCCCGGGTCGTAGGCAAGGGTGATGAGTCGGTCGATGGACGACATGGGTGTGCTGGACTCCTTGCAGGCACCGGCTGTTGGCCGATGCTGGTGGCGCGAGCAGGGGGAGGGGCGCGGCGAAGGCGCGCGAAGGCAGCGCGAGGCCGCGGGGGATCCGGCCGAGAAACCGGGAAGGGAATGCCGCAGGTGGCGGCTAGGAAGCGGGGACCATCCGCTGGACGGCGATGATGGTGCCGAGGCTGGCCTGGGTGACGATCCGGACCGGCTTGCCCGTCCTGGGTGCCTCGATTGCCAGAGGGGTGCCCTTGGCGGTGCCGATGGCCATGGCCACGTGCTCGGGCCCGTTCGGTCCGGGTCGGGTGAACAGCAGGTCGCCGGGCCGGATGGCGGATGCCGGTATCGGGTCGCCCTCCTTGACCTGGGTGTACGTCGTGCGCGTGAGGGTGACACCGGCGGCCTTGTAGGACTGCTGGGTCAGGCTGGAGCAGTCGCACCTGCCCATGGGGTCCGGGCCATGGGAGTTCGTACAGGTGCCGCCCCACTGGTACATGGTTCCGAGCTGGCCCATCGACCAGCGGATCGCGGTGCGGACCTTCTCGGGGGCGTCCTTGGGGATCTCGTACCCGTCAGGGACGGCTCCCTCGGGGATCGGGCCGAGGTCGCCGCCGGCGCACCCACCGGTTGCCGGTGGCTGGCTGCCGCCGGTTCCGGGGCTGCCGTTGCCGCCGGGGAGGGTCTTGACGATGGCCTGCTGCAGGGCACGGGCGAGCGGTTCCCACTGTGCGTAGGCGTCGGGGAAGCCGCTGCGCTGCACGGCCTGGGCGGCCTGGGTGATGGTCATCTGCTTCCATCCGCGCACCTCCAGCAGTCCCTTGTAGAACTTCGTGGCGGCGTAGACCGGATCACGGATCTGCTCGGGGGTGCCCCAGCCCTGGCTGGGCCGCTGCTGGAAGAGTCCGAGCGAATCCCGGTCGCCACCGTTCAGGTTGCGCAGGCGGGACTCCTGGATCGCCGTGGCCAGGGCCACGACCTGTCCGCGTTCGGGGACATGGAGCGAGATGCCGGTTGCGACGATGGTCTTGGCATGTGGGATCTGCTCGGCGGGCAGCTCCAGTCCTTCGACGTGTACGTCCTGGCTGGTGCCGCCCTTGCCGCCGAGGATGGCCTCGACGGCCTTTGCGACCGCAGTCGTGTCGAGGCCCTTGTCCGTGGTGCAGCTGGTGGACCGCCCGGCGGAGCCGGCCGCGGCGACGGCTGCGGTGCCCGCGAGCAGGACGGGGGAGAGACAGGCAACGCCGATGACGGCGGCCATCGATTTCAATCCGGCCCGCCCGGCGGCGAATCAGCGCCGGAGCGCAGGGGGCGGAAGAGGTTCAGGCATGGGTGTGCCACGGTGATGGGTCCTTGAAGTGATTGCCGGCCGCAGGACTGGCGTGCGACGGAAAGGCCCGTCGGCCGGCTGGTAGGTGTGCAACGGCGGATGGTTGTGCGCCGAGTTGCTGCTCGACGCTGGCCCGCGCAGGTATCAGGTGATGTTGGGCATGAGGGATCTCCGGCAGGAGAGGGGATGGCCCGTCCGGGCTTCCCGGTGGGTCTTCGAAAACCCTAGGGCCGGAATCGGGAATGCCGAAATAGTGATCTGCGCCGAGGTGATTCCCGGATCGTGGCCTAGGCTCTTGCGCATCCCCGACGTCCCCCGCTGCCCGCGGATTCTGCGAATCCGTGTGAGGCCGAGGTGTGTCTGCATACCGCTCGGGGCCCCGTCACCTACCGAAACGGTTTCCCCTTGCCCTTTTCCCTCCACGAGGGCGACGCGCTCAGCGTGCTCGCCACTCTCCCCGACGCCTGCGTGGACTCCGTCATCACCGACCCGCCGTACAACAGCGGTGGCCGGACAGCGAAGGAGAGGACCACGCGCACGGCGCGGCAGAAGTACACCTCCAACGACGCCGGCCACACCCTGCCGGACTTCACCGGCGAAAACATGGATGCTCGCTCGTACGGCTTCTGGCTGACGCAGATCATGACCGAGGCCCACCGCCTGACGAAGCCCACCGGCACCGCGCTGATCTTCACCGATTGGCGACAGCTGCCGATGACCACCGACGCGATCCAGGCCGCCGGATGGCTGTGGCGCGGCATCCTGACCTGGCACAAGCCGCAGGCCAGGCCGCAGAAGGGTCGCTTCCGCCAGGACTGCGAATACATCGTCTGGGCGTCCAAGGGGCCGATGGACAACTCCCGGGCCATCTACCTGCCAGGCCTGTACAGCGCCTCACAGCCCTCCGGTAAGGAGCGCAAGCACATCACGCAGAAGCCCGTCTCGGTGATGCGCGAGCTGGTGAAGATCTGCCCGGAGCAGGGCACCGTCCTCGACTTCTGCACCGGATCCGGCTCCACCGGCGTGGCCGCGCTCCTGGAGGGCCGCTCCTTCATCGGCGTGGAGAAGACCCCCGAGTACAGCAAGATCGCCGCCGACCGGCTTACCGAGACGCTGACCCAGACCCTCACGCAGACCGACTGCACCCTGGCGGCCTGACAGCCCACGGGCTGGTGCTCAACCAGCAGCGGCGCCAGCCCGTCGGCCCCTCTATCAGCTGTTCCGTGAATTCGGAATTCACGGATTCTCCGCATCGTTGAACGCACCTTCCCTATTCGCCCCGTGTGCCTTCAAGGAGTTTCCCTTGACCGAATCCATCGACCCTCGCGACGAGGGACAGCTGGAGCCGATCCGTATGACCGACGGCGACCTGGAGGACCTGGAGGCCTCGGTCCGCAAGCTGATGGAACAGTCGGCCGACCAGGCCCGGCTGCTCGACAGCCTCGCCGCAGACCCCACGCCGGCTTCACCCTTCGTTGCGTTCCCGGCGATGCCGGCCAGATCCAGCATGCCGATGATGCCGCCCCCGCCCCCGGAGCCCCGCTTCATCCTCACCCTCGACGGCGAGGACTTCGACACCGAGCTGGACGGCCTGACCGACTGGGTGCAGCGGGTCTTCCTCGGCGTGTACGGCTCGGAGATCACCACCGCGACGCCGTGGTGCTACGAGTGGCAGGAACACCTGGACGTGGTGGGCTGGCTGCACGCGTTGTGGCTGGCCTGGCAGCAGCACATGGACCCCGATGCCGGGCCGTCCGGACCCGCCGTGTGGCACCGGGACTTCCTCACGCACACCGTGGCGGCGGTCCGTGCCCCGGGCGGTCCGCTTTCGGCGTGCACCACCGACCCCGAGCGGCGGTCTCACCGGCTTCTGCCGCGCCCTGACGCACCGCTCCACCCGGCCGCAGGGGATGAACGTTCCTTCTCCGGCGAGCCGGAATGAACACCGCACCCCAGTACGGGCTGTCGTTCGACCCGCGTGCCCTGAACGACCTCATGGCCGCTCCCAGCGACATCAGGGACCTGGCCCTGGCCCACATTCAGGACGCCGTCAACGGCGTTCGCCAGGGCCACAAACTCACCGGCGACCTCGCCGGATTCCGGAAGACCTATGTCGACCGCCGCGCCGAGTGGCGGATGGTCTACGCCCTGCGCGCCGCCCCGGCCGACGCCACACACACGACCGAGGTCTACGTCGTGGCCGTCCGTCCACGGGACGGATACGACGTGTACGACACCGTCGCAACTCGCCTCGGCCTGGAACGCCGCCCCCTGAGCGCCCTCGCCCACGCGGCCCGCTCCCGCTCCCCGCACACGACCGTGCACGACGGACGCGCGGTGACCGTACCCGCGGCGCGGCCCGGCATTCCTCAGCCCGCTCCCATCGTCCCGCCCACGAGAGGCATCACCCGTTGACCATCCCCTCCCAGCACGACCCCCTGACCCGCTTCATTGACGGACTCCTCGAAGGCATCATCGAAGGTCTCCTCGACATCCTCAACGAGGATCGGTGCGAGCAGGCGTCCTGCTGTGCCGTCCCTCGCGAGGCTGCCCCCAGCAGCCCGTACTTCGGGTGCGCCCGCGGTTTCGGCACTCCGGCACCACGCTCCTCCGACTGCGCCTGCCGAACCCTGCTCTTTGAGCTGCTGGACGTGATCCGAACCACGGAGCCCCCGACGGGCGAGGCAGCCCCATCCCGGTGCTGCCCGGACCAAACGGCGAGCCGCTCCAGCGGTGCAGCCGAGACCGCCGACGCTACGACCACTTCGCGCCTCGTAGTCGAGTGCCTCAACGCGTTCGGCCGACGGGGCAACCCGGAGGCCATGGCCTCCATGGACCTGGTCGGCGAGCTGACGGGCGTACCGGGCGTGGCGGGCAAGGGCTGGAAGTACGCCGACATCACCCCCGTACGCCTGGCGAAGCTGCTGGACCCGTACGACATCCACCCGCGGAACATGGACCTTTCCGATGGTCGCCGACGCAAGGCCTACTCGCGTCGAGCTCTCGCGCGAGCCCTGCACAGCCAGCCGCTCTGAGCGCCGCGTTCGCCGCCGGCTCTGTTGCCCGGGCTGGTCCCGAAGACTGGGACACGGTCAACGCCTTCCTTCTGCGGTGCAGCGAGCAGTCGATGCACCGCAGGTGGGGGCGGCTCCGAATTCACAGACCGGACTTCGAGCGTCTCCTGCGTGCCTCGGACAACTGGATTGCGAGTGCGCCCGGCGACGGGGTGATCGCCCTCGTCTCCATCGGCCGGCTGCACCACAGCCCTGGCGTCGTCGACCTCGGCGTACAAGTTGCCGACCACCTCCACCGTCGCGGCATCGGCACGGGGCTGATCCGCCTCGCCGCCCGGCACGCCGTGGCCGCCGGAGCCCACACCCTGAGCGTCTACACCGAGCGGACCAACGCTCCCATCCTGGGCCTCCTCCGCCGCCTGGGGCCTGCTTCCGCATCGCACGACGGCAGCCACACCGAACTCCGGATGTCGCTGTCCGACATCACCAGCCACTCCCGTCCCACCCCAGACGAGGACTCCCATGCCCCCAGCCACACTGCTCGGCGCGCGCAAGGCCCTGACCGGCCTTGACGACCGCATCGAAGCCGCGACCGGGACCACGGTGGACGCACTGTGGGAGCACTACGACCACGGCCTGCTCAACGAGCCGGTCGCAGGCCTCGTGCGGGCACACCGCGACCTGGCCAAGGCGCACACCGACCTCACCTTCCACCGGACCCTCCTTCAGCGCCTGGTCAGCGGCGAGTTCGAACTCGATGCCGCCCTGCTCACCCGAGTTGACCGGGTAGTCGGCCAGATCAGGGAGGCTGTGGCTGTGCGGGACACCCTGCACGCCGAGGCCGTTGCAGTCCTGGAGCCGGTCGAACGAGACGCCCCGAGGTCATCTCCTGAGGGACTCCCCGATCTGGACGCCCCGGATTACGCCGCCCTGCTGGCCATCGCTCGCGGTGCCAAGCTCCACCAGCACCTGCTGACCGGACGCCTGTCCGTCGCCACGGAATCGGGCACCAGGGTCACGCAGTACGTCCTTGAGCGGCTCGAGCAAGCCGAACTTGTCGTCCGCGATACCTCGCCCCCACTCCACGCCGGCCAGCCCGTCCTCATCACCGAGGTCGGCCGCGCCGTACTTGCGGGCTCCCGAGGACAGCGCTCAGCACCGACCGGTTCGTCCTACGTCGCGGCGGCGGAAGTCTGAAGGAGCCGTCAGCTGCGATAACTGCCCCGAGAGAGAGCCCGATTTAGTGTCACCCTCCACGCACAAAGCCGATTTCCGGCTCGACGGCTACCGAGCGGCCAGCAGCACGGTCGAGGAAGACTTCCACCACCGCATCGTGGCCGACGAGGACATGCTGACGGCGCTGGCCGAACATCACTCGGCCGACGCCCGCCACAGCTTCCACGTCCTGCACGACCAGACCGCCACCTGGGGCATCCCCGGCGAGCCGCAGATCATCGCCCTGCGCATCTCGCGAGATCCGGGCGCAAGAACCTTCACGTTCGAGCACGCCACGCTGCCTCTGCCGGCCATGGCCCAGTCCTGGCTCGTGGCCCGAGGCTGCCCGCGCGAGGAGATCCGCCTGCCGCCGGGCATGGGTACCGCGCCCGCCGACGAGGCGACCACTGCGCTACAGGACCGACTTGTCGGTGACGGTGATTGCTTCGCCTTGATCGACAGCTGCACCAACGACGACACGGACCGGCCCCGGATCACGGTCCTGCTTCGCGCCCTCGACAGCAAGAACCCGCACCCTTTCCGGGTCTTTGTGGAAGAGGCAGACCTCGCGAAGTACAGCCACACATTGCGCGAAGGCAGATTCACCACCTATGACGCCGCCGTGTCGTATCACGACGACCCGGACAGCGTTCGGCAGAAGCAGCCCACAACGCATCTGCCCCAGCGTGCGGTTCCGGCGCCGCCCACCACCACCGGCCCAGCTTCTCCCCGCCGCCGCTGACCTTCCGCTTCCACAGCATTGGCCGGACGCAGTCGAGGTCTTCTATCAGCGGATCCGTGAATTCGGAATTCACGGATTCTCCGGATTCTGGAAGCAGCACTTCGCCTTGTGCGCACCAGATGCGCAGCCACCCCGCCCACCTTGTACGAGAGGAGACCTCTGTGCCCGACGGCGAGCAGGATGTGCTGGAGTTCTTCGCCCAGAGCATCGAAGCGACGTTCCAGCAGACGCTGCCGGACCTCGAACGCGACCACAACCAGGGGCACTCCAGCCCCGGCGCTGGGGAAGCGCTCCGCTGGTACGGCCGGCTGTCCGCCGCGCAGGACAGGCTGCGCCAGGCCGAGGACGAGCTCGTCGTAGCCCTCGGCGCCGAGCCCGGCCAGCTCAACCCCCGTCAGTGGGAGCTTGCACACCGGGTGAACGCTGCAGTTGTGGAACGCGATGTCCCCGCCGTCATCCTGAAGGCGCTGCTCGACACCGTCATCGCAGACGCGGCCGAGCGAGGCGCTCCGCGCAGCACCGCGGCCTCGTTCTGGATCCAGGCTCCCGCTGTTGCGGCGGCGCAGCCGCGCAGGATCAGCACGGCTGTTCAGGGGCGGGCTCGTTGAAACCGACCACACAGGATCAGGCGATCGAGTCGGCCTTCGGGCACCCGGTCGGCCTCCTGCACCAGCGCGCCACATCAGGTCTTGCAGAGCCCGCCTTGTACCGCGTCATGGAACTCCGGGCCTTCCTCGCCGTAGCCGAGGAGCATCTCGCCCGGATCCGCGACCGCGTGCACCAATCGACCGCCCCGCAACGGGACCTCGGAGAGCTGAACCCCGACGACCTGCGGATGGACGCCCAATGGCTGGAGGCCGCTGTCGACGCCCGAGTGGGACTGCTGGCCGCGCTCACCAACGTCCTCACCTCCATGCCGGCAGCCGGAGTCGACCGGCACCCCCGCCGGCCACCGCCCCCCACGGTTCGGCCCGCCCAGGCTGCCGCCCCGGCGCCGACCCGTCACCCGTGAAGGACATCACCTGCCCCACGCCACATCCGACGCACTCCGTCACCGCATCGAATCCCTCTACGGCCAGCCCCTGACCGACCTTGCGCGCCATACCGAAGGGGCCCCCACAACAACCCTGCTCGGAGCCCTCCTCGGCATCCACGCCGACCTCGTCTTCGCCGAACGGAACATCGACTTCCAACTGGACCGCCTGCGCCAGTTCACCGTCGAAGAGCGAGAAGTGGGCCCCTTCGCCGCCGGCCACATCCTCGATTGCGCCCAGCGGCTGAGCCAGTCCGTCGCCGCCCGCGACGCCCACACCAAGGCCCTCACGGCCGCGCTGCAGGGACTCCGCCGCAATGAGCCCCCTGCCACCACGGTGCCCGCCCCCGCCGCACGCACCGCACCGGCCGCACGCACCGCACCGGCCGCGCGTACCCACTGACACCGTCCCGAAGTCCCGCACCCCAGGAGAGACCTCCGTTGCCCACCACCGGCCTGCCCCGCCCCCTTACCGCCGACCTCGCCCGGGTCGGCGAAGCCCTGGAGATGCTCAACCCGCGTTGGACGGTATGGACGCTGATGACCCTCAGCGACCAGCCCATGCGCTACACCGAGATCAAGCCCCGCCTGGGCATGCTCCAGGACGGGCAGCTCGCCCCGCGCCTCGCCCGTCTCACCGCCGACGGCCTCGTCGAGCGCCGCCAGGAGCACGTACGCCACGTCAACTACCGTCTCTCGACCCGCGGCCAGGCCCTCGCCAGTGTGATCGCAGCCCTCGCGTCCTACGGCGACAGCCACCTGGACAAGGAGACGAAGCCGAACCGGCAGACCGGCGAGCTGGAGGTCGAGCGGATACCCCCGGCCCAGAACGCCGAAGACGTCCTGACCCTCATCACGCCCAAGCACGCCACCCCGCTGCTGTGGGCGCTGCGCTCGGAGGGACGAGCATCCGGTCGGGACCTGGCCACCATGGTGCTGCCGGGAGGGAACGCCGCCCTGCTGTACTCGCCCCTGCGCCAGCTCGTCGCCGACGGACTCGTCGAACGGCTCGGCCACAGCGACTACCAGCTCTCCGCCCAGGGGACCGAGCTCGCCCCGGTTTTCCGGTCGCTTTCGGCCTGGGCTGCCGGCCGCCGAGCCGACACCAAGCACCCTCTCTGGGCCGAACGGGCCGTCTCCTCCGCGGAACTGCCCGACGGACGGTGGGCTGCCAACCGGTCCCACCCCGCAGCAGGCGCTCCGTCCACGACCGTGCGGTCGGGAAACTTGTTCTCCCACGCCCAGCCCGTGCGCTCCGCTGTGGCCAGCTCCTCGATGGGGGGCCGGGCCCGATGAGCACACCCCAGCCGACCGCCGATGCGGTGAGTGCCGCCGCCATGCTGAGCCTGCGGTGGACAACGCGCATCATCAGCGAGCTCGACGACAACGGGCCCATCCCGCGGCGAGCCGCCCAGGCCACCTTCCCCGACATCCCGGAAGACAGCCTGCAGCACGGAATGCGCAGCCTTCGCCAGCGTGGACTGCTCCAGGTGCGGGGTCGCCGTGACGACGACAGCCCCCTGGGGCTCACAGAGGCCGGACGGGACCTGGGCGACGTCTACGAGGCTCTGTCCCGCTGGGCACGCCGGCATGACTATCCCGCTCCGCAGACCGGCTTCGTCACCAGGGTCGAAGCGACGCTTGTCCTGCTGCGCGACCGTCCCACGGTGAACCTGCTCAGATCGCCGTCGACCACGCCGAACGGCTATGGGGCACGGCGTGCGTTTCACGCCGGTCTCATCAGCACGAGTCCCGACGGCCGATACATCCTTACCGCGGCCGGAGAAGGGCTACGCCAAGCACTGGCCGCCCTCACCGACTGGGCAGCTGCGCACCCGCAGGTCGTCCTGGCCGCTGCGAGCCGCCGCCCGGGCAGGCCGACCACAGAGCTTCACCGCATCGCCGGCCCGGCCCTTCCGTCGGCCCAGGCCAGCTCCACGCACACACCGCGCCTCCCCCGATAGGCGACTCGGCGCGCGTCTCCCCGCCTCGCATCGCGGGCCACTTCCTGCCCGCTGACCGCCCCGGACGCCGCTGACCGGACGCCGCATTCCCGCTGAAAGTGATCATGACTCGTCGCAGAGCCGTCGGTGGCCGCCACGCCCGTATCCCCAATATCGGCATCGTGCGCCGTATCTACCTGCCTCGCTGTGCGGATGCCGTCTCCTTCAGCATGGCCACGTACGCCATCCCTCTGCTGGTCCTGGCCACCACGGGATCCGCCGCCTTGACCGGCATCGCCTTCACCCTGGAGTGGGTTCCCAGGCTTGCCGCGTTCTCCTGGGCCGGCGCGGCCGTCGACCGGTGGGGCTGTACGCGAGTCTTCCGGATGGCCGCCACCCTCCGGGCCCTGGTGCTGGTGGCCGCCGTCGCGGCGCTCACCCTGGTCGGCGACGGCCTGCCCGCCACGATCGCGGTGATGGCTCTGGCCGCGGTGACCGGCGTACTGACCGAGTACAGCTACGTGGCCGCTGAAACTGCGGGGGCACTCGCCGGGCGCAAGGCCGGTGAAGGTGAGCACAAGGTCCAGTCGGTCCTCCTCGGCATCGACAACACCGCGAACCTGACCGGCCCTGCCGCCGGCGGCCTGCTCCTGCAGTACGCGGGCCGCACTGGCATGCTCCTCACGATCGCCGGACTCTCGCTGCTGGCCGCCTTCCTTGCCCCGCGCGACCGCCTGCACCGCACTGTTGAGGTCTCCGCCTCGCCCATGCAGGGTCTCCGGGTCGGCTGGGCCACCCTGCGCTCGCTCCCGGCCCTGGCCTGGCTGATCACCGGACTGACCGTCTCCAACATCGCGACGGGGACCCTCCAGGCCGCGGCCCCTGTCCTGATCGTGCAGCAGATGGGCCACACCAGCGCCTCGGTCGGACTGATCTGGTCCGCCGCCGCGGCAGCCTCCCTGCTGGCCGTCGCCATCTGCCGCTTCGCCATCGACCGCGCCGGACTCTGGCCCGTCGGCGCGGTCTGCGCGGCCATCGCCGCGGCAGCCGGATTCGCCGTCGCCCAGGCCGACGCCTACGTACAGCTACTCGTCCTGGTCGCAGTCCTCATGGCCGGCGAGGGAGGCATGACCGTCGTGATGCGCACACTGCGCTCGAAGCTCATTCCCGAAGCCGTCTTCGGCAGCACCCTCGCCGTCACGATCCTCATCATGCTGCTGCCCTTCCCGGTGGCCGGCCTGCTCGTCGCACTGACCCCGGCGAACCTGCTCGGCCAAGTCCTCACCGTCTGCGCCGCACTGCAGGCCATCGGCCTGGCCGCCGCGTTCTGGCAGATGCGGCGCGATCCCGCACTGGCCACCCGGGCCGCGTATGCGCAGGCAGCCTGACCACCCCGTTCGCCTTCATCTCGCCCTCTATCCCAAGGACACGTCATCAACGACCCCACCAGCGTCGACATCCTGTACGGGCACACGCCCGGTCATGACCGACCGCTCTGGATTGCCCTGCTCGGCGATCTTCCCCAGGCAGTCACCGTGCTCGAACGGCTCGGATTCCAGACCATGACGGACAACGGCGTCGAGCTGTACGTCCCGCCGCCGGAAGCCAACGCAGAGCGGACAACCGTCATGTACCTCGCCTCGTTCGCGATCTCCTGCAAGGAGGAGTGGACGGTGATGTACACGGAGAACCATCCGGCCCTCCCCGAAGACCGCGTCGAAGCATTGCTGGGGATGCAGGCCGAAGAGGCGGGCATCGACTCCGTCGAGCTTGCCAAGGCGCTCGTCCGACAGGTGGCCCACTCGCCAGCAGCAAGTCCCGTCGTTGTGCCCCCGCTCACTGTGCAGGCCGCGTCGTCTGCTGCCGCAGTTTCCAGCAAGCGCGCCGCGCACCGCTGAACCGCTCCTGCACCCCACCCTCTTTGGAGCTGTACTTGACCCACCAGGCCCCTGTCCTCCTCGTGGTCGCCCCCGGGGATTCCGTTTACCGCGGCTACTGCCTGGAGCAGGTCGCTTCGGCGTACGACGTCGTCGTCATCACCTCAGGCCCGATCACCTGGGAAGAACCTCACGTCATCGACCACGAGGTCGCCGACCCGCACGACCCGGATGCCCTCCTCGCTGCTGGACAGGCACTGGCCGGCCGCCACACCATCGCCGGTGTTCTGACCTGGAACGAAGTCCTACTGGTCGCCACCGCTCGCCTTGCCGAGGCGCTCGGTATGAAGTCCAACCCGGTCGCGGTGATGCACAACTGCCGGGATAAGCACGCCACGCGCGCGCTGCTGGACCGACACGGGGTTCCATCCGCCCGATCCGTCCAGGTAGCCAGCTTGCTGGAGGCCGCACTCGTTGCGGAACGGATCGGATACCCCGTCGTTCTCAAGCCCGCCGGTCAGGCCGGCAGCGTCGGCGTCGTCCGGGTCGACGCGGTCGAGGAACTCCCACGCGCCCTGGCCTTCGCTACCACCGGCGCGGCCATGCGCGGCGGTGAGAACAACGAGGTCCTGGTCGAGGAGTACCTTGACGGCCCGGAGATCAGCGTCGAATGCGTCACCCAGAACGGCTCCACCACCGCCGTGGCCGTCACCCGCCAGCAACTCGGCTTCGCCCCGTACTTCGAGGAGACCGGCCACACCGTGGACGCGGCCGATCCGCTCCTCGACCAGGTCGCGCCGATCGCAGCCGCGGCCATCCGGGCCCTCGGTATCGACCACGGCGTCCAGCACGTGGAAATGCGCCTGACCGCCACCGGTCCGCGCATCATCGAGGTCAACGGCAGGATCGGCGGCGACCTCATCGGCCACCTGGTCCGCCTCGCCACCGGGATCGACCTGCCCCGCGCCGCCGCCGATCTTGCCTGCGGCACCACGCCTGACCTGGAACCCGACCGCATCCGCGCCGCCGGAATCACCCTGCTGTGCCCGGAAGCCTCCGGCATCCTCATCCACCGCGGCGCCGCCGAGCAGTTCGTTGACAACGCCCCGTGGCTGGAGCGCCTCCAGTGGCTTCGCGGTCCCGGCGACGAGATCGTCCTGCCTCCGGATGGAGATGTGGACCTTGCGCGCGCCGGGCTCTTCGTCGTCACCGGCTACGACGCCACCAAGGTCGAGCAGCGACTGGCCGAGGCCGCAGCCCACATCACCATCACTACGCTCGCGGCCGACGAGCTGAGCTAGCCGCCCAAACCGATGACCCAGAACCCCATGACTCATACCGACGAACCCGCAGGTGACTACTACGTAAGCCCCCGTTATCTGGCCGGATCCACCGTCGAGGGCGACCCCGGCCTCCAGCCTGCCCTCGACGCGGGATGGAAACCGACCTGGGACGACCACGGAAACGTCTTTCTCCCCGCCCCAGACCAGCGAGTTCGGATCGGCTACATGCCGGAGGGCGACGACGACGCCTTGTGGAAGATCAGCGCCTACGAGCACCACTTCGGGGCACCACGGTGGGCCGCTGCATTCAACGACAAGGCGCCCACCGAATTCGTCACCGCCTTCACCAGCCAGCTCGTTGCCGCGTACCAAAGGGACGACGGCTCGGACCTGCACGGTACCGGCGGCGGTGTCCTACGGGCCTTCGATCCGCTACTGAAAGCGGGTTGGGCAACCCACATCGCGTCCGGCCGCACGCAACTGGCCTCCCCGGACGGACTCGCCGGCGCCTGGTACGACCACGGCCCTCTCGACCAGGAACGCGAGCTGGTGACCAACGACACGCGCTGGGGAATGTGGGGCGGGCCAGAACGCTCCTACTCCTCCTGGTACGCCGTCTTCAGCAGCCGCACCCCGGTGGACCTGATCGCCGCAACCGCCACCGCAGTCGTCAACCCCGCGCCCGTACTGCGATGGCAGGGCGAACTGTCCCAGATGACCAAGGGGCACGCCCAGCTCACACCCGTGGTGCCGCCGAACCCTCCTGCACCCACGCCCCTCGACCTCGCACGCTTCCGCACACCCCCGACCGCACGTCCATCCAGCGTTCGCCGCTGGTCGACCAGCACGGTTCCCGGAGCCCGACTCCCCGCACCGGCCCGCCCCGCAGCCCGCCGCTGATCTCGCCCAACAGGAGGCCCCACGTCCATGGCGCTGTCCCCGAACGCCTTCTTCACCCAGGAACTGGCCCTCACCTTCGATGACGCTGCCGTAGTCGGCAACAGCTACTACGCGGCGGCCCCTGACAGCTCACTCCGCCTCCGGGTCTCCTTCCAGCCCACCATCCGCCACGGGGAGTACGGCGGCCTGCACCTGAGCATCGTTCACCCGGACCGAGGACCAATCGACGAGATCGTGCTCTCCTTCGCCGACCACGGCACCTTCCGCACACGGGACAGGACGGCAGGCCGAACGGAACGATCCGACGGCTACGCAGTCTTCCGCGACTTCAACCCCCGCACATCGGGCCCGGCGCCTTGGGCCGGTGGGGACTGGACCCGCCTGAAGGCCGCCGTCACCCGCTACGCCGACCTCTGGTTCTCCACCCGCCCCACCCCTCCTCGTACAGGCGCCTCGGTTGCCCGCACCACATCGCTGCCGCTCGCCGAGAAGGCCGCCGCCCACGGCCGCCACCGATAGCTGATGGCAGAACTACTCCTCCGACGAACGGACCTGAACTGACCGACCCCATGAGCTCATTGCCCTCGGACAAGCTCGTATCCGTCCATGCCCGGCACCTTGCCGGTCGCGGCTCCGACCAAATCCTCGACGGATGGCCATTTCCTCACAACAGCGGTGACCACGACTGGTCCTTCCACTGCCCGGAGGACGGGTACCAAGTGGCCTCCAGCCCTTGCCTGAGGTTGCGTTCCGGCTTCCTGGCCGATCCCGGCGGCGCAGCCGGAGAAGGGGCCTGGATCACCGCCGCGTACCAGCAGCCCTTCGCAGCGGCAGCCTGGAACGCCAGGTTCGACGCCTCCACCCCCGTCGAGATGATCTGGGACTTCCACACCGAACTGCTGCACTTCTACCTGGACGACACCTACAGCGACAGCGAGCTGCTGTTCCACGACGACACCGCTCCCGTAGCTGCGTACCTGCCACTGCTCAACGCCGGCTGGACCCACACCGCCAGCAATTGGGGCTCGCAGCACTTCCGCAGCCCGGACGGCATGGCCCACCTGGAACACCGGTACGCCACCACTGACCGCGACAAGCCTGTCTGGATGCTGAACGTGGGCGACCCCAGCGAGCCGCTGTGGCGAGCATCCTTCACCAGCCGGACCCCCGTCACCTTCGTCGCGGCCTTCACCACCTCCTTGGTCGCGGAGGAGCCGCTCACCCGCATCGCGCGCGAAGTCCCCCTCTATACAGAGCACCTCCTGCTGGCCCCCGCCCCGGACCGCAAACCCGCCAACACGCCAGCCTTGCCGCCGGTGGCGCCGCACAACGCGACGGCCCGCACCCGCTGACTCGCCCAGCCATACGCGGGTATCCCGTTCAATCAACCCACCAAGGAGCACAACCTCGTTGTCCAGCCGTACCGCCCGCCGCAAGGCGCCCACCGCTGCCATCGCCGTAGCCGCCGTCGCGACTGGAGCCCTGACCTGGGCACCCTCGGCCTCAGCCGAGGTACCCGAGCCGACCCCGTCCACGTCGGCGCCGGCTCCGCGCAGCATGCCCGAGCCGGAGCCCGGCGGCGTTGAGATCCACAAAAAGGACCCCGCCGGCGCCACGCTCGAAGGCGCCCAGTTCAGTCTCCTTGACACCATCAACGGTGCGAAGGCCCTGCAGGGCAAGACCGGAACCGACGGCATCCTCCGCTTCGAGAAGGTCACCCCGGGCGTCTACCGGCTCAAGGAGACCGACTCCGGCAGCGCCATCCACGACCTGGCCGAGGATCGGGATGTCATCGTCACCCCAGGCCAGGTCACCCCCATCACCGTCGTCGACCCCTTCAAACCTGCGGAACTGACGGTGAAGAAGACCGACAAGACCACCGGCAAGGCGCTCGCCGGCGCCGTGATCAACATCCGGCCTTCCGGCAGCGGCGGTGAATCCGTCACCCTGACCACGGGCAAGGACGGCACGGCCAAGGCCCGGCTCACCGTCACCGTACGCACCGGTACCGCCTACACCGCCACCGAGACCAAGGCACCTGCCGGCTACCAGCTGGACTCGAGCCCGGTACAGGTCACGGCGAAGCCCGCCGCCGCAACGACCGCCGAGTTCACCAATACGCCCACCGCCACCACGCCGCCGACCCAGCAGCCGAGCAAGCCGCCCACCACCACGCCCACGCCCACCCCCGAGGCCTCCGCACCCGCAACCCCGACGCCGGACAACTCCAGCGGTACCCCCACTCCGTCCGTCACCCCGACCAGTACGGCCACAGCCACTGCCGGTCCCGACGGCCAGCTCGCTCGCACCGGCGCCGCCTCCACCGCCTGGCTCGCCGCAGTAGGCGGCCTCCTGATCAGTAGCGGAGCCGGCGCCATCTGGGCCGTGCGACGCCGACACGCCAACCAGTCGAACGACGCTTCCTGACGCACCCATCACCGCCGTGAACGGCGGGACAACTGAAGACGCAAGCGAGGGCGGTATCCCCCAGGGGATGCCGCCCTCGCTTCGTGCTGTCAGTACGGTCAGGAAACCTCATCAGGGAGATCGCTGACGGCAGAGCGACAGAACGCCTCACCTGCTGGAACACGACCGCAGGTGCATGTCAAAGTGGGTGACTTCCTGCCCCTTCCGAGCACGGAGCCGCCCATGACTCACGCCGGCGACCAGCCCGGCTTCTCCACCACGATCGAGGCCCTGCGCATCCGCACGTGGCTCCTCGGCCGCGGACACCCCACCCAGGTCATCGACCGCTTCACCGCCGAGGACTTCAACCTGGTCGTCGACGACCGAGCCGATGCGCACGTCGCCAGCAAGGACGGGCGCTTCTACCTCGGCTGGTTTCCCGAGGGCCGCCCCGGCGACCTCGACGTCGGCTGGGTGATCGCCATCACCGGCACGGCCACCACCCACGGCTATCAAGCGAGGTTCAGCACCGAGACCCCCGCTGCCGTCGTGGCAGCAGCCGTCGAGACCGTACTCGCCACCTCCCGGCGCAGCTGACCCGCAACAACGGCTCGGACCGGCCCCGGTCCCAGCCCGACGCCTCTTCCGCTTGTCCCACTTCACGCGCCGTGCTGTGCCCCGGCGTGTCCAGAAGGAGCACCAGTGCAACCGCAGACCCATCACGCCGTGACCGTTGGCGAGATCATCGACCGTCTCGCGTCCTGTGACCGTAACGCACCCCTCTTCCTCGCGATCAACCCGGAGTTTCCGCATGTCCACTTCGCCGGCGAGATCGTCACAGCCCGCGACGGACAAGGCGGCCAGGTGGTCTTCCTCGGCGAAGCGGGGCAGGGGGAGGTCCTTCCGCCCGCCATCGCTCAGGCCCTGACCTGGCATCCGCCCACAGGCACGGTCTCCCTCAGCCGCCGCGCAGTACGCCGATCCGCAAGGCTGGCATGATCGGCCGCCGAGCCCTTTGGAGGCGCCCCTGTACTCCCACACCCCGCCCGAACCGAGCACGCCCCACACAGGCTGGCTCTGGGCCAGTCCCCGGCACCTGGCCGGAGATGACGGAGACCTCGCCGAGGCCGTCGGGCACACCCTGACGGGCGCCGGCTGGTCCTGCTGGACGACGGCACACAAGTCCTTCTTCCACTCCAGCCCGGACCAGCTCCGAAGCGCCGAGTGGATACTGGCCGACCCGTTGACCACCGGCTTGGGCGACCTTCCCATCGCCTGGGAAATCTCCGCACGCGAGGCCCCCGACCGCGGCATCGCGGCATGGACGGCGTACTTCACCGCCGGCATCCCCCACGAAGCACTCACAGCCTTCGTGCTCGCCTTGGACGCGAGGAAGGAGCCTGCGTGGGGCTTTGACGGGATCGACGCGGTCACGCAGGTCTTGGCAGCTGCGGGCTGGGCCCCTGACGCAGACGACCCGGAGCACACCTTCTGGGACGCCTCGTTGGCCTCGTCCTGGTCCTGGGCGGTTCTTCCCGCCGGGATCGAAGACCAGGACCCCCGTCCGGATCTTCCCGGCTGGATGGCCTGGTCGCAGCCCGAGCTGGGAAGCCCGTACCTGTGGTGTGCGGCGTTTAGCCACTCGGCGCCTCAGGACCTCGTCGCTGCCTTCGCCGAGGCGCTCGTCGCCCCGGCACCGGTGCCTCGCCGAACCCTCCCGCACGTCTCCGAACACTGCCTCACGGTCAGCCACATGCCCTGACCGGTCCAGGGGAGGACGCTGAAAAGTCCGCGGGATCAACGGCCTGATTCCAGCACAACGATGCCCCGCCGGACGGATGGAGGGGGCTTCTGCTGTTGCCGTTGGTGGCCAGCCTTTCCGGGTCCAGTGGCTGGGCGGTGGATCAGCGGAGCCGTTCAGATCCCGCGGGCGTGCCGGGGGACTCCTCGGGGGACATAGTGCCCGCCCGGCCCGGCGGCCACGGTCACCGGATACACCGCGGGCGAAGCCCCGGTCTTCACCGTGACCGCGCTCAATGCGGGCGGCGAGTCGCCGAAGTCGACACCGCCGATCACCGGCACCGTCATGGCCTGAGACAACACTTGTGCCCCGCTCCCGGTGGCTAGGGGGCGGGGCACAGGTGTGTGCAACGGTCAGTCGCGGCCGTCCTCGGTCAACGGTCGGACGGCTGAGGGGCCGGTGAAGTCCTCGGGGAGTGCGTCCATGATCAGCTCGTCCACCGGCCGGCCGAGCCAGAATCCGGACTTGCGCATCCGGCCGGACTGCTGGAACCCGGCCTTCTCGTACGCCTTGATTCCCGCGGTGTTGGGGGCGAGGACCTTGAGGTGGACCATGCGCAGGGCACCGAGGTGAAACGCCCAGTCCAGTGTCAGGCGGGTCGCCTCGGTGGCGTAGCCCTTCCCCCGGTGCTCGGGGGCGATGACGATGACGAACTCGGCGGTGTGTACGAAGGCGTTGACGATGAGGATGGTCATCCCGACCGGCTCGGGGCCGTCGAGGATCTCGAACTGCTGGTAGTTCCTGTTCCCGCGCTGTCCCTCCCAACCTTTCTCGCGGACCTCCCACGCCTGCGGGAACTGGTTCCCGTAGCCGAGGAGAGTCCCAGGGTCGTTCTCCCACCGGTGGTAGTGGGGCAGCATCTCCCGGCGGGGCTGGCCGAGCGCGAGGCGTTCCCCGCGCAGCAGCACGTGGGATTCACTCGAACGGGTTTCAGTCATGAGGCGGCTCCTTTCCGACCCTCTGCGAGGGACGGTCCATCGGGTGTGTAGGTGACGGCGTACAGCGCGGTATCCGGGGGCTCTTCGACGGGCCGGCCGTCGGGGTCGGCTATCCAGGCGTGCATCCGTACCGGGTCCCCGGCGATGCCGTGGCGCCACTCCGCGCGGCGTCCCGACGCTGCCATCAGTACGGCGGCTGCGGTGGACTGTTCCAGGCAGGCCCAGCGTGCGGGCATCACTCGCGACGCCCACCGTATGGCGTTGACCGCGTCCCGGGCCCGGCTTTTGCTCGCCTGGGGTAGTCCTCGGCCGATCCCTGCCAGCCGCACCAGGCGGTGGAACTTCCCCGAGCGGGAACCTGCGTGAGCCACGACCGCCGTGGCGAGGAGGACGGGGACGGCGGCCACACGCTGCGTCCAGGGAGCTGCGGGTACCCGAGTGAGGGTGGCGGCCACCTCGATCGTCCCCCACGAGGGGACGTCCTCCTGGTGCTGGATCGTCAGGGCGCCCTTGGGCGGGATCGTGTGGAGTTCGGTGCGTCCGCTGCGGTAGTCCAGGACCACGCACGAGGCGGGGAGTACCACCGCCACCAGGTTGTTGTTCACCGCGTCATCTCCCGGGCCGGCGACCACCGCACTGGTTTCTCCGACTCGATCGCGCCCAGCCACATTTCGGCGGTCAGCGCGGCCAGGAGCGGCGGCCAGACCGCCCTCGCGCCCAGAGCCACGCCATGCAGGGCGGTCCGCAGCGGCCCGGGATCGATCAGACCGGCTGCCGCCAGGCGCCCGTCCGCCAGCGTGAGCAGGTAAGGGAGGTTCGTCCGTACCCCCCGGTGGAAGTCCGCGGCGAACACTCCCTTGGCCGCCCTGGTGCGATGTGCCTCGGGCAGATGACCCCCCACAGCGTCGACGAGTAGTGGCTTGTACCGGCGCACGCTGAACCGGTCTTCGGGCGGGACGGAGACCACCGCGTCCAGGAGTGCGCCGTCGAAGTAGGGATTGGCCAGCTCCAGGCCGAGAGCGGCGGCCAGTTCGACGTCAGCGGCAGCAGCCCGAGCAGCGCCGCGCAGGTCCGCGATCAGTACCGCGTCCGCGTCCTCGGGGGGCGTAACCGGTTCGGTGGTCGGGGCGGTCAGCCACTGCGGTCTCGTCATCCACGGCCGGTGGAGGCGGGCCACCGAGCCGGAGAGCGCGGCCATGACCAACGGCCATGGACTTTCCCGGCGCAGCTGCGACCACTCCAGAGCGTCCCGCCCCATCCGCACCCACCGGCCGCTGCGGGCCAGGTCCGCCAGGTGCACGGGGGGAGACAGGAACAGGTTGTCGCCGCCGTCTCCCGTCAGGTGGCAGAGCGAACCCCGATCGGCGACGGTGAGGAGCTGTCCGGAGAACGAGGCCCACAGCCCCGAGGAAGGGGCGGGCCCGTCGGTGGCGGGCAGCTCCAAGTCAGCTGGGGTGAAAGGCAGGTGGTTGCGGCGCAGTGGGAACTCTGCGTGATCCAAACCGGGCACCTGGCGCGCGTACCGCATGTCGCCGCCCTCGGTGACGCCGTCGGGGTGTGCGGTCAGGCCGAGGACCGGGCCGTGCTGGGCGGCGAGGACCGCCATCGTGGTGGAGTCGATGCCCGCGACGTCACAGGAGACCTTGACGCCTTCGGCTCGGGCCCGCACCCCCTCGTGCAGTGCCTCGGCGACCAGCGGCACCACTTCCTCGTATGAGCGACGCGATGGAGACCACCAGGATGTCACCGACGCGGAGCCGGTCGTCTTCAGCAGCAGCCGCGATCCGGCGGGCACCGGCGCCACGCCTGCCCAGGCGCTGCGGCGTGGTGCGGGGGTCTGGCGGTCGAGTAGGAACGCTGCCATCCATGCGGTATCGATCCCCCCGCCGCCTAGAGCGGCCAGGGCCCTGGAGCTGGAGCCCCATACGGTGCCGCCCTGAAAGCGCGTCGTGTAGAGGGGGATTGCCGACACCGGGTCGGTGAAGATCTCGGTGTCGCCGGACTGCCCCTGACGGACCACCGCGTACGACCCGGGCCACATCCGGCCCGCTCCGAAAGGGCCCGGCTCGTACAGGGCCCGGTCGAGGTCGTGGCTGCTGGCTGCGCACGGGCCGAACACCGCTAGGCGACGCCCGTTGCCCTCGAGCGTTCTCACGTAGCGCTCGGACCAGTCCCCGGCAGCCCACAGCGGTGGGTCACTCCAAATCAGCCGCGCGCTCTCGGGCGCCCTCGCGGGCCCACCCGGCGCGCATCCTCCGAACCAACGCATCGCTTCCCCTGCCTCCTTGAGGTGCGGAACACGGGACGGCGGCCCCCGTGGAGGAGGGCCGCCGCCCGGTGCATCAGTGACGCGGAGAGCGTCAGGCGTCGTACGGGGTCTGCTTGCTCTCGACGCCTGAGTTGTCGCTGCCCTTCGTCAGCGTGGCCGCGTCGCCGAGGTCGATCACGGCGGGCGGGGTGCCCTCGGGCTGGACCGCCGGGGTGGTGCTGGTGTCGGACATGATGCTGCTCCTCTCGAGGGTGTGCGAGTGATGAAGGGGGTGGTGCTGGTGGTGCATCCCTGCCCGTGCCGACTGCCTGGAAGGTGCGGGGAGGGAAATCTGTAGGCCGGTTAGACCGGCACCAGGGCATCTCGTCGAAGGCCTTCGAGAACCCGGGCCAGCAATGTCACGTCCGGCTCTCGGGCTTCTACAGCGGCACGGCCTTCCTCGTGCCACTCGCCGAGGGCGCGGCGCCAGGCGCGTTCCGCGCGTTCGACCTCACCGCGGATTTCATCCAGGAGCTCTTCGGCCTCGAAACGCAGGTAGACGACCTCGGCCGGGGTAACGCGCAGGGTGAGGCGGCCGTCTTCGACGCGGACCTGGTCGAGGGAGAATTCCACGCACCGGGCGGGGTCGCCGGCCAGCTCGGTTTCGTCCAGCAGCCGTAACCTCACCGCGTCTCAGCCTCCCGTACCGCGCCCGGGGGAACCGTCCACTCGATCCCGCCGTCCTCGGGCCGCACGAAGACGGCGCACGGCACTATCCGCCGGGGCTCGGGGTCTTCCCGGGGGCCGATGAACTGGGCGATGCCCTCACGGTCTTTGGCAGGGTCCAGGACGCGGGCGCCCTCGTGGAGCCAGGCGGGGAGCAACTGGTGGGACGGCGGGCGGTGCGCGGTGGTCACAGCGGGGCCTCCTCGTCGGGGGCGGGCCCTGCCACATCAGGGGACGTGAGGCAGGGCGCTCCTCGTATCTACCGCCGGTTGGGGAGCCTGGTGCCTTCCCGGCGGTTGTGACCACCCTGCCGTCGAGTGGGAAGCAGCACCAACGGTGTTGCGGTTAATTGCGAAAATTCATCTCAGCGCGGTGATCGCGGCGTCGATGAGTGCGCGGGCCTCGTCGCCGTAAACGGCCATATTCGACAGCTCTTCGAACGCCTGGGCGTAGTCGGCGAGTTCGGGGGGCTGGGTGACGCCGAGCTTCGCAGTCAGGGTTTCTACGTGCACCCGCCGGTCGTCGTAGAGGTAGAAGGCCTCCAGCGGCCACATGGTGCGCGCGGCGGTGGCCGGGATGACGCCGAGCGACACGGAGACCAGCGGCATCACGGTGAGCAGGTGACGGAGCTGGCCGACCATCGTCTGGGAATCCCCGATCTTGGACCGCAGTACCCACTCTTCCAGGATGACCGCGTATCGGTGGGTGCCCTCGTAGAGGAACCGGGACCGTGCGACGCGGGCGGCCACGGCCTCGGTGACGTCGTCCGGGGTCCCCTGGAAGCGGGTGATGCTCCCGAGCAGCGCCGTCGCGTACGCGGCGGTTTGGAGAAATCCGGGGACGACGTTGGATACATAGACGCGCTGGAGAGACGCCTGCGCGTTGGCGGTGTAGGCGTTCTCCTGGGCCTGGAGGAGCCCGTTTTTGTGTAGGCGGCGCCACTCTTGGTACATCGACTCGACGGCGCGAGAGGTGGCGATCAGGTCTGTGGCCTGGTCGTCCGCATCGCAGGCCGCACACCATGCGCGGATGTCCGCGTCGGAGGGGGCGGCATCGCCTTTCTGGATGCGGGTGGTCTTGGCAGGGTGCCAGCCGCACCGGGCGGAAAGCTCACGTCCGGTGAGGCCGGCATCCCGGCGCAGGTGCGACAGGCGCACCGCGAGCGCCTCGCGGGCCGCCTGAGCGCTGGAGGAGGGGGAGATGGGCATGGGTGGTGCGCGTCAGACGGTGTACTTCTTGTGGTCGACGGCACGTTCCCATACGGCCTCGAACGCGTCCGCGCACAGCCTGACCACGGCTGGTACTTCACTCACCGAGTATTTCGGGTCGTCCCAGTCGCCCACACCGGTGAAGTGGTTCCAGCGCACCAGGCGGTCGTCGATCAGCCAGAAATCGTTTCCCGGCAGCGCGATGTCCGACGCCTGACGGCGGGGAAGCCAGCGGACATGCTCCCCGGCTTCGACGTTCAGGGGCGTGGCCGCGTGCTCCCACCGGATGTAGTCGGTGACCGGCTCGGACACAATCCGGGCTCGGCGCATCATCACGCCCCGTCCGACCGTTTCCCGGACGATCCCGAGCCACTCCGGCCACCAGGCCGCCGTTGGGTCCAGAACGATCTCGCCGGTTTGCCTGAACCGTTCGAACTCCTCCACCTCGTCGCCGACGCTGTAGACGTCGCGCATCTCCAGGTGGACCGCGCTGCGTTCAGCGGTCCTCAGCATCGTCACGAAGTCCGGCACGCCGTTCTGCGTCATCACACGCCTCCCTCAAGATCGGCACCATGCGGGCGGGGATACGGATCACTGTCTCGTGCGGAGGGATACCCGTGTCGTGACCGGCGACCCACTGCGTTCCGCCGACCTGTGCCCTCAACAAGTCGTCGGCCTCCTCGCCCTGTATGACCAGGTCGGCCGTTTCCTCTTCCACCCACACCGTCGGTGAGCCGTCACCTCCGGTGTTGGGGTCTATCCCGACGAACCGTAGCGTCATAGCGATCTCCCCTGTCCAGCGGATTGCGCGTATTTGCGTGTGACGGTTCCCGAGCGCGGGATGAGCGTCAAGGGCTGGGGACAGGTCTGGCGCGATCCGAACACGACGAAGCCCCCGCCGGACGGGACTCCGCCAGGGGCGTCATTGTGCTCTGTTCGTCTGACGGGAGAACAGAGCGGCGCCCCGTCCGGAGATACGGGGTGTCAGCTCGTGCGGGATCAGGTGACCGGAGCCAAGGCCTTGTCGAGGGCCTTGTCGAGGTGCGTGTCGACCAGGCCGGGACTGCCGGAAAGGACGACCAGGACGGTGCCAGACCGCACGGCGACCTGCTTGATCATCGTGGTCTGGCCTCCGCCAGAGAGTGTCATCACCGTTGCCCACCGTTCGTCGCCGCGCTCCGGTGCGGTGACCTTCTGGGTGGTGACGTTGATGGGCGTGCTGCCGGACGCCAGCTGGTACTTCGGGCAGGCGGTCATCGCGTCGAAGACGGTGCGGGTGCCGGAGGAGAGCTTGTCCTCGGCATCGGTGTATATCTCCTCGGCCACCTCGGAGTCGGCGGACCCGCTGTAGGCGAAGGTGACCTTGGCCTGGGTGGGGAAGCCGAGCGACCCGCCGGCGGCGGCTCCACCGAGTTTCTCCAGTGCGGGGCAGCCCACGACGGCGATGTCGTCGTGCTTCGAATCCTGCTGCGGCTCGACCCGGTAGCCGGAGCCCATGTCGACAATGTCGAGCAGACGCGGCCCGAGCTGGTCGGCCGAGAGCGGCACGGCCTTCGTGTCCTGCTGCGTTGTGGTGGAGCTGCTCGCCTTCCGGGTGCCGGCGGAGCCGGGGTCCGGCGTGGTGCCGGTCGAGCAGGCTGTCAGCGTGAGCGTGGCCGCTGCGGCAAAGCCGAGCAGGGTGGTGCTGTGGTGTCGCATGTGTGATCCCCCCGTGCGTGTGTGCGGGTCGACGGTGCCCCCTGGCGATGCTGATCTTCCAAGGGGGGTGATGGCGAATTGCGAGGTCAGAGGATCGCGCCCGCGAACGTGCCGTCGTATCCGAAGGACGTCAGTCCCTCCTCCCGGCTGCCGAAGACCCCTTCGATCGGGCCCGAGTTCTGTGCGTACCAGTCACTGTCGAGACCGGGCACGAGCGCCTCGTGGCCGCTGCGGCAGCGAACCCATACGTGATCACCGCTGTTGAGCACCAGCCAGTCCCGGTACGCCCCGCACTCAGTGCAGCTGATCACTGCACCGTCCACGGACAGTGGCGCCCAGTAACGCATCATCGTGCCGGCCAGCTGCTCCGGCGCCGGCACGAGCAGATCGACCGGTATCGCCACCGAGCCGGTCTCGGCCGCGCCGGCCGTGGGGACCGCACCGCCCTGGTCCGGTTCCTGCGCGGTGGAGGCGATGTGCATCGCCTCCGCCTGGAACTGGCGGACCGAATCGTCCTGTCGGCCTCGTCTGCTGCGGAACATGGGCGCCTCCGGGTGATCGTGGTCCGCGTGTACGGTCACACCCTCTCTCGTGGGCGTGACCTGGTTCTACTCAACAAACGTTCACAGCCCTGGCGAGCGGCGGGAGGGCTGTTCGGCAGCGGTGGGGCGGGCACCGGTCGGCCGCGAGGTGGCTCCTGCGGCAGACGGAATGCCCTTGGCCGGATCAGCGGGGAGGTCGGCCATGCGGCGCAGGCGCCACACCAGGACGTCGCTGACAGAATCGGCGGTGCCCAGCTCTCGGCGGGCAGCGGCGGCGGCCAGTAGAGGCCCCGGCTGATGTCCGGCAGCCTCCGCCTCAGCGAGCGTGGCGGCCAGCGCCGGCCAGCCGGGCTCGGCCAGTAGCTGTTCGGCCAGGTCCGGCAGAGCCCGCCGCACTACGGATTCGTGTCGGCGCCGAACTGGGAGCGAAAGGTGCCGACCGCGTTCGTACAACGCCCCGATGGGTCGTTCGGCAGCACTCGAGTACGCGGCCTGGAGGTACTCGGCAGCCTGCTGGGCAGCGGCGGCCTGTTGGGTGTGCCCCTTCCTCCCGTGCCACAGAGCGGCAGCGGTGACGAGGAAGAACAGCATGTCGATCACCATCGCCGTGGTGGCGCCGTCCTCGCCGCGGCCCAGGGCCGGCCCACCGTGTGAAAGGTCGCGGGCGGCCTGTCGCAGCGCCCGGTCGTGGTCGCGTACCGCGCGGACGTGCGACCGAGAGGCCCGCTCGAACGCCGCCGCGGCCTCGCGGAGCTCGCGCCGCGTATGGGCGGCGGAGGTCTTGGAGAGTGCGTCCAAGACCTCCGCGGCTGAGGCGATCTGTGCTGCGACCGCGCCGTCCTCGCCCTGGTCGATGACCAGCACCGCCTGCCAAACGGCCCCGGCCGCGCGGCGGCGAGCCGATGCCGGCCTGGACATGCCAGGCTCGGCCACCAGCCTCGTGCTGTCGTCGGTCTCGGGCTGGTCGGGCATGCCGCTCCAGCGCTCGCGGATGCGAGGCAGCGACAGGTCGGGGGCCAACTTCGATCCCGAATAGAACACCGGGTCGCCGTCCTTGTTCCGGTCGTCGGGCAGGGCGACGGTGTATCCGAGAAGGTCTCCGGACGGTGCGACGCGCTTCCGGACGAGGAGGCCGGAGCCTGCGAGCCGATCGAAGAACTCCGTGTCGCTGTTGGCGCCGGCCACCGCGCGCCGTACGGTCTCGCGGAGTTCCTCGCGCGGGGTGCGCTCGCGGCGCTCACGCTCGGCCTTGTGGCGTTCAGCGCTCGTGGGCCGCTGGGCTGCGGTGCGATCGCCGGAGTTGAGGCGGCGCAGTCCGAGTTCGGCTTCCAGGAGGCGGGCTTCGTCTTGGACTCGCTGGGCGTCCTGGTCGAGGTCGGGCTTGTAGCCGTCCTCGCGGACCAGGGTGGCGATGATGTGGATGTGGTCGTCGGCGTGACGAACTGCCGCCCAGCGGCAACCGGCGCCCTGGTCCGGGTCGTCGATTCCGGCAGCAGCAACCATGCGTCGGGCGACGTCCGCCCACTCCTCGTCGGACAGGATCCTGTCGGTGGGGGCGTTACGGACGGACAGGTGCCACACATGCCGGGCGGGGCGGCTGTCCTCTTCGGCGTTCTGCACAGGCTGATCGAGGAGGCGCTGGAGCTGCTTCAAGGTGGCCTGCGGGTCGCGGCCGGGGTCGGGGGCGTTGTCGTCCCAAGAGGCCACGAGGTGCGGGTCGGTGTGCTCCTCGTGCGTGCCCGGCCCGTACAGGTAGGCGAGCAGGCCGATGGTGCGCTTCCCGCGCTTGTGGATCCTGGGGATCATGCTGGTGGTGTCTTCCTAAGGTTGGTTCAGCAGGCGGTCGGTGGCGGCTTGGACGCGATCCACGGCTTGCCGGACAGCGGCGAGTGCCGCGTCCAGTTCCTCGGGCTGGCCACCGGAGTTGATGGCGCGGGCGATCTGGTTGAGGTTGTTGCCGACGCGACCGAGGTGTCGGCGCGCGGCGAACAGCTCCGAGACCGTCTCGCGGTGGCCGGCGATGGCGGCGGCGGTGTTGTCGAGGTCACCTGCGGCGGCAAGACCACTGCGGGCGAGGAAAGCGGGCAGGCTTGCTCGTGTCGCGACGGCGGCAGCGGTGAGGACTGTCTTCTCGGTGTCGTTGAGACGGACGTAGATCACGTTCAAGCGCTTGTCGTCGCCGGACTTCGGCGAGCGCTTGCGCACGATCTTCTTGGCGTCACGGCGCTTGCGTCGCGACGGCTGCTTCTCCGGCTGCGATCCGCCCTCGGTCGCTGCTTCCCGGACCAGCGCCCCCTGGCGCTGGTCCGGTCCCGCCACCCTGGGGGCGGGCTGCGCCGAGGCCGTCTTCCCCGACGGGGAAGACGGTCTTAGCGGATAACTTGCTCGCCCTGAGGTCGGGTTGGTGACCGGCTGCCCCGTGGAGCTGGGCGGGGGACTGATCGGGATTGTCATGGCCTGCGAGCCCTCATCCGGCGGATGCAGCGCTGAACGCCTGCTGCGACCTCAACCAGGGCACTCGGGCCGGACAGCACCCGGACGGGCGCGTCGGGGTTGTCCTGGATGAGCCACTGCCCGGTGGGGGTTGGCACGGCGGCGTGAAGGTGGCCGTACCGGACCAGGACTTCCGCCCAGGCGTATGCCTCGGCGTCGTCGGCCACTCGGGGACGGCCGTGTGGTGCGGGTGCGCGGGACAAGGACGGCTCCATTCGGTGTCTGTGGGGGCGGTGGCCCGCATGGCTGCGCGGGCCACCGCATGGAGATCGAGGAGCAGGGCGTTGACCTGCGCCTTTGGAGGTTCAGCCGCGCGCGAGGCGTTCCTTTGCCACGGGCGTGCTCCGCTTCGGACGGGGGAGGTGGGAGAGAGCCGGATCTCGGTACAGCGCTTCCTGGAGCTCGGAGAACCGCTCGTTCCCGATCGGGAGGTTCTTCTCGCGCAGGTAGGGGCCGATGACCCGGCGAGTCATCCGCCCGCCGGCGAGCGCGGCTTCGCGAGCGATGGGGAGTAGCACCTCCAGCGGCACGGGATCAGCTGCTGGTCCGGGGGTCTGGTCCGGGGTCGGTCCGGCCGGGTGTGGTCCGGGGGTCTGGTCCGGGGTCGGTCCGGCCGGGTGTGGTCCGGGGGTCTGGTCCGGGGTCGGTCCGGCCGGGTGTGGTCCGGGGGTCTGGTCCGGGGTCGGTCCGGCCGGGTCTGGTCCAGAGAGCTGGTCCGGTCCGCGCTGGTCTTCGGCTTGAGCTGCGGCGATGCGGGTGCGATCCACAGCCGGCTTGGGGCCTGCCCAGTTCTCGCTCCGAAGGCGATCGTTGGGTGCGGGGGTGTCTGCTGGTCCGTGGTCTGCCCCCTCTCGGGCGCTATGCGGGTTGGGCAGGCGGGATGCGAATCCTCGGCCGGAGTTGGCTCCGGCAGGCTCGCTCGAGCGGTCCGCGATGTCTGCGCCCTGTGGCCGCTCCGGGTCCGGACCGGACTGGTGGTCTTGCGGGGCCCAGACGTGTGGCGCCGAAGGCGCCCCCTGGTCCGGGTGCTGTTTGGTCCGCTGGTCCGCTGGGTTGGTCCGGGGGGAGTCGCCGAGCTGGTGGCGCGTGATGAGGATGTACAGGTGGACCGCGCCGGCGAGGGCCAGCGGCGCGAGCGTGGACAGCACCGCGACGACGGTGTCTCCCAGGCGCAGCCCGCTGGTGAGGACGGTCTGCTGGTTCAGCCGGACCGCATGGAGCGCATTGGCCCAAATGCTCGCAGCGGTCGCGGTGCCGAAGAGCGTCCACACGTACAGCCGGGCTCGTAGTGGAGCGGCGGCAAGCACGAGCAGGGCGCGGACGCCGTACGCGATGAACCCGTCGACCACGAGCGGGAACAGGTAGGTGAGGAACCCTCGGACGTGGATGGCGACCGCCATCTGCTGGAGCGCGTCGTACGAGAGCGCGCAGCCAGCGGTGCCCAGTGCGACGATCGCCATCCGGTCCCACGCGCTCACGGGCGCGACCTTGACTGCCGGGTTGGTCACGCGGCCGTCCTGAAGTCGACGACCAGGGACGGCGTCGGGGCCTTGGGGCTGTTGACCACCTCGGCGTTCGTGAGGGCAGCCGCTTGCTCCTTGGCCGCCTGCTCATCGGCCATCGCCTTGCGCTGCTTGTTCATCAGCCTGCGGGTGTAGTCGTGCTCGGTTCCCAGCAGCTTGCCCAGTCTCTCGATGCTCCACCCGAGGTGGAGGGCCCTTCTGACAACGTGGTCGCGTTCGGTTGTGGACAGCGCGACGTCGCGCCCGCGGAAGACCGCCTCGACGCGCCGGTAGTCCAGGCGCTCGGCAACCTTTTTGTGGTACGGCCTGCGCTCGGACTCGGTCAGGCCGGCCCGGATTCCCGTGCGGCTTGCCGTGTCCATGGCTGCGTCGAAGCATTCCTGTCGGACCGGGCAGTGGCCGCAGATCATCTTGGCCCGCTGGATGTCCGTGGTGGCGCTGGCCTCGGGGAAGAAGGTCTTGTCGGCTTCCTCGATGTCCATGCCGTAGCAGAGCGCGCGCTCGTACCAGCTGTGGTCGCCGACGCCGCGCAGGTCGACGGCCGAGGTCTCGTGGGTGGTGATGTAGTGCATGGGATTCTCCGATGTGCCTCACGGCCGGCGCGCGGTCACCACGTCCCCGGCAGCAGCAGCGGGGTGGTGTGGAGGGTCCTGGCGGTGAGGCGGGCAGAGGCGCGGGCAGAAGGCCGCACCGTGTGTTCGGGGTGGGGAGAGGGTCAGGCCCGCAGGTAGCGGTGGTCGGGTCCGTTGAGTTCGACCTGGACGCACATGCCGGCCAGCCGCGACAGGACACGGTCGCCGATCTTGTCGCGCAGCACTTCCTGCTCAGTGGGCATGCCCGGCGTACGGATCGGCGGGAGGTTCGTGGTCACGATCGTCGGCAGGTGCCGCTCGGCCCGGTAGTTCAGCAGCCGCCCGGTCAACTCCTCGTTCCAGGGCGTGTGCTTGGGCAGCCCGAGATCGTCCAGCAGCAGTACCGGCGCCCGCATGTAGCGGCGCAGCATCCACTCCGGGTCCACGCCCGGCCGGGGCCGCATCTCCGCGTAGAGGTTCGCGGTGAAGACCGCTTCCCAGGCCACACCGCACCCAGCCGCGGTCAGTGCGCGGATGGCCCCGTAGGCCTGCCGGGTCTTGCCCGTGCCCGTCGGCCCCCACAGCAGCAGGGAGGGGCCGTGGCCGATGGCGCGGCGCCCTCGTCCGCCGTGGTTGTCGGCGACCGCAGTCGCGGCGACCTTCGCCACCCAGGCCGAGACGACCGGATGATCTGCCTCGGCGTCCTGGTAGTCGAAGGGGATGCGGGCCTGCGCGGCATCGAGGGCGGGCTGGATGTCCAGCCTGTCAGGCATCTGGGGTCCGTCGAAGTCGATGCCGCGTTCGGTCAGCTTGTCCCTCCACCGGGCGACGAGCCTGTGCTCGCCGGCCTGCAGGGGCTCACGGAGGGCGGTGCGGGTCACAGGCTCACTCCGAAGGTCGTGGGGGCGGGGGCGGTGCTGTTGAAGTAGGGCGCGCTGGAGGGCGAAGCGCTGGCCCATAGCCCCGCGCCGGAGGCGGAGGACGAGCTGTTGATGACCGCGTTCACCAGGCTGGCGAGGGTGGAGGGGTTCAGCCCCTTGGCCCGCAGCTGCCCGAGAGCAGTGCGCACCGTGTTCGGCTCGAATCCCTCGTCGAGCAGGGCCTTGATTTCCCGGCCCAGGTGTCCCAGGACCTTCTGCGGCGGACGCTGTCCGCATTCGGTGACGTACTCGGCCACCAGCTCCTTGGCGGAGACCGAACCAGGTCGAGCGACCGGCTCGGGCGCCACGCGCCCCGTAAGGGAAGATCCAGGATCCAAGATCCTAGATCCAGACGCATTCCCCTCCCGGAGCACTCCGGGAGTGTTCGAGGAGGTCTCCCCGATAAGCGCCTGACCTGCGGATTTGGACCCGACCAGGGTCGGCTGGGCGGGGTGCGCCGACGACTCCGCCTCCGGTGCGAGCAGCGCGTCTCCGACGATGTCTCGCGGGTAGAGGGCCGCCTCGGATTCGATGGAAACCCGGGGATCGAGTCCTCCCGGAGTCCTCCCGGAGACCTCCGGGAGGACTCGCGGAGCCGATTCCGCCTTGCGCCGCTCGGTCTGCGGGCACCGGTCCGAGTCGCAGCCCCCGCACTGCTGGTGCTGCTGGTGGAGCGGGCAGCGCGACAGCCGGGAGGTGGAGCGCTTGTCGATGCGCTGGTGCTTCTCCCACGTCACCAGGTGCAGGTTCTCTTTCCCATCACAGCCGGTGTACCGGCAGATGAGACCGACGTCAGCCAGCGCATCGAGGTCCTGCTCGACGCCGGCGATGTCGTGGTCCCCGCGCACCATCCAGATGTATCCGGTGATGAGGGATGCGAGGTCCTTGTGGCGCCCGGAGTCGTCGGCGTGGCTGATGAGACCGAGGAAGGTGCGCTCGGCGTGGAGGCCGACTTTGGCGAGGTCCTCCGACTGGAACCATTCCGGCTTGATGGTGCGGATTCGTGCCATCAGGCAGCGCCCCCGGCGAGGAAGCCGGTGCGGAGATCGAAGGTTCTCGCGAGGGCCCAGTCGGCGCCGGGGTGGCAGCGAATGATCCAGCGGGCCGCGACATGGGCCTGGGTCCGGCTGATCCGCACGGAGCCGCCGGCGGCATTCGTGGCGCGGACGTCGAGGTGCGGCCAGGCGGTCCGGCCGTCCATCAGCTTGACGCGGACCTGGGCGGCCTGCGGCAGCATCCCTTCGAGGCGCTGCGCCAGCATGCGAGCCTGAAGGGACGGCGATTTTGCGCAGGCGTCGATCGACGGCCTTTCGCGCAGGGGTGTGGACATGCGACACTCTCCGGTGAAGTGATCCGCACCGTGTTCCGTGGAAAGGGGGCCGGTGCGGTGTAGGTGGGTGACCTCAAGGGCTCTTGCTGGAGCCCGAGGTGATCTGCGCACAGCGCCAGAGTTGCTGCTCTTGGCGTTGCACAGTCGGCGTCGGGAGTTGCTGCTCTCCGGCGCCGTTTCTGTATCCCTAGCCGCTGCTTTCGTGCGGCTCGCGCTGCGTCCTCACGGATCCTCCCCCTGGTTTAACGTCCCACCGGGCTCCTGCCCGGCGGGTTCGGCAACAAGCTATGCGGACCCCCGCGCAAGGTCTAGACATAGCTCTAGAACCTGCGTACTGCGGCGCAGCACCCCCGTGACCGGCGCGGAACCGCCACGCAAGGCTCTGGGCCATGCGTCTGGGGCTTCGCTGCCTCGTCGGCCGGAATCCTTCGCCGAGGCGTATGCATCAGCGAAGAGCTGGCACCATGGAGAGACATCGCCCCTGATCACCAGCTGCGATACAGGAACGTACGTTAGTTGTGCGGATGTATCAAGCCGTCGACTACAGTGCTCTAGACACCACCCGGATCGCCTAGACCGCCACCTCGCAGGAGTTCATGTGCCCCCACGTCAGTTCGACGGCAGTCGCGTACGCGCTGTCCGACGGGGCAGGGATCTCAGCCAGAAGCAGCTGGGCGAGATGGTGGGCGTTAGCGGCCCGGCTGTCGCACGGTGGGAGAACGGCAGCGAATTCCCCAAGGGCGAGACACTTCCCGCGCTTGCCGCGGCGCTCGGCCAGGCGCTCAATGTCCTTTTCCCCCACGACGGCCCGCCGGACCTGCAGCTCCTGCGCTGCGACGCCGGCCTCAGCAAGGGGCAGGCTGCCGCGATCATCAATGCCAGCCGAGTGCCGGTGAGCAACGCTGAATCCGGGAGGCGCAGGCTCAGCGATGCCTACGTGGAGCCACTCGCGCAGGCCTATGGGGTGACCGAACAGGAGTTGCTGGCGGCGCAGGACCGCTCGTTTGGGATTCGTACTACGTCTTCGCGTGACGAGCAGGTGTCCTCCCCCCGCACGATCAGGGAAAAGATCACCTTCCTCCTGGAACACGGCTACGTTGGCCAGGAGCCTCCCTCTGACGAGGAAATCGCACGGGCCGTCAATGAGCATGCGGGCATGACGGCCGTCACGGCAGACGACATCGTCGCGCTCCGTACGGGTGCCACCACCGACGCTTCCGACGTAGTGCGTGCCGGGCTGGCCCACGCCCTCCAGGTCGGCGCTGAACTCTTCCAGGACGATGCGGAGGTCGACCCAGCGGCCCGTGACTTCTTTGAAGCGCTCCAGTTCTTCGGCTCAATTCACCGAGGACAGATCATCGGCTTGGCCGCCCGCGGTAACCAAACGGGACTGTCTGCGGAGATGATGGCCAAGATCAACGAGGTCGTTGGAGAGCTGAAACACAAGCTGCCAGACGTGCAGGGCGGGAAGTGACACCGCCTGTCGGCAGGTTCGCTGGGCATCACGCGTAGCGGGCCCGGCGCCGGCCCCAGCGACCATTGAAGTCTCTCGTGGGTCGGCTCCGAGGCGCCCTCGCTCCGCGGGCTTGGAGCCCTGTGTGGACCGCCAAGCTGCGCGCAGACCAGGGGCAGGTCTCGGAGCTCGTCCCCAGCCGGGCTAGTGGCGAAAGCGAACGGGACTACGAAGGTCGCCCCGACAAGTCGGTGCAACGTCGCAGTCCCGCTGTTGTTCGCGAAAACGTCATGCCGCCGGGTGGAGACCTGCTTGTTCTCCGCTGTTCGTCACCCGTTGCACGCCAGCCATCACATTTGGTGCGTTCGGTCTGGAATGTAGCCGCGCCAATGCGCGCCGCTACTCACTACGGCGCTGCAGCAGTGAGGTCCACACCGAGCAGGTTCGAAAGCTCGGCCACCGTCAGCTCGGGGTTCTTGTTGTGCACCCCTGCGAGGCCGAGCTGCTCTGCCGCCCGAACGTACGCCTCGGTGTCGTCGACGAAAACGCACTGCTCGGCGGGCAGCTCCATGGCCTTGAGTGCGATCTCGAAAAGCTCCGCATCGGGCTTACGCATCCCGTGGTGCTCGGAGATCACCACCGCGTCGTACAGCGTCTCGAGCTCGTAGCCGTCGTACAAGTCCCAGGGTGCGAGCCCCACGGAGTTGGACAGAATGCCGACCTTGATCCCGGCTCGCCTCGCGGCGGCTGCGGCGTTGATCAGCAGCGGCTCAGGACGCAGGCCACCGAAGATCCGGCCCATCAGGCCGTCGGGAGAGACGCCCAACTTCTTGCCGGCGATCTCGTTCCACTCGGTCTGGCTGACCGCTCCACGTTCGAGATCGCTGGTGATCCGGACACCCTCTTCGTCCTGGTACAGCGCGGAGATGCACGCACCCTGGGGAAGCCCTTCACGCTGCTCGAAGGCCAACACGACGGGCAGCAGGGGAGTGGTGAGCACACCTCCGAAATCGAGGATGAGGCCAGTGCGGTTGGACATGCGGAAAACTCCATTGCTGAGACTTCGGACGCCTTCCAGACCGGGCAGCGTCGTGGACCCGGCTAGGTGGCGACGGCAGCAGCTGTGCGTCGCAAGCCAGAGTCCACTTACGGGGCGGAACAAGACCTATCGGCCCGCGCCACCCACGGTACCAGCCACGTTCATGAAGCCGCAGTGCCTAATGTCACTAACCGGTACGCCATTCAAGATCGCCATGCCGCTTGGCGTCGTGATCCGGCAAGGGGCAATCGCGAGTTATCGATTCGGTTCGCTTTCTGCCTGTGCGGAGTGCTCGAAAAGCGTCCGAGCTTGCGCCGCGTCTATGTCCGAGTAGACCGCGCTCACGCGTGTTAGCCAGGCAGCTTCGCTGTCGGTGTCAACGAACGGTTTCGCTTTGAAGGGGCTGACGGCATACCGGTGGGCCTGCGTGGCATCGGCAGCTTGGAGGGCTGCCTTAATCCAGTACGCCTCAGCGGCCGGCTCGGGATCGGCGTGTGAGGAGGTCGTGTCCTCTGCGGCGAACTGCAATTCTTCCGGGGCGTAGTATCGCAGCTTTTCGCAGGCGTCAGCAATATCCTGAGTCCAGCGATCCAGGCGGACATCGCTGGGGACGCGCATGTGGATTAGTTCTGCGAGACGCGATCCAGGCGGGTACAGGCTCGTCCCCGGAAAGGCTTCCACCAGGTCAACCCAGAGCGGATGGATTCTATATAGGGTGCACCACGTCTTCCAGCGGGCAGCAGCAGCGCGGGTAGTGGGAATGCTCGCACCTACAGCCACGATCAGGAATAGCAGGTTCATCCATAGCGCTGTGGCGTCTATAAGTAGCTGCACCGTGGAGGCGCTCAGGGGGAACGCAACCGCTCCCCAGAGGATGGTGACGCGGGCCACTGTGTGGATCAGTCCCATCCACATCGCGACACCCATCAGGCCGAGTCCGACACGCATGCTGGTGTTCTCGGCCTGTCGCGCCGCTCTTGTCCATTGGTAGCCGCAAACCGCAGTTGTGATGAGTGGGAAGAAGTAGAAAACGGTCATGTAGACCGCAGCGCCCCATTCCCCGGCGTGATCGATTAGGAAACTGCGACTCGGTGAGGGGCGGTCCAACACGGTGAAAAATAGGACGGTGAGCAGAGCCACGCCTATCGCGCCAGCTCTATAGGATGCGCGAGCGATCCAGCGCGAGACCGCGACATGCCGGGGCACGACGGCCTCCGTGCTCTTCCCGTAGCTGGTTGCGACGTAAGTCAAGGCTGCGATGATGGCTGCAGTGCTGGCGAAGTGCCGCAGGAGGGCGCTCAGGTCGACTACAGGGATTCGGTCCACTGCGTGCATCACCGCTGGCGTGTATAGCCATAGAGCTACGGAAAAACCTGCGTAGCCACCCCAGAGGGCTCGGCGGTGAGCGTCGGCGTACCGAACTGCGGGGAATCGCCAAACGGCGATGACGGTCATTGCTGCCGCAGTCAGGTATTTGAAGTAGTCGAACACGTAACCTGTGCATATCTACGGGCTGGCTGGGGCTTACCGACCCGGAAGGCTGGCTGGCCACAGCCACGATTGACGGTAGGCGAACTGTGTGGTGGCTATCAAAAAGCCGGGAATGCCATACTGGTGATCACCAGTCACTCCCGCCTAAAATCGGCGTCGTGGTGGGGCAACAGGATGAGAAAGTGAGGATTCTAGGAGGCTGACCATGTCATCTCCCCCTACAGGATGGCGACGTGCCAGCCGCTTTATCAACGATGCCGAAAGTTCGGCTCGTTTCTCCTCGGGGCTGTCGAAATTTACGCGACCTTGGACCAGGGCCGCCGGGAAGCGCCGAATGACTTCCTGGCGGATGTGTTCAGGTACGTATCGCTCGATCTCGGCAGCCGTCAGGGTCGTTCCGTGGTCCAGCCACTCATGCGCGAGCTCATGGAGAATAATGTGCTCGGTCTGGCAGCGACTTGAACGGCGGCGGTAGAGAATAATTGTGAACTCAGGTGCCTTGACCCGCAGACCGCATGCCGTGCCCAGGCCTCCATCGGGATCATCCATTGGCACCAGGCGAATCTGGCGGCTCAGTGCATGTTCCATATTCCGCACCAGCGCCTCGACGCTGAAAGGTGTGGGGATGGGAAGATCGGCGAGCAACCTCTCGCATTCCTTCACGAGAGCGCGCCGTGAAGGGTCCCGACGCCAACGCATAGTCGTTCCCTTTAATTACCGCCGGGGTGTCCGCTGTCGGTCCCCCAGATCCCGATATCCGCACGTGGGGCGCGAACAGCCTGGGATGCGCACTTGAGGTGTGGTGGCCGGGCGGCGCATCCTGCCGACCCCTGATCTTACTCGCCGGAAAGCGCAGGCTGCACGGGCAGGGCGTGTTATGAAGGTCACCAAAACGGAATAGGCCATCATGGATTCCAAGATCGAAAATCCGGCAGGCTTGATCCAATTCGGGTGACACCGGAGAACAGCGACTCTGGTCCAGGCGGAATGATCTCCGCCACGACGACCATGGGCAAGGAGGAGTCGTGCCCGCGTCGCCTGTTTGTTTGAAATTCAAAGTCCGAGATCGTCCACGTGCGCCTTTGTGGTGACCGCGTGGCTGGTCCAGACGCCGCGGTTCGTCCGCCCCGAGACTGCGGTGCGGGTCGACCATCGTCGGAGCATCCGCCGGGTAGGGGCGCTACTACGGCGGGAGGCTGTGGCCGGCGATTACCACTGCCGTGACCGATTGCGCTTTCACCAGTGGTCTCCCCGGGAGATGTTGGAGGGCGATAGCGTCGGCGGATGCATACACGCGTGACTGGCATCGTCATTGAGGACGGCCAGATCCTGTTGCTCGACCAGGACACCGACGGCGATCGCTCGTGGAGCCTGCCAGGGGGCAAGGTCGAGCCTGGCGAAACCCTGGAAGCGGCCCTGAAGCGGGAGATGCTGGAGGAGACCGGCGTCGAGGTCGAGGTCGGCCGTCTGCTGTACGTCTGCGACCACACAGCCGCTCATGTCGTTCACATCACCTTCGAGGCACGCCGGGTCGGCGGGAGGCTCGGGGCCGTCATGGAGGGCGTGGATACGCGTCCGATTCGGCAGGTCGACTTCGTGAAACTTGCCGAGCTGCCCGGGCTGGGGTTCAGCGAGAAGTTCATGGCCCTGTGCCAGAACGGCCTTCCTGGCGCCGGGATGTACATGGGACCGAAGGCAGCCATCGGGCTATGAGCCACTCGTCAGCGCGGTGACAAGCGGCTGTCCTGATCTCCTAGGGGGCGGGTGGAGCTGTCGAGCTCTGCCACCCAGCGGTTGAGCTGGTGCGCGATCTCCTAGACTCCGAGTGCAGCGCACGCCCGGGTGTCGGGTTCGCGGACGAGACGGACGCCGCCCCGCACAGCGTCATGCGCACTCCGGTCATGTTCGCCGGCCGCAACCTCCTCGACCCGGCGCGCCTGCGCGAGATCGGATTCCGGTACACCCCCGTCGGCCGTCCCTGACAGTGCCAGAGCTGGAGAGACGGCTCGACTCACGCAGGACGGTGTTGACTCCGTCGGCCTGATCTTCGGGCTTCGCCACGCACCCGGCTACGGTTCGGGCGCGGCCACGCTCCGTCACTACGTATTCGTGGCGGGCTGGCGGCGCTTGGCGCGTTCGACCTGTCGCAGCAGCAGGTCGGCGAACTGGATGATCTCGGCTGCCTCGATCGGATCGTCGAAGTCGACAGTCCGGTGGCTGGCGGGGTTCTTGTATGCGCCCATCGCGCCGGCGAACAGCGCGGAAGCGGCCTCCTGCTCACCGCCTTCGGCTCCGGCGTCGGCGAGCGGGCCGCCGGGCTTTCCGTTCTGGTGCGGCTGGAAGGCTGCACGCATCAGCTTCACGCCGACCAGGGAGTTGTCGAGGCGGGAGGCGTCCCGGACGGCGACCTCGACCGCTTTCATCGCGGCGAAGCATGCCGTTTCGTAGTCACCCAGGTCGAAGTTGGTGCGCACCGTGTCTTCCAGGGTCGGGTGGAGCGGTCCGGACAGCCTCTGTCGGGCCTCGAACCTGGTGATGCCGCCGGGATCCTTCGCCAGGTCCCTGCCGTCGCGGGAAAGCTGGCGGAACGCTTCCGACTGGCTGGGCACCTGGGACAGCAGTGCCTGCGCCTCCAGCCAGGCCCAGGCATCGGAGAGACGGTCGAGTAGAACCGGCGCGTCCGGCTCGTTCTGGAATGCCTGGCGGGCCGAACCCATCGTCCCTCCGTACTGCAGGAATCCGGTGCCGCTGGCCAGATGCTGCAGGAGAAGGAGCGCGATGTCCCGGGTGGGCAGCTGCCGGATCTGTTCCGCTGGGACCGGCGGTATGTACGTCAACGTCATGGGCGCACGGTACGGCGTGGCACTGACACCGGGGCTCAGCAACTCGCCAGACGCCTACTCCGCCTCGCCTGACCTACCTGGAGGAACACCGATGCCGTACGACGTCACCGAGGACTCCCTCGCCCTGCCCGGCGTCGCCGGGTCCGAAGACGCCACGTGCTCCGATCACCGCACGGACAAGCCGGGCCGGGCGCCGCCGTCGAACACGACCGGAGTGCTGGAAATCCTCACCGCCATCGAGGCCGGCCAACTTGGCTTGCCCCGGCACAGCCAGTCAGTCACCGTGCTTGGACGAACGTTCCGATCGCGGCCGTGTCAGGCCGGTAGCCATCGGACGTATCGACGAGCAGGGTGGGTGCATCGAGGGAGATGTCTTCGAACTGGTCCGGGCTGTACACGCCGGTGGAAATGTCGGTGAGGAGTCTCCGGTCCGCATGAGCGGCGCGGTGCCTGTCGGACTCGGCTCGGTCGGCGATGCGGTCGATGATGGTTGCTGTGGGGGTCATGCAGCGGATGATCCGAAGGTCCGCGACCTTCATGAGGGGTTCGAGGCCTGGGCGCCAGAGGCGGTCTTGGTAGGCGGCCTCGGCAACGACGGTGACGCCGGCATGGAGGAGCACGCCGAGGGTTTCGAAGAAGGCCTGCATGGCCGGGATGTTGAGTGGGTCGTCGCCGTCGGGCTGGCGGTCAGGGGTGTTCATGACCATGCCCTGCTTGATCTCGTCGCGGATGATCGCGGGGCAGCCGAGCTCGTTGGCAAGGCTGTGCGCGAGGGTGGTCTTGCCGGTGCCGGGTGGACCGCTGACCACCACGAGGGTCGGCTGTGCTGGCATTTGCTGAGCCCCCGAGGGGTGAGCCGGTACGTCTCGCATGATCAGGTGAGGGACCGTGCCGGGGTCTGGATGAGCTGGAAGGCGATGAATCCGGGCTGTCGGCCTAGTTTCTCGTACGCGGCCCCAGCTGTCCCGGCTCACCACTCACTGACGACCTCCCAGCTCTACTCTGCGGCGGTGCTCGTAGTACTTGGCAAAGCGCCTCGAACGTCGTAGCGCGCTGCACGTCCGGGGCTACATCGTCGAGGGGCTGGGTACCGATGAGCGCGGTGCGGGTTCCGGCTCGATGCCCGGTGCCGATGTCGCAGGCAGAGTCGCCGACCATCCACGATCGGGAGAGGTCGAGACCGAGGTCCTGGGCGGCTTGATGGAGCAGCCCGGGCGCTGGCTTTCTGCAGCGGCAGACGCTGCGGTAGCCGGGCACGATGCCGTCCGGGTGGTGGGGACAGGCGTAGATGCCGTCCAGGCGGACTCCGCGATGGCCGAGGAGGGCGCGGAGCCGGTCGTGCATGACGTCTAGAGCGTCGGTGTTGAACAGGCCGCGGGCCAGGCCGCTCTGGTTGGTGATGACGACCAGGGCGAAGCCCGCGTTCTGGAGGGCCCGCAGCGGCGCGCCGATGTCCGGTTGGAGAACCAGCTCGTTTGGGTGGGAGGGGTAGTGGCGGGGCTCGGTGAGGGTGCCGTCGCGGTCGAGGAACACTGCCCTCCGCCGTAGCCGAGCAGCGTCCGCCAGCGGCGCGGAAGGCACCGGTTCACCCTTTCGCACAGTTGCGGAAGGCCTCGAACAGTGCGGCGGCGCGGGCCTCGACGGATGCGGCCGAGACTGTCGGCCGGTCGGGCAGAACAATGTCGAGCGCGGTCATGTCTGCGCAGGTGAAGAACTGGTAGGCGGTCCTGACCGGGTTCGGCACAAGCTCTGCGAGCAGCGGCTGGCCGGTAGCTTCGCGGTGGAGGCGGGCGCACCACTGCGCGAGGTCGGCGAAGGGGACGGCGGTGCCTGCGCCGAGGTTGTAGACCGCGGCTGGCACCGACGGCCGGGCAGTGGCGAGTTGGACGATGGTGGCGGTGACGGCCTCGACGGGGATGTAGTCGCGGGCAGCCGTGAGCGAGTCGTCGAAGAGGCGGATGTGGCCGGTGCTGGCGCCCTGGCGCAGGAGCTGGGACAGGATCGAGGCCATAGGGCCCTTGTCGGTCTCGTCGGGGCCGAAGACGTTGGTGTAGCGCAGCCCAGTCCAGTCGAGGCCTGTGGCGTGGCGGGTGCGCATCTGCTGATCAAGGGCGAGCTTGGACGCCGCGTACGGGTTGAGTGGGCCCGAGCAGCGGCTGGTGTCGGTGTCGGCGTTCTCGGCGATCGGCGTGCGGTGGTGGAGAGTGCCGTAGACGGAGTGCGAGGAGGCGTAGATCAGACGGGCGCCACCGGTGCGGCAGGCGTCGGCCAGCCGGAGCGGGCCGAGGGTGTTGGTCGCGTCCAGTTCGGGCCCGGCTGGGGCCCGGGTGTCGCTGATGCCGGCCTGGTGGACGACCGTGGTGTAGCGGCCAGTCGCGATCTCGGCGAGGAGCGCCGGGTCGGCGAAGTCGCCGTGGTGCCACCGGGCAGCATCGGCGAGGTGTCCCGGGGCGGGGCGCAGGTCTACCGCGGTGACGCTGTACCCGGCTCGGTGGAACGCGGTCACGGTGTGCCGGCCGATGAACCCGGCCGCGCCGGTGACCAGCACGCTGCTGCCGTGGGTCACCGGGCACCTGCCTGCTGGGTGAGTCGGTCGATCCGGGTGGTGGTGGAGTGGCCGTCCAGGTACGGCACGGTGACTACTTCGCCGCCCCAGCTCTCCACGAGGCTAGCCTCGGCGATCCGGTGGCCCGCGTAGTCGCCACCCTTGACCCAAATGTCTGGGCGGAGTTCGGCCAGGATCTTCTCGGGAGTGTCTTCGCCGAAGACGAGCACGCCGTCCACGCAGTCCAGCGCCGCCAGCAACGTTGCGCGTTCCTGCTCGCCGACGACGGGTCGGCTCTCGCCCTTGAGCCGACGCACGGAGTCGTCCGAGTTAATGCACACGATCAGGGCGTCGCCCAGACGGCGCGCCCGGTCCAAGAGGGAGAGGTGCCCGGTGTGCAGCAGGTCGAAGCAGCCGCCCGCGCCGACCACCCTTCCGCCGCGCGCCCGTACACGGGTGGCCAGCTCCAGCGGGTCCGTACGGCCCGAGGCGGGCGGATCTGTCAGGGAGGCGGGGCCGCCTGCTTCGACGTAGACGGTGGCGGCGTCGACGGCCGCGGCCACGGCGTGGGAGGGCAGGCGTCCGGCGCCGAGCATCACGGCTGCGGTGACCGCTAGCTGGTCGCCGGCTCCGCATGTGTCCCCGGCGGCGGGTCGGGCGGGTACGACCAGGGGGTGGCCCTCGGGGTCGGCGACCAGGATGGCGCCGTCGCAGCCTCGCGTGACCGCCACCTGCTTGACGGGCCACTGGGCCAGCAGCCGTGCGGCGCGCCCGGCGTCACCCGCGAGGTCGCGCGGGCCGGTGTCGCCGGTGAGGAGAAGGGCCTCGTCCGTGTTCGGGACGGCCAGCGCCGTGCCAGGGACCGGTGTGGTGCCCTTGGGGTGCGGGTCCCACACCAGCGGGCGGCCGGAGGCCGCTTCGGTGAGGGCCTGGCGGACTTCGTCGTGGGAGGTGATGCCGCGCCCGTAGTCGCAGACCAGGACGGCCGCCGCCTCGCCCAGCCGGGCACGGGCCGGGGCGGGGAGCGGGCCGAGCCGCAGCGGGCCAGCGTCTGTGTCGAAGCGGAGCAGGGTGCGGTCGGCGGCCCGGACGCGGGTCTTGACCGGGGTGGCGCCGCTGGCAGCGAGGTCGAGGACCTCGACACCCGCTTCGTCCAGGAGGATGCGGACCCGCGCACCCGGTTCGTCCTGGCCGAGGCCGCACACGAGGGTGACGCGCCAGCCGGGCTCCCGGGCGGCGAGGACCGCGGCCAGCCCGGCGCCGCCGGGCCGGTCGATGTCCCAGGCGCCGGAGATGACGGGGACGGGGGCTTCCGGGGAGAATCGGTCTGCGGTGCCGGCGATGTCGCGGTCCAGCAGGACGTCACCGACCACCACTATCCGCCGTGCGCTGTCCGGCTCCGCGCCCGCGGGGAGGGCCCCCTCTGTCAGGTGGGTGTCGACAGCCGCGCACAGCAGGTGTACCGCGACCAGGTGGCACTCCTGCACGGTGGCGACCTGGGGGGCATCCACGCACACAGCCTGGTCGCTCGCGGCGGCGAGCGGGTTCGGGCCCGGGCCGGTCAGCGCCCAGACGGTGAGGCCGAGCTCCCGGCCCGCGTTCGCGGCGGCAAGCACGTTGGAGCTGGCGCCGGAGACGGAGAGCAGCAGCAGGACGTCGCCGGGCCGGCCATGCGCGCGGACCTGTCGGGCGAAGACCTCCTCGGGCCCGTAGTCGTTGCTGATGGCGGTCACCGAGGAGGAGTCGGCGTGGAGCGCGATGGCGGACAGCGGCGCCCGCTCGGCGCGGAAGCGGCCCACGAGCTCGGAGGTAAGGTGCTGGGCTTCGGCCGCCGATCCGCCGTTGCCCGCGACCAGCAACCGGCTGCCCGCGGGCAGCCGTTCGGAAAGAAGGCGGCCCCACTCCTGGAGACGCCCGGTGTCGAGCAGGGGTAAGGCGGCAGTCAGCGCCTGTATGTGCGCGCGGCCCAACGGGGTCACGGGGCAGCTCCCTCGGAGACGATGCGGGTGGGGCGAGGTGGCGGTTGGGGCGTCCGGCGGTGGCCGACCAGCGCGGGACGCCCCAACCGTTCAGGAACCGGCAGGCCTGAACCGAGCGAACAGCAGGCCGTAGTTGATGAGCGCGGCGTCGCGCTCCAGGAGCGGGTAGTCGAGGAGCTTCTCGACGATGTGGTGCTCGGCGAGGATCCGCTCGGCTTGCTGCAGCAGCACGGTGTCCCCGAGTTCCGTCAGGTGCACTCCGTCGCTCCACAGGCTGACCGCGGAGTCCCCGTCGTTCGCGGGGACTAGCTGCCGGGCGGCGGAGGTGAACGGGGTCCATACGTCGAGGAACAGCGCGCCGTGGGCGGCGGCCGTCTTCGCGGCGGCCTCGTTGTAGCGGGTGAGCTCGGCGTTCATCTCGGCCACGGTCCCGGGGTCCTCGATGGGGCCGAACGGCGTCTCGGAGACGACGACGATCCGGCGGCTGTAGCCGCTGAGCTGCTTCAGCATCGTGTCGAGGTGCCGGGTGTACTCGTCCAGGTCGACCGCCTCGGACATCCGGTTCTGGAAGCGGCGCCAGACGTCGTTGATGCCGCAGCCAAGGAACACCAGGTCGTAGTCGGTTCCGGTGGTGGCCCGGTCGGCTTCGACGATGCCGGCGAGGTCGCGGCTGGTCGCACCGCCCTCGCCGTGGTTCTTGACGTCGAAGACGACGTGCGGGAAGGCGGTGCGCAGGGACAGATTGAGGCGGTGGACCCAGCCGCGCTGGTGCCAGCCCTCGATGGTGACCTTGGCGCCGATCTCGGGCAGGTCGGCCTGTGTGGTCATCTGCGCGTTGAACGCCTCCAGGTGCTCCATGATCGAGGTGCCGAAGAACCCTACGGTCAGGGTGCGGCTGTCCTCGCGTCGCATGGGAGCACCGTCGAAGTGGCGGCGGGCGACGGCGGGGACACCGGTGGCGATGGTGTCGGGGGCGATGCTGTGGGAGACGACCGCGTTCGCGCCGACCAGTGTGTTGGCCCCGATGCGGACCCCGGCCGTGACGGTGACCTTGTTCGAGAGGATCGCGCCGGGTTCGATGATGATCGGCGCGGCCTCGAAGCCGGACGCCCAGGGGACGAGCTGCCCGGTCGGCACGTTCGCCGCGGTGCGAGGGCGGTGGTTGTGGTCGTGCAGGTCGACCATGTTCGACAGGGCCGCGCCGTCGCCGATGCGGATGCCGGCCATGGCGGAGATGAAGGTGTGCTCTCCTATGGCGACATCGTTGCCGATGGCGACGGTGGCGCCGCGGTGGACCTGGATGGTGGATCCGCGGCGGATGGAAACCCGGTCGCCGATGGTCAGGTGGGCGCCGGGGTCGATCTCGACCACCAGATCGTCGGGCAGCGTGCAGCCGTCGCCGAGGGTCAGCGCCGGGCCGTGCTCGGCAAGCAGCCGCTCGGCAACGGTCAGGTCGGGGGAGGTCGTGCTGGTCATCGCGGATCGGTCCTTCGCTTGCTGCGGATGATAGCCAGGGCCGGGCTCAACGTACCGGCTGTAAACGGGTGATGTCTGACAGTCAGCTAGGGACGGTCCTTGCGGATGAGGAACGGGCCGATGGCGAGTGCGTCGAGAGGACTGGCGGCGAAGGTAGCGACCGCATCGCGCGGGGTGCACACGATTGGCTCGGCCTCGTGGTTGAAGGAGGTATTCAGCAGTGCGGGCGGCCGGCCGGTCTGCTCGGCGAACGAGGCCAGCAGCCGGGCGTAGGGGTCGGCGTCATCGGGGGCGACGGTCTGCGGCCGCAGCGTGCCGTCAGCGTGCACGGCGGCCGGGATCACCTCGCGGGCGATGTCGGTGGCCTGCCGGGCGACGATCATGAACGGGTGCGGGGTGCTGGTGCCGATCAGATCCGGGGCGGCGTCGGCGAGGAGGACCGGGGCGAGGGGCCGCCAGGACTCCCGGTGCTTGACGCGGGCGTTGATGTGGTCGCGGGCACCGGTGTGCTGGGCGTCGGCGAGGATGCTGCGCCGGCCGAGCGCGCGGGGTCCGGCCTCCATACGGCCCTGGAACCAGCCGACCGTGCGCCCGAGGGCCAGGTGCCCGGCCACCGCGGTCGGCAGGTCCTCGCCCAGGTGCTGGAAGGCCAAGCCGTAGTCGCCCAGGACGGTACGGATGGTCCCCGCGTCGAAGGAGGGGCCGAGGGCGGCGGTGTTCATCACTGGGCCGGGCAAAGCGAGGTCGCCGCGGCGCAGCGCGACCTCGAGCGCCGCGCCAATGGCGCACCCGGCATCCCCGGCGGCCGGTTGGACGAACAGCTCCTCCACCCCGCGCAGGGCGGCGAGGCGGCCGTTGGCAGAACAGTTCAGCCCCACCCCGCCCGCCACGCACAGCCGGATGGTGCCGGTGAGGGTGAGGGCCTCGCGGGCCAGCTCGGTCAGGCACTGTTCCAGCAGGCGCTGTACGCAGGCAGCGAGGTCGGCGTGCTCGGGCCGGTAGCCGGTGTCCGGGACGACCCGGCCGCCGGTGTAGGTACGGGCGCGGAGGTGGGGTGGGATGCCGAGGTCGGTGTACGCGGCGGCATACGCCGCCTTGAGGCGCCGGTAGTAGCGCAGGTCGGTGTACTGGTCGTCGACGCTTTCGTCGGGGTGAATGCCGTAGCGGGACAGGTCCAGGTGGTAGCCCCCGGCCGTGGGGGTGAGGAAGTCCAAGGTGTAGCGGTCGGCGTTGCCGTAGCCGGCCAGGCCCATGAGCTTGCCGGAGCTGGTCCAGTCACCGAGCCCGAGGTGCTCGGCGACGGTCTCGTAGAACCAGCCCAGAGACTGGGAGAACGGGAACTGGCGCAGGACCTTGCATCCGCTGGTGGTGCCGTGGGCGAGGGTGGCGGAGACGCCGTCGCCGGAGCCGTCGACCACCAGGACGGCGGCCTCGTCGAAGCCGGAGGGGTGGAACGCGGAGGCTGCGTGTGCGAGATGGTGCTCGATCACGGTGACCTGACGGGGCCGGTGGTGGCCGAACAGGGCGGGGTCGAGGAGCTCGGCGATCAGCTCGGCGTCCGTACAGGTGTCGCTCGTGGTGGGCCAGGTGGGGTTGAACGCTATGGCGATCTCGTCCACCTCCTCCAAGGTGATGCCGGCCTCCGCGAGGCAGTAGGCAGCGGCCACGGCGCAGGAGCGGGAGTCCTTGTGGTGTTTGCGGCGGGAGAAGCGCTCCTCCTCGGCGAAGGCGACGATGCGGCCGTCGATGACCAGGCAGGCGGAGGCGTCGTGGTAGTACGGGCCGCCGAGCCCCAGCACGGTTCCCAACAGGGATCACTCCTTCTCGCAGAGCCGCCCACCACCCCGGCGAAACGCCGGGTGGGCCGGGTGGTCAGTTCAGGTGGTCGAGCGTCGCCTTGAGGGCGGCCGAGGGGTCGATGGTGTCCATGCAGCCGCCGACCCCGCCGCAGGCGACCTGGTGGGCGCACGGCGAGCACGGCAGCGTCGAGCGGAGCGCGGTGACGTTCGTGACGTGCTTGGGGATGACCTCGGCGCCATTGGACGGCCCGAGCAGTAGCACCGTCGGCCGTTGGTGGGCGAGCGCGAGATGGAAGCCGAGGGAGTCGCCGGTCACCACCACGTCGACTAGGCCCGGTAGCGCGGACGCCTCCTCCAGGCTCAGCGGCGCGTACGCAACGCTGGACTCGTCGGCGCCCCGCATCCGCAGGTGCCGCACCAGCGCCTCGCAGGCCTCCCGGTCGGTCGGCCCGCCCAGGATCGCCAGCTGCGCGCCGTGGTCCAGGAGCGCGGCGGCGAGTTCGGCCCAGTGCTGGGCCGGCCACAGCTTCGTCGTCAGCGAGCCGCCCAGGTTCAGGCCCACCCGGGGCCCGGTGCGCTCACCGAGCAGCCTGGCCACTCGTCGCTGGGCGTCCTCGGGCACGGCCAGGACGTACGGCTCGCCGGCGTACTCGTACCCGGCGACCGCGAAGTACAGCTCCGTCCACGTCTGCGCGTTGGCGGTGGTGCGGTAGTCGTTCCAAGTGTTCTGCCGGAAGAACTGCATCGCGGCCTCGCCCATCGGATACAGGCAGTGGTGCGGGCCGCCGAAGGCGAGCCCTGCCTTGTGCCCGGCCTCGATGCGGTCGACCAGCGCCGCCGCCGACGGGGTTCGCTCGAAGGAGTACACCGCGTCGAAGCGGCGTGACGGAAGCTGCGCGGCGGCCTCCCAGTCGTGGACGAGGACCTCATCCACGTAAGGGTTCATCCGCAGGATCGGTGCGTTGTCCGCGTCGACGAGCCAGGTGACATGCGCGCCCGGGTGGTCGTCACGAATCCGCCTGGGCAGTGGGGAGGCGATGAGCATGTCCCCCAGCAGGCCTAGCATCACGATCAGCACCCGGTAGTCGACCGGGTCGTGGTGCGGGCAGTCGCGGCACGGCCGCCAGTGACGGCAGGGCATCCCGCCGACGAAGTGCCGGCAGTCCGGCCGGGTCTCGAATGACTCGACGGTGTACACGGGCCCGAGGAAGACGCCCTTGCCCGGGATCTGCTCCGGGATCACGCCCCACCTCCGATCCCGGCTGCGGCGAGCGCGACGCGCAGGACCTGCTCGTCCGCGCCGCCGTCCGGGCGGTGTGCCTCCACCAAGGCCTCGGTCCGCGCCGCGACCGTGGCCGGGTCCGCCCCGTCGCGCAGCACGGCGGTGAAGATGGCGGCCAGTTCGTCGATGCCGTTCTCGCGCATCCCGGCCCAGGTGACCTCCTGCACGCCCAGGCGCAGCCCGGCCGACGCGGTGATGTGCGGCAAGGGGATCGCGTTGACGACGATCCCGGCCTCGAACAGCCGACGGGATGCCTGCTCGGCGTCCATCAGCGGCGTGATGTCGAGCCACAGCTGATGGCAGTCGGTGAACCCGTCCTTTTCCCCGCATACCGTGAACCCCCGCTCCGTCAACGCCGCGCCCAGGCGGCGGGCGTTGGCGACGGTGGCCTTCGCGTACGCCGGGCCGCGCTCGTCCATCTCGGCGGCGGCCACGGCCAAGGCGACAACGTCGGCTGGGTGGTGGTGGGAAACAAAGTGAGAGGCATGCTCGTCCAACCGGGCCGCGAGCCCGGCATCGTTGGTGGCCAGCAGGCCCTTGTGCGGGCCCGGATACGTCTTGTGGGTGGAACCGCCGAGGCTGTCCGCACCCTCGGCGAGGGGGTTCTGCCAGGCGCCCCCGGCGATCAGCCCCAGAGTGTGGGAGGCGTCGTAGTGGATGACCGCCTCCGGGCCGACCACCTCCCGAAGCCCCCGCAGATCCACCGGGAACAGACACATGAACGCGTCGAGGTACACCAGCTCCGGCCGGGGTCCGCTCCCGAGCCGACAGGCGAGGGCGTTCAGGTCGAGAGTGCAGGTGGTCGGATCGACCGGCAGGTCCTTCATCTGCAGCCCCAGCCGGGTGCCGATGAAGCGGGTCGAGCCGTGCCCGCCGTCGCGCTCCGCCAGGTTGAACACCACGGTCCACGGCCGCGCCAGCGCCGAGAGTGCCACCGTCAGCGCCGACACCCCCGACACCGGCTTCACGTTCACGAATTCGGCGCCCAGCTGTGCGCCGAGCCGTACAGCCGCGGCCCGCTCGACGGCGACCAGGTCCTGCCGGCCCGGCCACGCCCAGTTCTCGCCCCCGTCCTCGGGCCCGGCAAAGGCATAGCGGACGGCAGCCTCCATCAGGTGCGCCGTGCGGGCCGCCAGCGACAGCCCGTTCTCGCTCGGCACGAGATGCAGCCGACGCCGGGCGGAAGCGTGGTGAGCGGCAGCCTGTTGGAGGGCGGCGAGCGCGTCGGACGCAGTGCGGTGGTTCACGATCAGGTCTCCTGGCGAACGAGGGCAAACGGCAGCGGGTCGATCGGGGCCTTGGCGGGCCGGTAGCGGATCCGGCCGGGCGGGCCACCAGGCAGGCGCGGCAGCCCCTGCCCGAGGGCGCACGCCACGATCGTGACGGCCATCAGCTCGGCGAGCGGCCGGCCCAGGCACGCATGCGCACCCCCGCCGAACGCCCACAGCCGCGCTCCCGAGGCCTGCCCGGCGAGGAACCGGCCAGGCAGGAAGGAGTCAGGCTCGGGGAAATCGTCGGGGTCGAAGTGCCCGGCCGACGGGGAGTAGGCCACCCGCGTCCCGGCCGGAATCCGGTGGCCGCCCAGCGTCATGGGGCAGACCGCCTCCCGCACGGACAGCAGGTTCGGCGAGTGCATGCGCTGCGTCTCGGCGAGCACGGCTCGCAGGACCGGCAGTTCCTCACGTCGGAGAAGGAGTCCGGGCCTGGCCAGCGCCTCCCGGGACTCCGCCGCAGCGAGGCTGGCGTGCTTCCGATGGCCGGCCAGCTCCACCAGGCACCAGGTGACCAGGCTCGCCGTCGTCTCCCTCGCCGCGATCAGCAGCGCCAGAAGGTGATCCTCCAACGGCCCCACCGCCTCGGGGGCACCGTTGAACGCGGCCACCAGGCGGTCGAGAGCCGACCCCGGACATCCCTCCCGCCCAGCAGCTGCGGCCTGCTGGGCGAACAGCGCGTGCAGGCGCTGCCGCGCCGCGCGCCCCGCCCAGTACCGGCCAGAGGCGTGCCGGCGCGGCCCCGGCGGCGCACCGGTCGCCGCAACGAACCGCTCGAAGTCCGTAGCGAATGCCTTCGCCTCCGCCGATCCGGGGGCGATGCCCAGCAGGACGCGGGCGCTCATCGCTCTGGTCGTCGACCGGCTTGCCAGGTACAGATCCTGGGTGCCCGTCTCCGCCCACCGGGCGACGGCCGGGGTGGTCACCTCCAGCAGGGCCGGCACGTACGCGGCCAGCGCCCGCCCAGCCAGCGCGGGCCGCAGCAGGCGCCGGGCCTCGCGATGCCGGTCCCCGGTCAGGTTGAACAGGGCACGGCCGAACAGGTCGTGCACCAGCGGGGTGTTGAGGACCTCCAGGCGGCCACGCTCGGCCGCGAACAGCTCGCCCAGCCCCGCCCAGGTGCCCACCAGCACCGTCTCCACGCCATCGACCGTCATCCCGAACACCGGCCCGTGCTGGCGATGCCCTTCTTCCAGAACGCGCAGCGGATGCCCCTCGAAGCCGCGCTCCGGATGCTGCGGTGGTAACCCGCCGCCCGCCCGGGCCGCGGCCTGCTCAGACACCGGCCCGCTCCAGCACGCTCAGCTGCTGCGCCGTCCGGGCCGTGATGGCCTCGTGGTCGAGGCCGGTCACCTCCAACGGCGGCCGGCACGAACAGTCACCAGGCAGGTCGGCCGCATCGCCGCTCTCCCCGAACCGCATCAGCGCGTCCACGACCCGGTCCGCACAGGCCGGGCAGGCATCGGGGAAGACCGACTCGAAGTCGCTGCCGCGCAGGTTCACGCACGCCACCCGCACAGCGAGCCGCTCATGGACCCGGCGGACCGCCTCCACCACCGTCCACAGGTTCGGCGGCGTATACTGCCCGGCCTGCCACAGCTCCCACGCCACCGTGTTCCGCGACACCCGCGTCGGACACAGCGTCATCCCGCGCACGCCGAGCCCGGTCAGGTAGTCCACCGAGTCCACGACGTCGGTCACTGCCTCGCCGTCGGTCAGGAACGGCGGCTTGACCATCAGGTAGATCTTCGGGTCCACCCCCAGAGCGGACATCACCGCAAGGGCGCGCTCGAACGACCGCTGGGAGATCCGGGTGTTCACCAGCGTTTCGCGCACCAGCGCGTCCGCAGACTGCAGCCCGATACCGATCTCCAGCCGCACCCCGTCCAGCGCCTGCACGAACGGGGCCAGCACAGGCTCGGTGATGAACTGGGGCAGGGACTCCACCACCAGCCGTTTCACCCCGGCCTCCGCGACCAGGTGGGCGATTTCCACCTGGATGTCCCGCGGGATCTCCCTCGGCGCGAAGAAGCTGCCGTCGTTGTAAAGGGAGAGCACCTCGTACGCGGGCTCGTCTTCAGTCCGGGCCAGCGTGCGCCGGACCTGCTCCAGGAGGCTCTCGGTGGAGGTGGCGCCGTCGATGCCGTAGTTGTTCAGGTTGGTGAAGGGGCACATCGTGCACGTCGGCACCGAGCAGCCGCCCGACATCACGATTACCTTCTTGCGGCCGATCACCTCACCGCTCGGCAGCCGGATCCTGTCGTAGTCGGTGAACCGCGGCTCGGCCGGCTTGACCTGGGTCCCCGACGTGCGCAGCCGCAGGGACAGATCCCCGATGCGGCGCCGCAGGTCCTGCACGGGCACCGGCGCGTCCAGTACGTGCTCAGGCATGTGGAGCCCCCCTTGATCCCCGGTCGATCAGCCGGAGCTGCTCGCGGACCGGAGGCGCGGCGCAGCCGATACGACCCCGATGAACACCGGCGCAAGCCCGATACAGAGCTTCGGCAACCCGGCTGCCAGGGGCACGCACCGAAAGTAGCCGCGATTTCACGCTTTGGGTTCACTGTGGTGAACCCACGTCCGAAACAGGGCCGATCTGGCCGGGAACCCTCCTCCCAACGAGAGGCCGCGTCAGTTCAGGACACCAACCCGGTGGGCAAGTCCGCGCAGGTCACGGCGATTGTGCGCCGACAGCTGGCGACCGAGGAGGTAGGCGACGCAGTCCCGGATCAAGGGATCTACCCGGAGCCGCTGGGGCGCGATCTCCTCGGCATTGAGCAACTCGCGCAGAGCATCGGACTCCCGCCCGCGCAGGTGCGCCAGGGCCTTGGCCAGATCGGAGTGAAAGGCCATCCGCCGTCCAGGGGCTGTGATCGCCTCGGGGTGGAGGCTGTCCCCGGCGACCACGGCATCACCGTGCCGGCCCAGGGAGGCATTCAGACTCACCCGGTGGATGGCGACGTTGGTGCTGCCGAAGTTCAAGTGCCAGTCCCGGCTCTCTCCAGTGCGCCGAGCAAGCTGCTCTGCCTCCGACAGATGCGTTCCGGCATCGAGCTGGCGTGCTTCCCCGGTGCGGGTGTTGTCGCGGGTGATCGCAGTCGCTGACAGCAGGTGGAGCTCACCGAGCAGCGCCTGCGGCGCCTGCCCGGCACCCAGGTGCCCCTCCAGATCCGAGATCGCGGCCGCCGTCCGCACCAAGGCCTGTTCAGGGCTACCGGCCGCCAGCAGCACATGCGCGGTGAAGAAGTCCGACAGTGCGCCGTACGCCGGATCCTCGAGCTCAGCGATCACCTCGGCGGCGCGCGTCACGGCGACGTAGGCGAGGTCCGGGTAACCCAGGTTCTTCAGAAGCAGCACGCACGCCGGATGGTACGCGCCGGCCAATAACTGCAGGAGCCGCCGACGCACGAGCCCGTGGCTGATTCCTGCCGCAGTGTGCAGATCGGCCAGAAGGGAGGGCAATTCGACGGTCAGCGTTGCGTACTCGGAGGAGTGATAGAGGTTGTTGGCCCGCGCCACACGCGCCGTCAGCATCTGCACCGGATCGTCCGGGAGCCGGTCACCGACCGGTCTGGCCACGGCCAGACCCATCAGCGCCAGCCTCAGGGCCGGGACCGCCGCATGGGCACCCCCGGTGCTCGGATCCAGCGGCGCCGTCGGCTGGCCCGTCAGCTCGGCGGGCGAGACCCGTAAGGCGGAGGCGATCGATTCGATGAACACGGAGTTGGCGAGGAGCCGCTTGCCGTTCTCCACCATGGAGAGGTGGCCCACCGAGATCCCGGTGACGTCCGCCAGGTCCTTCAAGCTCACCCCGCGCTGGTGCCGCAGCGCGCGCACCGTGCTACCGATGGTCTTGGCCTGGTGTTCCTGAAGATCATCCATGATCGCCTACCCAAGATTCAGATGATCAAAGGCTAGGCCCAGACGGCCGGCCTAGGCGGGCATTCCCCGAAACCGCGGACCTCACTGGGCTCCGAGCTGCTCCGCAACCCGCGCCAGTAGTGCGCCGCTGGCCGCTGTACTGGAACGAGCCGTCAGGACATGGAGGAGCTCGCGCGCCAGAGGCTCCAACCGCAGATAGAGCGGAGCGGCGCCCTCAGCCGCCGCCAGCCGCTCTGCAGCCCGGCCGGTGTCCCCACGCCGCGCCCAGGCAGCCGCAGAGAACAGCAGCAAGGCCGCACGCTTCCCGGCTGGCGCCACAGGGGAATCGGAAACCTCCAGCGCCAAGAGCTCCTCGAGCGACCGGGACTCCAAAGCGAAGGCGGCTCTTGTCACCGCAACCTCGGTAGTCCCCGGTACGTCAGCGGCCCGGCTTGCGGCCTCCTCGAGGAGGCGGGCCGCCTTCTCCTCCTGCCTCGCGACAGCATGTGCCAGCCCTGTTGCACACGTCAGCTCGACAGATGGTCGAGCACCGCGGAACCGCTCGGCGCGGATGATGGCCTGTTCCGCCAGGCCCATGCTCACCAGGAGGCGTACTTCCTCAACGAGGACGTGGTCCTCCCCGGGGTCGGCCACCTCTGCCTGCTGGAGGAGGCTCCAGGCCAGGTCTCGATAGCCCAACCGCCGCAGAAGACCTGATCCGGCAACGTATGCGGTGGTTCGTGCTGCCCGGACTGCCTCGGCACCGCGCGCGGCCGACGAAGTGGTGAGGTCCAGCAGGGCGGGAAGGGCCAGCGCCAGGGCGTGATCATCTCCTGCTGCCTCCGCTTGCCGCACGGCTTCCGTCTGTCCGGCTAGTTCGGACTCTGTCGGTTCGATGGCTACTGCACCGCGGGACGCAACGATGGCCAGTTGGCGACGAAGGTGCCACGCAGTCGCGTGGACCGTGGCGTGGTCCGTTCCGGAAGGTCCGTACGGCTGGCCCGTCAGCTCGGCAGGTTCGAGCTGTAGACCTGCTGCCAGCGAAGCCAAAATATGATGCTGATCAACCCAGTCCCTACCGGATTCCAGATCCGAAATCACCTGTTCCGGCAGGCTGGATTGCACTGCCAGCTCGGCCGCGGTGATGCCGCGCCGTGTTCGCCACTCAGCCAGGCGACGCCCGATCGGGGCGGGGCCGTTGCCGTCCATCTCGAGCGTCACAAGGGTGCTCGCTTGGCCACTGTCGGGCTCCGTGCTCATCCTCGGGCCAAAATGCCGATCGCGGGTCGGGTCCTTCAACGGGACCGTATGGGCTTCGCGGCGACACAGTAGCCACTCGGAGCCGGACAGAGCGAATATGCCACGTCGATCCGTGTGCGAGACCGTAGCCCGCGGGCAGTGTCCGAGGCCGGGGGTCTTCCTACGGGGATCCGCGTCGGTTACGAAGGCCCAGGCGGCGTTCCGCTCCTCCTAAAGCTTGCCTCGGGTCGACTCGGTCGCAGTCGGCACGGACAACCTCGACCATCTGCGGGAGCTGACCAAGGCACTGGCGTACGAGGTCGATGAGAAGGTGGTCCGGGAGTACCGGCAGCTCCTCAAAGCCCGTCAGCTCGCTTGAAGTTCCAGCAGCAGCTGCTCAGCTGTCTTCCGCGCGGGGACCAGGCGAGGGTCCTCTGGGTCAGCGTAGGGGCCGAGGATCTTCGCGGCGACTAGCAGCAACATCAGCTTGCCGTCCCGGCTTTCGAGATCGTTCCGCCGCTCGCTGCGGACGCGATCGGCCAGAGTCGGGACGGTGAGGGAGGCTCCCCAGAGATTCGCTGCGTCCAGGCCACGGGGGGCCATGCCCCAGTCCTCCCAGTCGAACAGGCAGAACGCCGGCGCAGTCACATTCGCCCAGTTCAGATCTGCGTGGGCCGGACGCCATTCGACCACTGCCGTGTCCACGCCAGGGAAGACGCTGTGGACCGTTCCCGTGACCAGTTCCTGCGTGAGGGTCTCGGTATCCGGTGTTGCGATCCGGTTCGTGTGCTGCTCGGCGAGGGCATCCAGTGAGGCATTCAGCGAAGCCCACCACTCCTCAGTCACTTTCGGGTCTTCCGCCACGACTGCGCTGCCCGCTGGGGCACCCGGCAGCAGTTCCGTCTCGTCCGCCCGCCACATCACAGGCTCCGTCTCGTCCCGCCATGCGAAACCGGCGAGCCAGGCCGGCTTAGCGATCCCGCGCAGGGCCTCCGCGGACGCGGTGCCGTCCCCGCCCTGGACCCCGATCCGGTCGAGCCCGCGCCGCTCGATGCGCACCCACGTACCGCGGTCCGTACGCGTTCCTACAGATCGGCGCTTACGCACCACAGTCCCGTGATCCAGGCGCACCCCCAGCGACCGCTCCACACGGTCCAGCACGGCTTCCACGGGCTCTTTGCGCAGATCCACCGAACGCAGCGTCATTACACCCGAACGTACCAAGTCCGGCCCGCATCATGTCGAGTTTGACACGGGTCTGCTTCTGGTGCCGTTCACGCCACCGATCCCGCCCGAGACTGCCAGCCAACGGGATTCTGCGTAGCCACACCCCTCCCTGCAGTCGAGTAGCCGCTGCCACGCGCCCACCCGGACGACGCAAAAAAACGGGCAGCGCCAGCCGCCTCCACCCGATTAGGCTCCTGCGCCTATCCGCTGCAGAAACGGAGCCGCACCTGTGATCCTGACCAGCCCCCGACTGACCCTCCGCGCCCCAGATGCGCAGGACATCGACTGGATCACGGCCGAGCTCCAAGACCTGGAGATCCAGCGCAACACCTCCGTCCCCAGCCCCTACGAACGGCGTGATGCCGAGGAGTTCGTGGCCAACACGCGCAATCACGACGACCACACCACGTTCGTCGTCACCAGCACCTCCACCGGCCAACGTGCCGGACTGATCAGCCTCCACCAGCGCCCCAAGCACGCACCGTCGATCGGCTACTGGATCGGCAAGTCCGCCCGCGGCCAGGGCATCGCGACCGAGGCGGTCACCCGGATCTGCCGCTGGGGCTTCGAAGACCTCAACCTGCCGATCATCACGTGGATGGCCCGCGTCGGAAACGACGCCTCCCGCGCGGTCGCCCTCAAGGCCGGGTTCCAGATGGAGGGCACCCTCCGCCTGCGCATCACCTCACAGGGCCGCCTGCGCGACTGCTGGGCCGGATCCCTCCTTCCCGAAGAGCTCCCCCCGAATGCGGGCTAGAGGATCGCTTCACACCCGAGGGCGGCTGCGTTGCTGCCGCACTACCCGCAGGCGCCTGCAGACCGAAGAGGAGCACGATGCCTGAGAACACCCCTGGGTTGGCGCGCAATTACGCCTCCCACTACGCCGACGTCCACCTCCTGCTGCGCCAGGGCGACGAAATCCTCATGAGCCGGCGCCGACAACAGCAGGTCTTCCCCGGTATGTGGCAGATCCCGGCCGGGCTCATGGAAGAACACGAACCCGCCCGCGCGGCGGCTGCCCGCGAGTTCGCTGAGGAGACCAGCGCCACCGTTGACCCCGACCACCTGCGCTTCGTGCACCTCATGCACCACGTCTCCACCGGCTCCGGCTCCCGAAGGATCGCATTCTTCTTCGAAACCGACCGCTGGCACGGCAGCATCGGCAACCCCGAGCGGGACAAATGCGAAGGCTGGGAGTGGCACAAGGCGACCAGCGTGCCCGAACCCCTCCCGCCCTACCTCGCCGTAGCGCTCCAGCACATCGCCGACGGCACCCCGTACAGCGAGTACGCCTGGCCGGCGAACACCGCGCCTTCCTCGGCCATGACTCCCGAGAGGCCGTGAACGAAGGACCATTTCGCGCCGCTCGCCCCCCAAGGGTTCCCAGCCAGCAGGAGCACGACAGCGGCACCGACCTGAAGGGTTCGAACCGGGGACGAGGTCCTGCACCAGGGTGATGCAGCGGGGTGCACCGATGTGCTGGGCGAGCCTCAGGGACTCCAAGGCTGCGGCTGCAGCCAGCTCAGCCTCTCGCAGCTCGAGATGGCTGCTGGCCTGATAGTCGGCCGGAGCCGGTTGGGCCGCGTAGCCGGCCGACGGCACCAGTGACCCACCGAGTCCCGCCCTTCGGGCCCAGCCGCCGGCCACGCGGCACGGCCACGCGGCACGGCTACGGGGCGGGGCCCGGTCGGGCACCACCCGGAAACGGTCGCGCACTGGGCTCCCCGGGCTCGGGCACAAATCTAGATGCGCGACTTCCGCACCGAGTGCCATGCCGCCCCGGCCAGAGCCTCAGCCGACCGGAACACCGAGAGCTGTTCGTGCCGGCGGTACAGGGCCCAGTTGTACGAGACGAGCGACAGCTTGTTCGACGAGAGCGACCCGGCCCGCTGAGACCGGTACACGGCCAAGGGTTCCCGCAGAGCCCGGGCGGGGGTCCCGTCCCGCATGATCGACAACCAGAGCGCGTAGTCCTGCCTCTTAGGCATGTCCGGCATCAGCTTCGCCCCGACCACCCTGCGGTCGTACATGGCGGTCAGGGCGCCGATGTGGTCCTGGACCAGCATCGCGCTGTAGCTCACGCGCTTCGGCGCCCACACGACACGCCCGTTCGGGACGAAGCCGGCGGCCTCGCCCTCGTACAGGGCGTCGACCTTGTAATAGGAGGTGAACGTGAGGGGCGTCCCGGCCGTCGTGGCGAAGGCGAGCTGCTTCTCCAGCTTCGTCGGGAGCCACATGTCATCGCTGTCGAGAAACGCGATGTAGTCACCCCGGGCCCGCGCGATGGCCAGGTTCCGGGCCCTGGCCGCGCCCCCCTGCCGGGCCGCCGCCTCCGGCAGAACCCGCTCGTCCTGCCGGGCCAGCTCTCGCAGCAGATCCATCGAGTCGTCCGAGGACGCGTCGTCGGTGATCAGCAGTTCGAGATCGGTGTGGGTCTGCGCCAGCACCGACCGAACTGAGGGCCCGAGCGTGGCCGCCGAATTGTGTACCGGCATCACCACAGAAACCAGGGGCACAGCGGTGCTCCTTACCCAGACTGGAGTCGTCGTGGAATTGTTGTCGCCGGCCAAGGCTACGTGGGACTGCCGCTCGCCGTGCGCGCCGCCGAGGTGGGCCATCGCGTCGTCGGCCACGACGTGGACCCACACAGCATTGAGCGGCTCACCGCCGGCGATTCGTACGTGGAGGACGTGGCCTCCTCCCGGCTCCGCGCGGTCCTGGACACCGGGGCCTACTCCGCGACTGCCGACGAGCCCTGTTGGCCGGCTTCGACAACGCGGTGATCACCGTGCCGACCCCGCTGCGGGACGGCGTGCCCGACCTTGACCTACATCGAGTCCTGCGCCCGGACCCTGGGCGAGCACCTTCGCACCTCCTCGCCCTCGAGACAGGCCTTCACTCCTTCCCGTACGTCCAGGAGGAGTGAAGGCCGGGGAGGTCGGTTCAGCCCTTCAGCAGCTCGTCGCGCACCGGAATCCAGGCCAATGCGGACCGGATGCCTTCCTCCAGGGACAGCTTCGGCGTCCAACCCAGGAGCTCGGCTGCCCGGTCGCTCTTGGTGTAGCCGCCGGCGACGTCACCGGGCCGAGGATCGGTGTCGATCGTCTCCAGCGGCGTGGAGACGACGTTGTTGAACGCCGTGCACAGCTCGCGCACGGTGGCGCCGGAGCCGGTGCCCAAGTTGATGGCGATCGACCGCTTTTTCCCCGTCAGGATGGAGTCAAAGCGTTCGATCGCGGCGATGTGTGCCGCGGCGAGGTCCCACACGTGCACGTAGTCCCGGATACCCGTGCCGTCCCGCGTCGGGTAGTTCGTACCGGTCACCGGGAACGCGCGGCCCTCTTGGTGCGCCTGGATAAGCACCCCCAGTGCGTGGCTGGGCCGCTTCAACTGGAGACCGGTACGCAGCTCGGGGTCGGCCCCGACCGGGTTGAAGTACCGCAGCGACAGCACGCGCGGCCCTGCCACGGCGATGTCCGCGAACATCTCCTCGCACACGGCCTTCGTCCGTGCGTAGGGGCTCTGCGGCGCCAGCGGCGAGTCCTCGTTGACGGGCGAGCCGTCCTCGGCCTGGTAGATCGAGGCGGAGGAACTGAAGATGATGCGGTCACAGCCGTTGCGGTGCAGGTGATCGATGAAGGACAGGCTCTTGGCCACGTTCGCGTCGTAGTAGCCGATCGGGTCCGCGACGGACTCGGGAACCACGATCAAGGCTGCGCAGTGCACCACTGCAGAAATCTCTGGGTGCTCCGCGAAGATCCGGTTGACGAGCGCGCCGTCGGCGATGTCGCCCTCGTAGAAGGTGCGGCCCTTGGTGAACTCGTGTCGGCCCCGAACGAGGTTGTCGAGGATCAAGGGGGTGATACCCGCATCCACGCAGGCCGAGGCTACGGTGCTGCCGATGTAGCCGGCTCCTCCGGCAATGAGGACGGTTGTCACGGTGATCTCTTCCTGGTCGATTCGGTCCCGTAGGCAACCGGCACTCAAGCCAGCTGAGACCGGGCAGCGCCATTCCGGGTCGTGTGGCGGACGGCTGGACGCCTGCTGGCGGTGGTTCTGGGGACCTGCCGCGCAGCAGGCAGGGGCATCAGCTGGTCATGGCGGTGGGCGCCGGGACGGGGATTCCGGTGAGGTGCTGGGCTCGGCGGGCCAAGTGCGGGGCGAGGTCGGGGTGGGCGCCGCGGCCGGTGACTTGGAGAAGCTGGGCCAGTGCGACGAGTTCGCCGAGGCGTCCCTCGGGAGTGTCTAGGACGTGGGCGAACTCGCTGCGGATGCGAGCGGCCGTGGCGGGCTTGGTGAGGGTGTAGGCGTGGAGGAGGCCTACGTCGTAGCCGCTGGGGAGCAGGCCCCACCCTTCCCAGTCGAGGATCACGAGAGGTTCGGGTGTGAGGTTGCCCCAGTGCAGGTCCCCGTGGCCCGTGGTCCAGGAGCCGATCGTGGGGGCGGGGGTGCCTAGGAAGCGGGTGAAGTTGCGGTCGATCCATTGCTGCCGTACGGCCTGTCGGTCGGTTGGCACCGTCGCAGTGGCGGTGAGTGCGGTGCGAAGGTCTCCCCACCAGGAGCGGGGCAGGTCGACGTCGTGCGTCAGGACGGGTCCGCCCGCTTGGATCGCTGGCTGGGCGATGTACTCGGACCGTTCGGCTCGGTAGGCGCTGGTGCCGTCGGTCCACTCGGTGACGTCGTGCAGGCGAGGCCGGGGAACGGATCGAGGCAGGGCGGAGTCTGCGGCGGCAGTGCCGTCCCACAGGCGCCCGTCGCGTTTGTCAGCAGGAGCGCTGACCAGCCGCAACCACCACCGGCCGGCCCGGCGGCCCAGGGTGCGGCCCTGCCATCCCCACGCCTCCGGCCCGGACGCCGTCACCGAGAAGGCCTGCGCAGCCTGCCTGTGTGCCCGCCTCATCCGCTGCCGGTCGGACTTCTCGGCCGGCGGCGCGAATACCGCCTCCTGTGCTTCCGGTTCGGTCATGCGGGTCGTCCGAGGAGACGTGCTGCCCCGGCGCCCAGCAGTTGTCGTCCTGCGCGCTGCCCGACAGCATGGGCTGACGTCGCGGGGCCGGACGCACATGCCCGCAGAGGGTTGCCGCCGGCCGGGTCGAGAACAGCCGCGTGCACGGTGATGACTCCCGACGTCGCGTCGAGGGTGGCGTGGGCTGAGGCGGCCGTCAGGCACCCGCCGTGCAGAGTGGCGAGCGCGGCCCGCTCGGCGTCGAGCATGATCCGGGTGGGGGCATGGGTGAGGGGAGCGAGCAGCTCTCCGGTGGCAGGGTCGCTGGCTCGGTGCTCGACGATCACGGTCCCTGCGCCGGCCGCGGGCAGCCACACGGCGGGGTCGAGGATCTCGGAGGCCCGGTGCTCATGGCCGAGGCGACGCAGGCCGGCCAGAGCGGCGATCATCACGTCCGCGCCGAGCGCTCCCGCGTCGAGTGCGCGCAGCCGACTGTCGGCGTTGCCGCGGATCGGTACCTGTACGAGCGTCGGGTGGAGGGCTTTGAGGAGGGCTGCCCGGCGGGGTGCGCTGGTCCCGACCCGGGTGCCGGGCGGCAGTTCGGCGAGCGTGGCCGCGGGATGGCCGGTGGGGAAGACGAGGGCGTCGCGTGTGTCTTCGCGGGGCAGGACCGCGGCGATGACGATGCCGGGGGAGCGGTCGTGTGGTCCGGGTACGTCCTTGGCGCACGCGATGGTGGCCTGGACGTGTCCGTCGAGGAGGTATCGGTCGGCGTTGCGGGTGAAGGCGCCCTTGCCGCCGATCGCCGAGAGCGGGCCACGGTGCCTGTCGCCCTCGGAGATGATTTCGACGATGTCGAGGACCGCCTCGGGGTACCGGGTCCGGAAGGCGTTGGCGAAGCGCCCGGTCTGTTCGAGGGCCATGGGGCTGGGCCGGGTACCCAGCCGGACGGTGGTGAGGTCGGTGGCGCTGGTCATCAGGGTCGGACTCCATCGGCGGTTACGAGGCGGGAGGGCAGAAGATGGGTGAGGGCGGCCTGGAGGACCGCGTCCGCTGTCAGGGTGCTGGTGTCGATGACGTGGTCGTCGGCGTGCATCCACGCCGCTGCGGCAGCGGTGTAGTCCGCTGCCCGGCGCCGCCGGTAGGCGCGTACGGCCTCGCTCCGGGCGTCGTCTCCCGGGTACTCCTCACTCGCGTCGATCCGGGCTCCCAGCCCGTCCGGATTGACATGGAGGACGAGATGGACGAGCCCGGGCGACAAGAGCAAAGGTGTGAACGCCTCGGTGGCGTACGCGGGATTGAGCACGGTCATGGGCACGATGACGTGACCGCCAGTGTGCTCGGCGATCTCGCCGATGTAGGCCGCGGTCAGGCGCCGCCAGGCCGGGTAGTCCTGATAGTCGCGGAGCCTGCCGCGGTGCCCGTTGAAGGTTCGGCGCAGCAGGCCGCCGATCTCCTCCGGGTCGACCACCACCGAACCAGGCAGCGCCTGGTGCAGACCGGCTGCCAGGGTGCTCTTCCCGCTGCCGAAGGCCCCGTTGATCCAGATGATCACTGCTCGTCGGACCTCCCTTGTGTCGTGTTCCGTACAACGGCGGGGTCGGCGGCCGCGTCACGGTCCGGCCAGCCGATCACGATGCGGCAGTCGCTCTTCTCCACGACGTCCCCGGCGGGCAGCGCGGAGTCGGCGGTGCCTGCGGGCATCACCGTCAACCGGGGCGTGGCCCGGCCCCGCAGTTCCCGGTCCCAGGTGCGGACTGCCGCGGCGATGGTGTCCGCGGCGGTCTTGCCGTCCGGTCCGAAGCCCTGTACCCCGAACTCCCACGTGGACGTGCCGTTGGCCTCGTCGTGCTCACGTCGTTCCGTCATCAGGCAGGCCAGTGAGCGGCCGAGGATGATGGCTTCGGCGCCTGACCTTTTCGGCAGTCGCACCGGGCCCTGACGGTCCGGATCGCCCTCCATCCGGCAGAAGCCGCCCAGTGAGGTGGCTAGCCACAGCTGTAGGTCTTCGAGCGACTCGCCGCCGCGCACCGTCACCCCGGTCCACAGCTCCAGCCCGCCTGCGGCGAGGGCGCGGTCCAGGCCGTGGAGCGGGGCAGGCGGAGTGTCTTCCCAGCGGATCCCGTAGCCGGTGTCCCCGATGACGGTCGGGGTGTCGTCCCAACGGCCGGCGCCCTGCATGGGGACGAACCCGCACGGGCTGATTTCCGTGGAGACCAGCATTGAGTCCTTCTTGCGAAGCCCGGCGGCTCGGGTGAAGCCGCCGATCCGCAGCGGCACAACCAAGTGCCTGCCTTCGGCGAGCTGGCTGGTCCAGCGCCAGGGCAGGTCGTTTGAGGCGACCGTGACGATGATGGCGTCGAAGCCGTTCTCCGGGATCAGATGCCCGGGGGCTCCGTGGGTGCCGTCGCCGAGGACGAGCCGGACCCGGTCCGCGTACCCGGTCTCGGCCAGGAAGCGCTCCGTGCGGGCGTGTACGTAGGGGTCGATCTCCACGCACACCACCGACCCGGATGGGCCGACGAGTTCGGCGATGAGGGACGCGTTGTAGCCGCCGCCTCCGATCTCCAGGACGTTGTCGCCCGGTCGGAGGTGGGCCCGGCGCAGCATGGCCGCCTGCATCTCGGGCTGGGACACCGAACTCGTCGACCGCCCAGTGCTGTCGAATACGGTGGCCACCGCCTCGTTGACGTACGCCTGGGCGAGCGGCTGTTCGGGCAGGAAGGCGTGCCGGGGCACGTTCGTGAACGCCCGCCGCAGCTCAGGGGTGTCGGTCCACCCGGCTTCTGTGAGGTCCCGGACCAACTGCTCGCGGAGACGGACGGCCGTGGCCGGTTCTGTGAACGTCAGCGGCAGGTCTCCGGAGGGCCTCGGCGTGTGGTGCGCGGGCGGGACGTCGGGCAGCAGGCCCGGCCACACCACGTTCAGGGCTTGAGCGGAAGCCGTGAACAGCGGCTGCGGCAGCCTCCGCACGGCGAAGGGGGTATGCCACTCCCACCGGGTGATCAACTCGGGCTCCCGGACGGTCGGCTCGCCGGTGTAGTCGGTGATGCGGGCGATCTCGGTGACCCGGGTGAATCCGTGGGCGGCGTCGCACAACGTGCCCAGCAGGAGAACGGACTCCGGCCGAGCATGCAGGCCTGCCTCCTCGGCGAGTTCGCGTACCGCGGTGGCCTCGAACGCCTCGCCCGGCTCCACCTTGCCCGCGGGCAGTTCCCACACGGCGCGGGAGGGGTTCCAGCCTAGGAGGACCTGCCCGTGCTCGTTGGTGACGACGACCGCGACACCGGCCATGGCGGCCGGCTTCGGTGCCCGCTTCTCGTTGTAGGCGACTGGGTCAGTCTTGGGCCCGCGCAGCAGCAGGACGGTGGTGTCGCCGGCCTCGACGCGCTCGGTGTGTTGCCAACTGTCGGCGAGGAGGTCGATCTCGGCATCGTCAAGGCAGATTCCGCGCAGCTCCTCCGGGTGCCGGTCGGCGTGTGGGGTGATCACGCACAGCGTGCCGTCCTCGTCGAGCAGGGCGGCGAGTTCGGCGACCGTGCGGGTGCGGTCGGGCAGGTGAGCCAGGGCCCGGCGCATGGTGATGAGCCGATAGCCGCTACCGGCCGGGAGGAGGGAGGAGAGGTCCCCGCCGGTGATGTCGATCTGGTGGCAGATAACCCCCTCCGAGGCCAACTCGGTGGCGCGCTCGACGGCGGAGCGGGCCCAGTCAACGGCGTCGACCCGGTACCCGGCCGTGGCGAGGAAGCGGGCGAGTTCGCCGGTCCCGCAGGCCACGTCCAAGGCGCGGGCCCCTTGGGCGTCCTCCGGCAGGGCCAGGTGCTCGGTGAGGACCGTCTTCTCGGTGTCGGTCAGCGGGCTGAAGTCCCGGCCGCCTTCGTAGTGGGCGTGCCAGGCCAGCGCGGTGTGCGTGGTGCTCATAGCGGTACGTGCTCCCAATTCGGCAGGGTTGCTCAGGACAGATCGGAGGGTTGCTGGGAGGCGGGCCCGTAGAGGGCGGTCGGCTGGCCGGTCATCAGGGCCCAGTACCGGTCGCCGAAGGACCAGTGCCACCACTCGGTGCCGTAGTTGACGAGCCCTGCGGCTGTGAGGGCATGGCTTAGGGTCGCGCGGTGCAGGCGGGCCCGGTGGGAGAGGCCGTCGGCGAGCGTGTAGCAGGCACCCGCGCTCTCCTCCGGGCTGGCATTGACCCGGGTGCCCATGTCCAGCTCGGTGCCGTCCGCATCGACAAGGGTCAGGTCCACGGCGGCGCCGGCGCTGTGCGGGGCGATCTCCGGTGGCGACACGTACCGGCTCGCCTGCGCCCGCAGCTCCTCCACGGACCAGCCCGGATTGGCCGCACGCAGCTCGGCCTCGTACTCCTCGAAGTACCGCTGCTGCAGCACGGGCGGCCGGAACCCCTCTACGACGAGCAGACGCAGGCCATCGGGCAGCAGCACCTGGGCATTCAGCAGCCGGTCCAGGACGCCGGAACGGAGCTGCGCGAAGGCGTACGCGGGATCGGAGCGGCGGTCATCCAGGAGGAGTTCTCCGCCGGCGCGGACGTCGGCGAGGGGGTCGCCGTTGTCAGTCACGGGGATCGCAGCGACCCGCGGGTCGGACATCAGCACGATGCTCATCTAGACCTCCCAGTCCCAGGTGTCGAAGTACGCCGGGATCCCGGCGCGGCGGGCGGCCATCACGGCCTCGAGCCGTGCGTGGTCGCGGCGCGGCATCAGGTCCTGCCACTCGGGCACGGTCAGGGCGCGGACCTGGTCGTGCTCGTCCGGGTCCAGCATGATCCCGGCGAGCTGGCCGGAGGAAAGCCGGCCGCCGTCGAAGACGAACCCGACGGAGGCGAGTGGCCAATCCTTGCCCGGCAGGCCGAACACCGTGGCCAGGAGCTGCGGCGGTCCCGCCACGTGGAGTCCGGTCTCCTCCCGGCACTCACGCACGGCGGTCTCCCAGGGGCGCTCGCCGGCCTCGGCGACGCCGCCCGGCCACTGCCACGGGTGGACGCTGGAGTACGTAGCGCGCAGCTGGACGGGCCGGTCCTCCTCATCGGTGAAGAACACCGCTCCGAATACCGTCGCCTTCGGCAGCGTCGCGGCGAACTCCTCCGGAGGAAGCCACTTCCTGCTCACGATGTGCTCTCTTCTGCGGGGAAGCGGGTCATGCGCATGAGCGCGGGGTCGGCTGCGAAGCCAAGTCCCTCGTACAGCGCGGCGGACCCGGCGCTGGCGTACAGCTCGTAGAGGGTGACTCCATCGCGCTCCAGGTGGTCGAGGAGGGCGGCCAGCGCGGCCCGGGCGTGGCCGCGGCGCCGGTGGGCGGGGTCGGTGGCTACCGCGTGGATCCGCACGGCCAGCCCCTTGGGGTACTTCGGGGCCGGCAGGACGGCGTGGACCAGGCCGAGGGCGCAGGTCGCGAGCCCGCCGCCGGGCGCGTCGATGACGTAGGCGCGGGCGTCACCGCCGTCCCGGAGGCGTAGGGCCAGCTGCTCGGCGCACGTGGCCAGCCACAGTTCGTCGAGGGGTTCGCTGAGGATGTTTTCCGACCGCAATCGGGCGATCTCCGCGGCATCCGCCGGGGCGGCGAGGCGAGGTTCAGGCACGGGGTTTCCCTTCTCGAAGGGGCAGGTGGGGACCACGGGTTACGGGCGGTGGGTGGCGTGGAGGCGGCGCAGGGTTCGGTGGCCGCGTTCGGTCACCTCCGGGTCGTCGTAGCTGGTGCCGTAGGCGATGCCGGAGACGGCGTCGAAGGCGGCCTCGCAGTCCAGCCGCAGCTCCTCGACGGGCGTGAGAGCTCTGCCGTAGCCGTCGAGGAACGCGGCGCGCAGGTCCGGTCGGCCGGTCCAGGTGTCGCTCAGGCGCACCAGGTCCCGCGTCACCGTTCCGTACTCGGACCGCTCGAAGTCGAACAGGAGCACTTCGCCTTCGTCGGCGAGGAGGACGTTGCGGTACTGCAGGTCACCGTGGGTGGGCACGAGCACGGGCTTCGGCAGGTCCGCGTACGTGCCGGCTAGGGCGAGCACCAGGTCCTCGTCTCCTTCGGCCAGGTACGGCCGGGCACCTTTCAGGTGGCGCTTGATCTTGTCGGCGGCCGTCGCGGACTCGGCGGGCCGCTCGGGAGCGCTGCTGTGAAGGATGCGGAGGAGACGGCCCAGATCATGCTGGACCCGTGCCTCGTCGGCAGGGGTGAGGGCCATGCCGTGCAGCGGACGTCCGGCCAGCGCGCTGACGACGGCGGCCTGCGCCGCGGGGTCGGCCGCGATGAGCCGGGGAGCCCAGTGACCGAGCACAGGCACCCACGACTGATACGCGGAGACTTCCCTCTCATGGAACTTCCGCCCGCGGTGCCGCTTGAGATACCAGGTGCCACCCCCCGCCCCGGTGAGCCGCCACACCCGGCTGCCGGTGCGCACCCAGGACACCTCCGTCGCCTCCGCGATCCGGCCGACGGCCTTCTCGGCGAACACGCGCAACCGGTAGGGCAGTTGCACCGCACCGGTCGGCGGGCCGGGTAGGAGGCGGGTGCGGTCGGGGCCCTGCGCGCTGTGTTCGATGGTGTCGCCCGGCTGTTGGAAGTGCATGGCGGCGGGCAGGCCCGCGCGGTAGGCATCCAGGCCGGCCCGGCAGTACGCCACCATCGGCTCAGGGAGGGCGTCCAGCGAGTACCAGTCCATGCCGTCGCAGCGGTCTGGCTCCATGACCTGGGGCTCTCCGCTCCACTGCCGAACCTCGAAGAACACCCCGATCCGCGAGCGGGATCCCGTAGGCGGGTGGTGGTGAACGGTGACCGCCACGGCCACGTCCTCAGCCGCGATGAGCACGCCCGTTTCCTCACGGGCCTCGCGGATGACCGCCGCCACCATGTCCTCGCCGGGGTCGAGGTGTCCGGACGGGAGATGCCACAAGCCGGACGCGTAGACCGGTCCGGCCCGGCGCGACAGCAGCACCTCCGGGGCGTTCCCGCTGTCGCGGCGCAGGACGAGGTGGACGTCTACCGGCACGGTGTGCCGGTCCCCGCCGCTCACCGCGACGCCCCGGGGCGCCGGGCGAGCAGGACGGTGAACATGCCCTCCTCGTTCAGGACTCCGTCTTTGGCGTGTTCGTGGAGGAGAGCCTGGGCCTGCTCTTCGAATCGTGCGTGGTCGGTGAACAGGTCGGGGCGGGCGAAGCTGGTGGACCGCAGATAGCCCAGGGCGTCGTGGGGAGTCCAGGCGCGGGTGAAGGGGATGCGGTGCTCGGTGATGTCGCTGAACGTGGAGTCGGCCAGGTCGTCTTCGTAGCGGCGGCCGGGCTCGCGGTAGGTGCCGGTGGTGCCGGCGCGGCGGTCCTCTCCGAGGTGGGACTGGATCAGGCCCGTGAGCGCGGCCGTCCACTCAGCAGGGTGGGTCCACAGGCTGCCGTCCCCCATGACCGCGACGGCGGCCTGCGGCGCCGCCACCTGGCCGGCCATGGCCAGCACCGCGGGGCGGTCCATCCAGTGGAAGGCCCGGCAGCAGGTGATCAGATCGGCTTGGTAAGCGGGCTGGGTGGGGGCGAACTCTTCTGCCGGGATGACGTGCACCGTGGCGGTGCGCCCGTCCAGGTGCGGTTGGAGCTCGTCGAGCGCGGTGCGGAGCATGTCCTGCTCCTGGTCCACGAGGTCCAGGTGGGCGGTGGGAGGCAAGGCGGGGAGCATGGAGAGGGCGACCTGTCCGGTGCCGGCGCCGAGGTCCAGCAGCGTGGGCGCATTCACCCCGACCAGTTCCTGGACCAGAAGCTGGACGACCTCGTTGGGCAGCCTGGGGCGGTAACGGGCGTAGTGGTAGTCGAGCGAGTCGAACAGGGTCACGTGTATCCGATCGCGTGGTGCGGGCGTGAACGGTGTCTCAGGGCTGTGGCGTTCAGCTGTGGGAGCGGTCGCGGGTGTCGGGGACCTGGGGCAGCCAGGGCACGGCGGTCTCGCGGAAGCTCTGGTTGACCGGAACCAGGTCAGGCGGGTTGCCCAGCGCGGAGAAGGTGACCGCGATGCTGGTGGCCCCGTCGTCGAGGGCGCAGACCTGGCTGCCACAGCTCGGGCAGAAGCCACGCTTGGAGTCCGGCCACGTGTAGTGCCACGACGGCTCGCCGCCGCACCATGCCAGGCTGTCGAGCGGGAAGGACACCCACGACATCATCGGTGCCCCTGACAGCCTCTGGCAGTCCCGGCAACTGCAGGTGTGGGGGTAGTCAGGCTCTCCGACGACCGTGAACTGGATCTTGCCGCACTGGCAGGCGCCGGACCGGGGCGTGATGACGGCGGGAGTGGGCGAGGTCATGGGGTGGTCTCCTTCGGTGACAGGCTGGGTTCGGGTGCTTGCGACGGGACGGTTGTCGCCGGATTCGGGGCGGCGGACAGTGGCCAGGACAACTCGGTCGGCCCGGTTCCGGCACTGACCCACTGGGTTCCGTCCGGTTCGAGGTGCAGCTGGTAGGCGGACGGGGATCCGGCTGCCTGCCAGCGGGTGGCGGTATCCTGGATCTCCGCCCAGATGTCGCGGGGCCCGCAGACCGTGACCGTCCAGGCTTCCGCGCTGTCCGGGTGGGCGGTGACCCAAGAGCCGCAGTCGGGCGCACCGATGACCAGGTGGTCGGCGGCCCAGTTCCGTACGAGGCCGGAATGCAGGTGGTCCAGGGCCAGCCACATCCCCCGCGCCTCGTCCGAAGGCGGACCCGTGCGGGTGGTGTGGGTGCTCCCGCCATCCGCGGCATCGATTCGTTCCCGGAAGCGGGCGTTGAGGAAGATCTGACCCCAGCCGTGGCCGGCACGGTGCCCGAGCTTCACCGCCTCCAGGCGAATCCGCGTCCGTCCGGCGGCGGTCTTGGTGATGACGGCCAGGCCCGGCCAGGACGGCGAAGACGTCGACAGGCTCGCCAGCGCGAGCCCGTCGGCGGCCAGCTGCTGCGGCCAGGCATCCGGCACCCGGGTGACGGCGTACGACACGAAGATCCGGTCGTAGTCGGCCCCTGGAAGCCAGCCGTCCTGCCCGTCCCCCGTCACTACCGTCGGCCGGTGACCGAGCTCAGCCAGCCCCTCGCGGGCGGCGGCGGTGACGTGCGCATCCCGGTCCACGGTGACCACCCCGGCATCCCCAGCGATCAGGCACGCCACGGCCGCGGTCACCCCCGCGCCGGTCCCGATGTCCAGGACCCGCTGACCCGGACGCAGGTCGAGATGCTGGAGGCGGGCGACGGTCATGCCGACCGTGCTGGACATCGCCGTCATCGACCCGCCCGACCGCGGGCCCGGCACCCTGCCCAGAATCGGCTCCCCGTCGTGCTGGATCAGCACGCTCTCCCCGCCGTACAGCAGCCCGAGCAACTCCTCCCGGTCCGCAGGCACGCCCCAGTCGAGCATGTCCCAGCGCGGCGGAGTCTCGTCCGGCTTGCTGCGCCGCACGTACGCCTGCGGCATCAGCACCTCCCGCCGCACAGCCAGGAAGGCGTCACGGACCGGGCCCGGCCGGAGGTGGCCAGCGGATTCCAGCCCGGCGACCATCTCCGCCCGCGCGGTCTCCGTTCTCTCGTCGGGGGCGGTTTCGGTTCGGGCGGGCGACACGAGGGGATCGAGCACGTACGGCTCCTTACCTTTGGTCAGGGACGGCGGGCGGGGTGCTGGGCGGTCAGAGCCAGCCGAGTTCGGTGTAGGGACGTCCGGCCCGGATGCCTTCGATCGCGGCCCGGGTGTAGGGGACGATCGGCTCGGGGAGGGCATCGGCGGGCCACCAGCCCCAGGAGACGCACCGGTCCGGCTCCCGGACCTCCGGCGTCCCCGTCCACCGCCGCGCACGGAAGACGAACCCGATACGGGGCTGCGCGCCGGGCTTGTCCACCATGTGCACCACGTGTGCCAGCTCGACGTCCCGCGGTTCGATCAGCAGGCCGGCCTCCTCCTTCGCCTCCCGCACCAGACAGGCCACGGCGGATTCCTGCTCGCAGTGCCCGGCCAGGAAATGATGGGTGCCGCCGGCGTACGCGGAGGCGGGGTGCCGCAGGCCGAGCAGCACCTGGCCGTCGCGCTCCAGATAGAGGTGGACGCCGACGATGTGCGGAACGCTGGGGCTACCGGCCTTCGGCTCGAGGGCTTCAGGGCGGGAGGCCACCGCCTTGCTGCAAGCCGAGTGCTCGGCGTGCTGGCGTACGAGATCCAGGGTGGAGGGGCTCAGCCGGAGGCGGGGCATGGCGTCGGGGTGGAACCAGGCGAGCATCACGCCCTCGGTGAGCGTTAGGCCTGCCGGGTCGCCGTTCCACCGAGCGGTGAAGATCTGGAGCGGTACGGTCAGGCCATCGGTGCCGGTGGCGAGCTCGACGGCGAAGGGCTCCAGGACGCCCGGCTCGAGTCCGGCTTCCTCGCGCAGTTCGCGGCGGATGGTGTCTTCGAGCGAGGTGTCGTCCGGCTCGCGGCCTCCGCCGAGCAGGGACCAGGCTCCCGGTTCCCAGATGCCGGGAAGGTCATCGCGCAGGTGGAGCAGGTATCGGCCGTGCCCGTCGTGGATCAAGGCCGAGGCGTTGACCGGCTCGATGCGGCCGTCGAGCCCGGAGGCGCAGAGCTTCGCCCGCAGCGTCGGGGACGTGACCTGGTCGAAGGCGAGCCATGCGGCGGCCGAGACCTCCTCGCGCTGCACCGAGATCTCCGCGTCGTCGTGGGCGAGCATGAGGACGAAGCGGAAATCGTAGTGCTGGTGCGCGCCTTCGGCCTTGGACGGGTTGGCGTCGATGTCGTGGACGTCGATGTCGAAGGGCAGGCCGCTGTACGCGGCGGTGGCGCAGAGGGCGCCGGGCGGGATGCCGGCCTCCTCGTGGACCTCGCGCAGCGCCGCCTCTAGAAGCGAACGGTCGTCGGCCTCGACGTGTCCGCCGGGTGCCAGCAGCTTGCCGGTGGCGTTGTGCCGGATGTGCAGGACGCGGCGGTGGCTGTTGACCACGACCGCGCTGCACGTCACGTGCCCGGGCAGGGTGGAGCGGCTCGTGAGGTCCCCGCCGCCGTCCAATGCCTGCAACAGGGGTGCCAGCAGCGGCGCTTCGGCCGGGTGTCGTTCCAGATAGGCGGTGACGAGATCGTGGATGTGCGAGCGGGTGGGCGGCAAGAGGGCCTCACAGTTCGGAGAGAAGGCGGAGGGAAGGAGTCGGCGACGCTCACGGGTGCGGGTCTGCTCCGGCGGCGTCGGCGGGCGGGCGGTCACGGCCGACGAGGGCGGAGTCGCCGGAGGGCGGAGCGGGCACCGGCATCGCGGTCTGGCGGCTGACAGGAGAGCGCCACAACACGGCCACCGGCAAGACCAGCACCACCGTCCCGATGACCAGCGCGGTGCGCGCCCCGTACGTGGTGGCCACAGCACCGCCGGCCAGGGCCGCGAATGGCTTGCTCCCCGAGACCAGCCAGGTCGAGGTCTGCTGTGCCCGCGCCTGCAACCCGGGCGGGCAGATCTGCTGGCGCACCGACCTCTGGGTGGTACCCGCCACCGCTGCGGCTGCGAGTTGGAGACCTCCGGCCGCGGCGAGGACCGCCAGCCAGACGGGGCCGGGCCCGGCGATCAACAGGGGCACGCCCGCCACGGGGCATGTCGCGAATCCGGCGAGCAGGGTGGGGCCGGGGCCGAAGCGGGCCACGATTCGCGGGGCCACCAGAGCGCCGGCGAGCGCGCCCATGCCAGAGACGCCCATCACGACGCCCAACCCGGTCGGACCCGCCTCCAGGGTGGTCAGCAGGTAGTACGCGAACAGCGCGCCGGTGACACCGACGCCCACACCGGTCAGGGTCAGTGCGAGGACGAGGTCCCTCACCAGCGGAGTCCGCGCGGTGTAGGCGAGGCCCTCCCAGATCTCCCCGGTGAACCGCCGCCTGGGCCTTCCCTCGGTCGGCACCGGCCGGCCGGGCTCCGGAATCCGGGCCGCGCACCAGGCGGACACCAGATACGACAGGGCATCCAGCCAGAAGGCCTTGGCCGCGCCGACGACGGCGACGACCAGGGTGCCCAGGTACGTTCCGGCGGTGTCCGAGGCCCCGAACGCGGCCCCGACCTTGGCATTGGCCCGGTGCAGCAGGGCGGGTTCGACCAGCTGCGGAACGATGGCGATGGCCGCCGCCTGGTGCAGCACGCTCACCGCCCCCAGGACCAGCGCGACCCCGTACAGCACGGGCATCGACAGCACCCCTGCCAGCGCCGCCACGGGGACCACTGTGACGACGGCGGCGCCGACCAGATCGGTGCCCACCAGCAGGGCCCGCTTGGTGTACCGGTCGACGACGCCGCCGGCCGGGAGGGCGAGTAGGAAGGTGGGCAGGTGGGCCAGGGAGGCGAGCAGGGCGGCCTGCCCTGCCGTCGCGTCCAGTTCGAGGACGGCGAGCGCGGGAAGGGCAACCAGGTGCACCGATGTCCCCACCAGCCCGGCGGACTCCCCGCTCAGGTACAGCCTGAACCCCGGCCCGAGCGCGGGCGCTTTACCGCCAGCAGGAGGCCGGGCGCCGGGCAGCGTCACCACAGTCTGGCCTCCGTCAGCAGTCGGCCTGCCGGCACCAGCTCTGGGGTGGGTCGGCCGGTGAGCAGGTCGTCAGGAACCGGGACGTGCGCATTCAGACGGAGTGCCTCCCGCCAGGCCAAGACCTCCTGCCACTGCGCGCGGGCCCGAGCCAGCCCCGTCCCGGCCCGCCCGGACACGGTCTCGGGCAGGTCCTCCAGGCGGCGCCCGCCGGCAAGGAGCTGCCTGGCGGTCACCGGACCGACGCCGGTGACGCCGGGGATGCTGTCGGACGCGTCCCCGGTCAGCGCCCGGAAGTCCGGCCACTGCACCGGATGGACACCGAAGCGGTCGGCCACGTCCGCAGCCGTCACCAGCTGACGCCTGGCAGGAAGCTGGGTGTTGAGGACCCGCACTCGCTGCCCGTCCAGCAGTCCGTACAGGTCACGGTCACCGGAGAACACGATCACTTCCCGGCCGGTGACGACGGCGAGCTTGGCCAGGGTGGCGAGGACGTCATCCCCTTCGCAGCCGGGCGTCTCCAGCCACCGCACCCCGGCCGCGTCCAGGGCCTGCTTGACCGCGGGCAGGTGGACGACAGGGCTGTGGTCGGCGCCTGCCCGGGTTGCCTTGTAGCCAGGCACGTTCTCAGCGCGGTCGGCAGCGCCGTCCTCGGCGTCGAAGACGACGAACATCTCCTGGCCCGGACAGTGCTCGCGGTGGGCCTTGCGCAGCAGGGAGACGAACCCGAACAGGCCGGTCAGGTCCTCCCCGCTGGGCGCGGTCACCCTCCGGGGAAACCCGAAGTGGGCCCGGTAGAGGAGATGATGGCCATCCACGAGCATTAGCGAAGCCCCAGGCTCGGTGGAGCCTGGAGGCGCCCCGGCCTGTCGGTCGGCATGCGACCGCGTCGCGTGGGATCCCGCCACCAGGCGGGCGTTCACCCCGCCATCCTCGGCTGCGGTGGCTGCGGTGGCTGCGGTCATGCGTGGCCCTCGGTGCGCAGGGCGTCGTGGTCGCCGGCGGACTGGGTGGGGATCGTGGCATCGAAGGCGGCGGCCTGGACGAGGTAGGCGTCGCGGAAGTCCCCGGTGCCCGTGGCCGTGTCCATCAGTTCCTCGAACGTGCCGGACTCGGCGACCCGGCCGTCCTTGAGGACGTGGATGAGGTCCGCATGACGCACGGAATGGAGACGATGGGTGATGAGCACGATCGTCTGGCCGGTGGTCGCGGCCAGGGCCCTGATCTGGTCGAAGACCCGCTGCTCCGCGACGGCGTCGAGGGCGCTGGTGGGTTCGTCCACGATCAGGATCTCGGCCCGCCTGTACTTGGCGCGCGCGATGCCGACGCGCTGCCACTGCCCGCCGGAGATCTGGTGGCCACCGCGGTAGCCGCGGGCCAGAAGCGTGCCGAGCCCGCGCGGCAGGTCGTCGAGGACCTGGTCGGCTCCGGAGAAGCCGGCGGCCTCCTCGACCGCTCGATCATCGATGGCCTGGCCGGGCTGGCCGATGCCGACGTTCACCCGGAACGTGAACGGCCAGTGGTAGAAGTCCTGCGACATCAACGCGACGCGGCCGAAGACCTGGTCGCGGTCGGCGGTGCGGGCGTCGATGTCGTCCCACCAGATCGTGCCGCTCCCTTCGTCCGGCAGGTACAGGCCGGCTAGCAGCCTGACCAGCGTGGACTTGCCAGAGCCGTTCTCACCCACCAGCGCAATGATCTTCCCTGTCGGGAACGACAAGCTCACCTCGCGCAGCGTCGGTTCCGGTTCGTCGCCGCTGCTTCCACTGCCGGGGTAGGTGAAGGAAACCTTCTCGAACCGGACTTCCCGCAGCTGCTCGGGTAACGCCCGCCCGCCCACGGGGATCGCCCGGGTCTTGGCCTCCCGGCACAGCCGCTCGAAGTCGGCCACGAACAGCGACTCCTGGTGCAGCTCGGTGATCTGCAGCACGAGCGTGTCCAGGCTGGCGGCGCCGGTGCGGATGGCGAGGACGGCCGTGCCCGCGACGGCGAGGTCCATGGCCCCGCCCCACAGCAGGGCGCCCAGGGCCCCGTACGTGAGGAGGGTGGCGATGCCGCCGGCGCCGTCGGCGACGAGTCCGATCCGCGCCGCCCGGCGGGCCAGCCGGGTCTGCTCGCGTTCGCTGGTCTCGGCCATCGTTCGGAAGTGGCCCAGCAGGAACGGCCCGACTCCGTGGACGCGGACTTCCGCCGCCGCTTCCTTCTGGGTCAGCAGCTGGCCGAGCAGGTGCCCGGCCCGGGCGTGCTGCACGAAGGCGTGGAAGGAGATGTACTTCTGGCGGGAGATCATCAGCGAACTCCACGCGCTCGGCAGAGTCATCAGGACCAGCAGGGGCAGCAGCAACGGATGCAGGACGGTCAGCACGCCGGCCGCGGCGATCAACGACACGGCCGCGTTCAGGGTGTTGGTGCAGTAGCGGATCATGCGTCGGGCGGAGTCCGCCCCGTACCGGGCCGCATCCAGGAGCCGGTGGAACTCGTCGTCCTCGATCGCCGCGAGTTCCGTACGGTGCACAAGCCCCAGGTACTGCTCGGTCGCCACCCGCTGCACCTTCGGCTCCAGCGCTCCGGTGGCCGCCGTCGAGGCCGAGCGCAGCAGGGAGCCGAGGAACGCCGTGAGGGCCACGACCGTAAGCGCGGGTACGGCCTGGGTAAGGCGTTGGTTGGTGCTGCCGCTCGCGAGGATGTGGCCGAGCACGCTGTTGACCGCGACCAGGCCGACCGCCTGGGCGATTCCGCGGCCGGCCTCGGAGGTCAGGACCAGGCGCAGGGCCCGGGGATCGGCCAGGTGGGCGAGCCGCAGTCCGGTCCCGACCAGCCGGGGCAGCTGCCTCGCCATCGTCCAGAGCCCGAGCTTGAGCCTGGCGCCCTCGTGCCGGTCCCATCCGATGTCGTAGGCGAGCTCGCCGCCGAAGAGGAGCCGCTCGGAATCCGACACCCCCGCGGCGCTGGATCCGGCCGTCGAGTCCTTGCTCACGCAGCCCTCCCGGCATCCGGTCGTGAGTCGCGGCCGCCGAAGGAGCGGGCGTCAACACGGCGCCCACACGCCGGGCGCGGGTACGGGACGGGCCTGAGATGTTCGAATACAGCGGGGGCTTCGAGGTGGTTCGGCTGCGGATTCACAGGGACCTCCGGATGGGCGCACGGCTGGTACTGGTGCTCTAAGAACGGCTCCCGATCGGGTGCGTCACGGCCGAATCGGGGGCGAATAGTGAACGAATGTTCTGGTCCGGCTGGGTGGGCTTGGCGCGTCTGTGCTGGCGGCGTTGAAACTCGCTCGAACAGGCTGTGTCACTCGGGCGGGGGATTGTGGGCTTCAGTACGGCCGCCGGGCTCGTGCGTGTCCGTGGGGCTGGCAGGCTGGGCTCCGACACCGGAGACGGATCAGGAAGCCGACAGGCTGTCGCGGATCACGCGGTCGCTCCGCTGAAGTGCTGCGTCCAGGGTGCGACGGAGTTGAACGGGAATGGCGCCAGAGCCCAGGGCGCAGGCCTCGACGAGGTCACGGCAGGCCGCAAGTTGCGTCGGAGGGGCCAGTTTGGTGAACAGAGGGTCGGCCAGCGCTTCCCGTGCGGCGAAGCCGTCGCGAGCGTCGGTGATGTGGCGGTGCAGCTGGTTGGTGATGCGCTGGGCGGCCGGGCTTGCAGGGGAGGCGATGGTGGCCAGGGCTGTGAGGCGGAGTCTGGTGTCGAAGACCGTCATGCCCTGCTCGACGGGGACGGCGAGGACCGCGGCCTCGAGTTCGTTCTCCTGAGCGTGGCCCAGGCCGTCGGAGGCCCGGTGGCACAGCGCGTGCAGGCAGGCGGTGACGGCGTGCTCCCACGGGTCGCCGGCGGCGGTCTCGGCGATGAGTTCGGCGGCGTGGCTGATGTCGCCGCTGGTGAGGGCGGCGACGACGGCGATCTGTCGGCCGTCGAACATCCGCTTGCCGATGCCCTGGTGTTCGCGTGTGTGTGCGAGGGCTTCAGCCCACCGGCCGGCTCCTGTGAGGGTGCGTGAGCCGTCGGCGAGGAGGACACGCCACAGCCACGCTCGGACTTCTTGCCGGTCGGCTTCGGTCTGCACGAGGTCGGCGGGGACGTGCACGTCGTCGAATCGGTCGGCGGTGCCGTTGCTGACGGCTTGGGAGAGGCGCAGGAAACGGTCGAGGCCGTCGTCGGGGTGCCCGGCGCGGATCTGGAGGCGTGCGAGGTTGACGACCGGTTCGAGGGCCCGGATCGCGGTCATGGCGGGGAGCGGGGTGGCGTGCAGGTAGGCGTCGGCGTGCTGGTGGCACATCTGGCGGGCGAGGTCGGAAAGGCCGACATCGGAGGCGATGAGGGCGGCCTGGTTGTAGACGGCCGAAGCGAGGCCCTGGTCCGTTCCGGCGGCGGCGGAATCGGCGAGCGTCACGAGGGTCTGGACGCGGTTGGGAAGGGGAAGGCAGGCGGGCCGGAAGCGTGAAACGAGGGGGAAGCGTCGGGCTAACTGGCCGTGTGGGTCCATGAAGTTCTCCGAGGGGTTGGCCAGCCGTGGGGGGGGGGGGGGGGGGGGGGGGGGGGGGGGGGGGGAGGGGGGGGGGGGGGGGGGGGGGGGGGGGGGGGGGGGGGGGGGGGGGGGGGAGAGGTAAA
>NZ_JBWKEZ010000001.1:251405-258117 GCF_056434525.1 Streptomyces sp. NPDC044002
TTCTTCCCCCCCCCCCCCTCCCTTCCTCTCCCCCCCCCCCCCCCCCCCCCCCCCCCCCCCCCCCCCCCCCCCCCCCCCCCCACGGTCATGGGCGCACGGTCAGTTCCAGTCGATGACGATCCGGTTCAGGGGCGTGTCGACGGTGAACCGGCCGGGACGTTCCTCGGGGGCCAGGGTCTGCAGGGACTGGAGCTCGAAGTCGGGCTTCCGGCTGCGGTAGTTGTGGTCCCAGGTGCGGATCGCGTCGGCGACCTTGGCGGCGAGCTCGTCGCTGCCGGGGCCGTGGCCGATGACGCCGAACTCCCACAGCTTGCCGCCCTCGGGGGTGGTCTGGTCCGAGAGGCGCCGCGCGAGGTAGGTCAGGGCGCCCTTGTCGATGACCGCGGTGGAGGAGGGGTAGGGGTCCTCGGTGAGGGTGGTGCCCTTCGCGGCGGCCGGGAACAGCATCCGGATGAGGCCGGAGTCGAAGGAGCAGCTGACGAAGAGCTCCATCCACTCGGGCGATTCCATGGCGCGGACCGTCATGCCGGTCCATTCCTCGACCCGCGGTTCTTCGAGTACGCGGGCAAGCGCCTCGGCGTCGATGGGGGTTCCGGCCGGCGCCTGCAGGCGTACGGTCCCGTCCGCGGTGAGGGGGATGATCCGCCGGTCGTCGTCGGCGATGCCGCGGCGCAGCGGCATGAAGGTGTTCATCTCGCTGCTGAGGGACACCCATCGGCCGTCTCGGCGCTCGTAGACGATGGAGCGGGAGACGCTGCCCTTGAGCCGCTGGGGAACGACGAGCCGTCCGCCCGGCGCGAGTTGGTCGAGCCAGGCGTGCGGGATGCCGTGGGCGCCGACGGTGGCGATGATCCGGTCGTACGGCGCTCCGTCGGCGTGGCCGATGGCTCCGTCGCGGGTCAGGGCTTCGACGTTGGTGTACCCGGCGGCGGCCAGGTGTTTACGGGCGCCGTCGACCAGGTCGTCGTCGACGTCGATGGTGGTGACGTGACCGGTGTCGCCGACGAGGTGGGCGATGAGGGCAGCGTTGTAGCCGGTGCCGGCGCCGAGTTCGAGGATGCGTTCGCCGGGCTGGGCGTCGAGCTGGTCGAGCATGAGGGCGACGACGGCGGGCTGGGAGGCGCAGGAGATGGACGTGCCGTCGGTGTCGTACTTCACGTGGACCGGCTGGTTGGCATAGGCCTCCTCGATCGAGGCGTCGGGCACGAAAAGGTGCCGGGGCACGGTGCGCAGCGCGGCCTCGGCGGCCGGGTTGGTGGCGTGGCCCTCCTTGCGGATCTGGTCGACGAGGGCGTTGCGGAGCTGTTCCGCGGTGGCGTCGGGGGTGGTGAGCGTGTCGGTGTTCACCGATCCGACGCTATCGGCGGCCGGGTTGCTGGCGGGGGTGGTTGCGGGGGTGTCACTCGTTCCCATGATGGCCTTTCGGGCGAGGGTAGACAGGGCGCTTTGGTCCTCCAGGGGGAGACCGGCCCGGTTGAAGTGGAAGATCACGTGGTGGGCGAGGACAGCTCTCAGGCCTCGGAGCAGCCGGCCTTCGTGGTTGAGGACGGCGAGTGCGGTCCCGGCCCTTGCGAAGGCGCGAACCCAGTCGGCGTGTCCGTGGAGCGGGCCGTCCTCCCGGCAAAGGCTGCGGGCGTCGACGGTCAGCAGGGAGTACATGGCCGCGTCCAGCTCGGAGGCGAGGATCGGCGGGGCGGGACGTTCGGCGGCGACCTTGTCCCAGACGTCACCCTGCTCGTACCAGTCGAGGCCGGCGGCGCGCATCATCGCACTGACAAGGAGGACGGCGGTCTCGCGGCGGCCGAGGTGTCCGGCCTGGACGGGGTATGTCAGCAGGTGGCGGCTGTCGGTGTGGAACAGCTCGTGGGCCGCGTCCATGGCCTCGGTCCCGCCGAACGCCAGGGTCTCGGGTTCGTAGATGGTGGGATTCCACTGCAGGACCTGATCGGCTTGGACGAGTTCGCTGAGGGCCTCCCACAGGGTGGGGGTCTCGTCGCCGGCGGTGCGCACGCGCAGCTTCCACGGCTGCTTGTTCATGAACCACCAGGTGGAAATCTCCCCGCGGTCCTCGGCCATGATCAGGGCGGGGCCGAGCGTCTGGGGGATCGCCTGCTGTGCGGTGGCGCGGTCGGCGAAGGTGACGTTGATCTGGTGCCAGGTGCCCTGCATCGGTGAGGTCCTTCATGTGGATGTGCGGTGGGTGGCTCGGTGGGGCTGTCCTCGTGCGGTGCGTCGTTTCAGGCGATGAGCAGGCAGCTGTCCCAGGACGTTCGGGGCGGCGCGTTGGTGGCCGGGGCTAGGAGGGCCAGGGCGATACCCGAGGCGCCGTCGAGGAGTCCCGGGTCGGGTTCCTGCGTGTGGAGAAGCCCGGTTGCGGCGGTGGCCGGGTCGCTGCCAGGTGGGTGCACGGCTGACAGGAGCGCGGGGAGTACGGCCCGGAGCTGGTCGGCGGTGGTGGGCAAGGCGTCCGAGGCGGCCCGGGCGGCGATGTGGGCGAGGCCTGCGAAGCCGTGGCACAGTCCGCTGTCGGTGGTCGTGTGGAGCTGCTCCGGGTCGGTCAGCGCTGCCAGGAGGCCGTGTTCGGCGGCGAGCTGTCGTGTTTGGTCGCCGAGGGCGATGGCGGCGAGCTGCTGGGCGCGGGCGAGACCGGCGGTGCCGTAGCACCAGGACGGGCGTTGCGGCCCCACGGGCAGGTGGCCTGTGGGCAGAGCGGGAAGGGTTACCCAGTACGGCCAGGCCGGTCCCCGGCCGATGTTGACCTCCCAGCGGTCCAGCCAGTCCAGGATGCTGCGGATGGCCTCTCGGTGCCCGGCGGCCATGGTCCCGTGGTGCGCGGCGAGCGCGAGGAGGGCAAGGACTCCTCCGATGCCGTGGGCGACGCCGGTGTTGGCGTGCCCGTCGGGGTAGCGGTCGTCGGGCCGGCCGGATGGGCCGGAGGCGGTCCACCATCCGGGCACGGTCTCGCCCCGGTGGGTGAGCGGCTGGGTGAGCTGGATCAGGTAGTCGAGGATCGCGCGAACGATGTCGCTGTCTGGGCGGCGGCGAAGGAGGTATGCCCCGTAGCCGGTGAGACCGCGGATCGCGTCGAACTCGGCGAGCGCTGGCAGTTGGCCGGCCTCGATGCGCTGTTCGGCGGCGGCCAGGCGGCGGCGAGCGTCCGTGACCATCTGCCGGTCCAAGGAGTCGAGGGCGGCCCCGTAGGCCCCGGGGAGGCGTTCGGCCGCGCACGCAAGGGTGTGGGCAAACGCCGGCGCCCCGTAGAAGGGGTGGCTGTCGGCCCCGGTGGTCAGCGGCTGCCCGGCCGTGGCGGAGAGCCAGGCGTGGGCGCGGTCCCACGGGCCGAGGTCGGCGGCGGCGAGTTCGATGTGCAGCAGCGCGATACCGGGAACGCCGTGGCCGAGGGACTGCCTGCGCCAGTCGGAGGCGGCCACCGCGCCGACGGAGGTGGCGGGGTAGGCGAGCCGGTCGGCGATTTCCCGGGCGAGGCCGAGGGCGGGGTGGAGCATCAACGGGACCTCCTGGCGGTCCAGGCGAGGGCTGCGGCTCGCGTGAGGTAGAGACAGAGGGCTTCCTCGGGGAAGTCGACGGCGACGGCGCGTACGAAGTGGACGTGGAGCAGGGAGGTCAGCACGTCGTCAGCGTCGATGCCCTGGGTGTCGGGGCCGGGGAGGTGGCGCCGGTACGAGGCCAGGGCCTCTTTGCGGTCGCTCCATGCCCGGACGATCTCCTCGCCGCCGGGGACGGACCGCAGGGCTGCCCAGTCGTCGTTCGGATTGGCGAGCGCGACGGCCTCGGCGAACTCGGGGCGGGCCACCGGTGCCGGGGGCGCGGATGGGATGTGGTTGATCAGCCATGCCATCGCCTCCTCCGTGCTGCCGAGATAAGCGGAGGCGATGGCCACGGTGTGCGCGGCGACCAGCACCCGCCGCGACGGTCGGGGCGTCGGGTTGAGCTGGGCGAGGACGGCGCGGGAGTCGGCGCGGAAGACCTCTTCGGCTGCGGACCAGGCCGGCCCCTCGCCCCACCGGCCCATCTCCGGATAGGAGGTGGCATAGCGCAGGTCCGACAGCAGCCCGGCCCGCCGGAGCTCGTCCGCCCACGCGCTAACCGTGCCGGCCGTGGTGGCGAAGGCGTCCGCGGTGGGCAGGGCGAACCTCAACCGCAGGTGCTGATGGGGGTCGCGGAACCGTACGAACCACCAGGGTGGGGCGCCGAGTCGGTCGAGGAGGTCCGGCAGGTGCTCCCCGAGCAGGGTGTCCTGGCGGCGCATGTCCCCGTACAGGCTGGCCAGAAGAACCGGTGAGACGGCGGGGGTGTGGACCAGGTCCCGCCGAACAGTCCGGGCGGACGTGGGCTTGGGCAGGCGGGGCCAGGCCGGCGGTCGGCTGGCCTTGAGCGGGACGACGATCTCGTGTGCCCGGCCGGCGCACCAGCCCAGCTCGGCCGCGGTTGGAGCCTCGGCGACCGTGACCGCGCCGGCCCGGTCCAGGTCCTCGCGCAGCAGCGCCCTGTGCGCAGGGACGGTGAGGTCGAGCGGTAGCAGCCGGTCGCCACGGCCGATGTGCACGGTGAGGGGGAGCCGACGTGCGGCCCGCCAGGTGCCGAACGCGGCGTCCCAGTCCTCCCACGAGCGATTCGCGGCCGGAAGCTCGCTGGCGTCCAGCTGCCAGCGAGCTGGCGCCAGGATGATCCGGCCGGACCGCAGACGGGGGAGGTAGGGCAGTTGGGCGGCGGCTCCCCAGTCGAACACGGCGACCTGCGCGTACTGGGCGCGGCTCAGCTCGGTCAGGAACCGGGCCAGGGGCGGGGTGTGGGTGTTCAGGTTCAGCGCGTGCATCCCCACCGCCTCCACGCGGTGCCCGTGGCCCGGGGCTGCGAGGTACATGCGGCGGCCGTCGCAGCCCACCGCCAGGTCCTCGACGGTCAGCACGTCGTCGGCCGGGGGGCGGTGCTCGGCCAGGCTGATCACGGCGGGCAGCACAAGCGGCGTTCGGGTGACATGGGCGCTGTCCGGCAAGAGCGGAGGGAACGACAACTGCATGGCGACTGTGTCGGGGTCGGAAGCCGGAAGCGCAGTCAGGTCGTTGGTCAAGGCCTGTCGCTGCGCCGGGTCGAGCACGGACAGGAACCGGCCCGTGCCGACCCCGGCGCCCCGCGAAACGCTGACTACCTCCAGGCGAAAGTCGCCCCGGTCGAGCGCCCCGGCCTCGGGCGCGCGGAGCCGGAACCCAATCTCAAGGTGGGGCGGGAGACGTGCCGGTTCGCTGCCCACGGTCAGGGCCTCGATCGTGGCCTTGTCGAGGAGCACCTCGCGGCGGCCGTCGAGGGCAGCCTGCTGCGCCAGGCCCAGCAGGACTCGGTCACGGTCCGTCAACCGCGGTTTGTGCTCGGCAGGCCCGGTCCCCGGGTATCCCTTGGGGTAGCCGATGCCGCTGTCGGCGACCACGTCGAGCACCGGAACCGTCGACCCGATGCCAAACCGCTCGTAAAACCGCATGTGGTAGGCCTTCCAGTCCGCCGTCCCGAACGGCGCGGGGCTCACACGGGCCAGAAGCAGCGCGGCGCGCTCCGCCTCCTGCGCCACCGTGGCCGGCAACACGACGGTCGCGGTCAGCCGGGTGTCCACGGCAACTGGGTGCCGGCGCAGGCCAGGCGCCAGGGCACGCATCCGAGCACCGGCGAGCTCGTGCCTGCCGATGTGCTGCAGGTCAGCGTGGGCAGCCCGAAGGCTGGCGATGGTCTCAGAGACACCCACGACTTCGTCGGCCCTGGCGGCCTCGAGCTGGGCCAACAGGTAGCCGAGCGCGTCGGTTTCGGTGCTCGGCGCGTGCAGGGAGGTGATCAGGACGCGGACTCGGAGCAGCTCCCGCACGAATCCGTCGACCGTGGCCTTCCCTACTGCGGGGAAATCCGCCATGACCTTCGCAATGACGTTCCCGATCGAGGTGGGCGTCCGGGCGGATGTGAGCACGGTGGCTACGGGGCCGGTCAGGCGGACCGATGCTTCGACGGCGCGCTGCTGGTCTGCTCGGGTGTCGGCCTGGTAGGGGACGATGAGACGGTTCCCGCGTTCGGCGAGGGTGGTGTTGGTGACCACCGGAAGCCGCTCCAGCAGCTCGGGCACGGCTTCCAACCGGGCGATGATCTGTTCCACCCACTCCGCGGAAGCACGGGCCATCGGCAGGTGTTCGAGGCCCCAGTCCGCGCGAGCTGGACCGTCTAACGCCGCGGTGGTCACGCCAGCGAAGTGTCCGAAGGGCGTGGGCCGGCCGTGCGCCCGCAGCAGGTACCGAGCCACCGAGAGTGCGGCCCGTCGTGCGTCGTGCGGCCGGGGCTGTTCAGCAGCGAGGAGGCCGTCGACCTCCCGGCCCAGTGCCGGACTGGCGTGCCATAACGCTTTCCCGGTGTCCGTGTCGCGGACCGCACGCAGCCAAGGAATGTGCCCGGCGGAGGCATCGGGGGAGCGGTCGGTCAGGTCAGGCCAGGGCAGCAGCGGAGGGGTGGGGGACGCCACTGCGCGCACGAGCGCCGTCCGGCCGGAGCGGAATGCGGGGCTTGCCACCTGTACCTCCGTGAAGCGTATATGTGTCGGGTATGGCCGGGGGGGGGGGGGGGGGGGGGGGGGAGGGGGGGGGGAGGGGGGGGGGGGGGGGGGGGGGGGGGGTGGGGGGGGGGGGGGGGGGGGAAGGGGGGGGAGAGAGGAAAGCGGAAG
>NZ_JBWKEZ010000001.1:258127-300152 GCF_056434525.1 Streptomyces sp. NPDC044002
GTCCCCCCCCCCCCCCCCCCCCCCCCCCCCTCCCCCTCCTCCCCCCCCCCCCCCCCCCCCCCCCCCCCCCCCCCCCCCCCCCCCCCCCCCCGGCCAGGGGTGGAGCGGCTGGGTCAGTGGACGCCGGTGGTGCAGGCGCCGCAGGTCGACCCGCAGCCGTCGTCGGTCAGGGTCTTCAGAGCGCCGGGGTCGCCGACCTCGACCAGTTCGACGTCCAGGTTGAACGCGCCCTCAGCCGTGGTTTTGGGCTGGGCCTGGGTCATGCCCGGGTTGGGATTGCTGGCCACTTCAACTCCTCTTGCTGGTTCGGGTGTGATCCTTGTGGTGCTGGCCAAGGCCGTGCGGCTCGCCGCATGGTTCCTGGCCATCCCTCTCCGACGGGGCCGGAGCGGGAAGTCGTGGGCCGTCCGCGTCCCGACCACGTCGGGACGGGGGCCAGCCTCTGGAGCTGCTGGAGTCTGCGGCGGTACGCGCCGGGTCACCACGGTGCCCACGTGGCGACTGACAGCGGCTTGACGGCGATGCCGGCGTACGCGGCGGACGTGGCCGGCGGTGCACACCGGCGGCTGTGCTCGTCGTGGTGGTGTGCGGTCGGTAGCAGCCGCAGCGGGCCGCCGTCGAGGTCGGGCCAGTCACCGAACAGGTCGGCGATCAAGGAACGCGGCCGTGGCCGGTGGGGGATGCCTGCTTGCCGCAGGACCCGTTCGGCCCCGGCCAGCCACCCTCCCGCCAGCTCCGGGCTGGAGTGCGTGATGGACAGCACGCTGCCCGCCGGAAGCCACCGCCGAAGGCGGGCCATGGCCGCCAGGACCTGCCGGTCGTCGGCCGCCCAGGGCAGCACGTCGTGGACGAACACGCCGACGGGATGGTTCAGCGACAGGTGCCCGAGGTCCTGGACGGCGTCCAGGAGGTGGGCCGTGTCGAGGATGTCCCCGCTCAGCACCACCGGACCGTGTGATCCAGCGCCGGCCGTACGCATGGCCCGGCTATGCGCGACCGCCCCGCGGTCGAGGTCAACGTGCACCATCCTGGCGAGGGGATTCGCCTCGTGCACGATCTCGTCGAGCTCCGTCCGCAGCGCGGGCTCGCTGATGTGCCCGAACAGCGGATATCCGCATCCGAGATCAAGGAACTGCGCGATGCCCCGGTCGACCAGCTCCCGCGCCGTCAGCTGTCCGTGTTCACGGTTGATGGCCGCGGCATCCGCCTGTCGCGGAAACACCTCCAGCAGCCGCTGCGCCACCTCCAAGTCGGCGGGGTAGGCGTTGCGGCCACCGTCCTGCCACACCGTCGCGACACGGGCAGCGCTCGGCCGGCTCAGCCACTCGCGGGCTTCCGCGGGAAGCAGCGTGGCGTCCGGGAAGCACGCGGATTCTGTGGGCTTCACTAGACGGCCTCCGCGAAGGCCACCGGGACGTAGTGGCCCGGACCGTGGGCTCCGCGTTCGTCGAAGCGGAGGGTTCCCTCGGACGTGAGAAACCGCAGCGCGCGCTGCACGTGGTGCGGGAGCAGTCCGAACTCTTCGCCCAGCAGCCCGGTAGGCAGAGCCTGCCCCGGCTGGTAGTGGCCGGCGCGGATCCGGTCGCGGACGGCACCGTGAAGGGCGCGGTCGCGGGGGTGCGGTTCCCGCGTGCGCAGCCTGACCGGCAGGCTGCCGGTGTGCAGCGCGATCTCGCCCAGGCTGTCCAGCCGCAGCAGCCCCTGGTGCACGTGCTTCTGCGGCAGCGCCAAGGCCAGGGCCAGCTGCTTGGTGCTCGGGAGGGAGGCACCCGGCGGGTACGCGGTGGTGATGTGCCGGTGCACGATGACGCAGGCCCGGTCCAGGATCTGCATGCTCTCAGGCCTCATGGCAGCGGAGGCGCCGGCGGTCATGCCGAGGCCGCCGGATACGTGGCGGGGGCAGGCCCTCTGGACTGCTGCCCGGCCCACCCCGTCGGCACGGGGGAATACGTGCAGGCACGCGCTGCGGCCGGCGTTGAAGTCGCGCCGGACGGAGCCTGGTCCAGGACCTCGTTCGCGACCTCCTCCGTCATCCACGCCAGCCGGCGCAGGAGGCCGATGTCCTGGGTGTTGAGGCGCAGCCGGTCGCGGACCTCGCGCAGGAGGACGCATGCCCGCGACCGTGTCTGTTCAGTGAGCCCGGTTTGAATGTGTCGGGAGGCCCGGTCCGTCAGCGAGCCGAGGTCCACAGCCAGGCTGGCGGTCAGCGGACGGATGTCGCACGCGCCCACGGCATCGTCGAGGACGTGGTTGAGGGTCTCCCAGAGGTCGCTGTCCTCGCTGGTGATGTCCTCGTGCCGGGATACCGCGAGGGCGCGCAGGAGACGCCAGGTCACCTGCTCCGCCTCAGGCGGCGTGCCGCGGACACCGGCGGGCGCCGTGCCCGGACATGAAGGCGGAGAGGGTAAGCAGGCCTGCGGTGTGGGGATCGGAAGCGACGGACCCACGGAAACTCCTTGGACAGGGATAGGGATGTCGGGTGTCAGCGCCGGGCGGGAGCCCGCCTGCTACCAGGGGCGGCGCGTGGCGCGGTGCGAGGCCTCGTACGGGCGCACAATCTCGTGCCGGGTCTTGACCACCTGCGGGGCGTGGCCGCGCAGGATCACGCGCTTCACGGAGCTGTCGTAGCCCGGGGAGAACATGTTGGTGATCTCATACGCTGAGCCGTCGACGACCAGCCAGTCGCCGACCCGGATCTCCCGAGGGGAGGCTCCCCATACGTCACCCGGCGGCGCATTGCGTACCGTCCGTGTGAACAAGGGGTCGTGTGCCGGTTCCGACTCGTTGTCCTCGAGGCCGGTCCAGTAGGCGTCATCTTCATAGTCGGGCAATGTCACGAGCGATCGGTCCTGGCGAGTGCGGGCGGGCGAATGCTGCCGCCGGGAGCCGCGCAGGCAGGCTGTCCGGCAATCAACAGGTCGAGATGCAGCTTGAGCTGAGGCGGGAGCTGGAGCAGGTGACGGCCGCCTTCCTGGCGGACCTTCTGCCAGCCCCAGGTCCCCGTGATGTGAGCCGCGAGCCGGTCATCGGGGATGCTGCAGCGCAGCCATACCGGTGGCCGAGGGTTTCGGGCGAAGTGGTCGGCGAGCCAGAGCGAGACCAGGCGTCCCGCGTGGCGGTGGGCTGGGTCGGTGTAAAGCAGGAACAGACAGACGCTGCGCTCCCGCCGCTCGGAGGTGCTCCAACCGGGGCCCGGAGATGTGGGGTCCAGCTCCCACATCGCCACGAGTCGCTCGTCCTCGAACAGACCGTCCAGCTTCAGGTGACCCCCTGTGCGCAGTGGCAGGATCAGGGCGTAGTCCCGCTCACGGTCGACGGGCCGCCCGCAGTCGGCCTCGCGTGACCACCGCCGGGCCAGCAAGCGGCTCGCCTGTGGAAAGTCGTCGGGCGCCAGGGGCCGCACGCAGTAGGGGGCGGCGGTCATCGTGTCACCTCCAGGCCCGCGCCACCTGCGGCCGCTTCCCGCACTGCGGCGCCCTGGCCACTCCGGGTCGCCGACAGATGCGGCCCGCGAGCGACGAAGGCGTACGAGCCGTACAGCGGTGCTCGGCCGTCCACGGCGTGGAGCCCTCCCAGAGGAACAGCGCTGATGCCAGGGGCCTCCACGTGCCAGCCCCGGACCAGGGCGAGCAACTGCTTCAGGCTCCGGGGCCGGTAGAGGATGCCCGCCTTCCGGTAGAGCCCGGCGAGAGCGGGGGTGGATTCAGGGTGGCTGTCCGCGGCCGCGTGGACGACGGACAGCACGCTCCCGGCAGGCAGCCAGTTCCGCAGGGCCTCCAGCAGGTGCCTGGCCTTCCCGTCGCTGATCCAGGGGAGGACCTCGTGCAGCAGCACGGCGATCGGTCGTGCATGGTCCAGACGCGCGATGGCCGGCTGGTCGAGCAGGTGAGCAGTCCGGGTGACGTCGGCGTGCAGGTCCAGCTCTCGGGGGGTCTCCGCGAGCCAGGTTCGGACGTGAGCCTGAACCATCGGGTCTCGGTCGACGTAGACGACGATGGACTCCGATCGGTGGCGCTGTGCCGCGTCATGCGTGTTGCGGCCGTGGCGCTGCGGCAGTCCGCAGCCCAGGTCAAGGAACTGGGTGATTCCCTGTGCCGCGAGGCGCGCGACGGTCTCCTGGCCGTGGTTTCGGGCAGCGGCCGCGGCCCGGTCCAGCCACGGAGCTGCCGTGAGCAGGGGTCGGCCCAGAGCGCGGTCGGCCGAGTAGTTGTCCGTGCCGCCGGTGATGAAGTCGCACACCCGCGCCACGGACGGTGTGGACAGGTCGAGCTTCGGTAACTCGGGCTCGCACTCCGATGCGGGCGTGGGTACCGAGGGGGTCTGTGCAGGCAGGCCGGCCGAAGGTGTGCGGTCCGGCAGGACGGGCCCCGCGGCCACGGTCTCGCTCGGTCCGGTGGTGTCGTGGTTCGTCAGCAGGTAGGCGCTGACGACCTTCCCCTTCCCGTCGGGTCTGGGGGAGGCACTCCAGTAGGCGGACAACTGCGTGACGATGGACAGGCCGCGGCCGTCCTCCGCCAGGGCGCCGGAGAGGGTGACCCTCGGAACCGGCGGCGAAGGATCGGGATCCGCGACCTGGGTGATCAACGCTTCCCCGGGGATCAGGGTGAGAGCGACCATGCATCCGCTCGCTGAGGAGTTGGGCGTGGCGTGCGTAACGGCATTGGTGACCAGCTCACTGCAGACCAGCGTGGCGGAGCCCTCCAGGTCCGGACGGCCCCACCGGGCCAGCTGGTCCGCGACGAAGTCCCTTGCAGTCCTTACGGATTCAGGGCGGCTGGGCAGCGCCAGACAGGCCGAGAGGGCGGTGGGGGAGGCCAATGCCTCGAGCAAGTCGCCGCGCGTGATCTGGTGGGAGTTCATCGCTTCACCTCATTCCTCGTACGCAGTCGTGGACGCTCCTGCGGAGCGTTCTGGTGGATGAAGCCGATGGCCGAACTGCGGCCAGGAACGTGGCCCTTGGGGCTACCGTTACGCTCAGCGAACCGCGATTCACCCGGCGTGGGTATCCCGTGGAGGGCGCGGTACCGCGTAAAGCGCGTAAAGATCGTTTCGTGGACGGGAGCTTCCGGTGCCGCGTGAGCGCAACACCTTGCTGGAGGGCGTGCTGCACCAACTGGGCTGGTCGCAGGCCACCACCGCCCGGCATTTGCAGCGCGTGGCAACCGAGGTCGGTGCCGAGGAACTGAACGCGGTGTCGGCCTCGCACGTCAACCAGTGGGTCCGCGGATCGCACCCGGCGCCGCCGGCGACCCGTATCTTGTGCGAAGCGCTGTCGCGAGGGCTGAACAGCCGAGGGATCCACCGGGTCGTCACGGCTGCCGACATCGGGCTCAAGGACCCCGACGAGCAGGCAGGTTCGGCCCCACGGGACGGCGACCCAATCGCACAACTTGTCGATCTCGGGGGGACCGACTTGGACCTGGAGCGCCGCCGCACCCTCAAGGGCGCCGCCTTCTCCCTCGCGGGGATGTTCCTGCCGTCCGACCGCTGGTGGCAGGACACCGTCACTGCAGCTCGGACACGGAAGCCGTCGGCCAGGTGGCATGTCGGCCCAGACGACGTGGCCGCCGTACGGGAAATGACACAACTGCTCTCCCAGCGCGAACAGCGCCGCGGCGGCGGCGACGGCAGATCCGCCCTTGTGGCCTACCTTCGTACCGACGTCGCCGGCTACCTCGGCGGCCGATTCCCCGACCAGCACACGCGGCAGGAGATGTTCTCGGCCGCCGGCGAGCTGGCCTACTTGGCAGGCTGGACGAGCTTCGACTCCTCCGAGCACGCCCTTGCCCAGAAGTGGCTCGACGTAGCCCTTCGGCTGTCCGCTGAAGCCGACGACGCCCCACTGGCCGGACACATCCTCCGCGCCCAAGCGCACCAGACCCTGGACCTTGGCCACCCTGCCCAGGCCCTCCGACTGGCCGAGACCTCCGTCGCCCACCGCCGCTACACGGACGCGAGCCCGCGCGAACGCGCCCTCCTCGGAGTCGTTCACGCCCGCAGCCTGGCGGCTGCCGGCCACAAGCAGCAGGCCATCGCCGCCCTGCTGCGCGCCGAGGACGACCTGCGCCACGCCGAGAGCGGAGACGACGAGCCAGCCCGGGTCTTCTTTTTCTCCGAGGCATCCCTTGCCCACGAAACAGCCCGCACCCTGCAGGTCTTCGGAGACCTCCGAGGAGCCGAGCGCGAGTTCCAGCGAAGCGTCCGCACCCGCCGAGCCCAGCCCTTCGCCCGCACCCACGCGGTCACCCTCGGCCTCTTGGGTGCCGTGCAGATACAGCGAGGAGCCGTCGACGCGGCCTGCGCCACCTGGTCCGAGGCCCTGGACACCATGCAGGGAGTCCAGTCCGGCCGGGCCCTGGACACCGTCGTCCAGATGCGCCGCTCTCTGTCTCCCTACCGCGGCCGCGGAGGTACGGCACTGGCCCAACTGGACGACCGCGCCCGCACGGTGATCAGCCGGGTACGCTGACCGCGCCATCACAGCATTGGGCCGTGCCGGAGCAGCGTCCAGGCCGGGCCGGTAGTCGCAGGGGAGGAACGCGTGCACGACACGATCACGCTGGAGGCCATCGCCCATGTCGTCGGCGGCCATCAGAAGCCGGCCGACGACTACCAGGGCGGAGTCGAATCGATCATCCGCCTCCGCCCGGACTTCCCGCTGGACACCCTGCAAGGCCTCGAAGAGTTTTCCCACCTGATCGTCACCTGGCACTTCCACCTGGGCTCCGACGCCGACCTCCACCTCGGAGCTCGCAGCCCCCGCAACAACCCGGACTGGGAGCCCACCGGCACCTTCGTGCACCGAAACCACAGGCGCCCCAACCGCATGGCGACATCGTTTCCCCGGCTGCTCAAAGTCGACGGTAGGGACCTGCACGTCAGCGACCTCGACGCTGTGAACGGAACCCCGATCTACGACCTCGGCCCCTACTTCGAGCAGATGGGGCCCCGCGGCCCCGTTACCGCCCCGGCCTGGCCAGCAGTGATGCTGGAGAACTACTGGGACCCCGCCGACAAACGACCTGAGTAGGACCTGACGTCGGGATTGCTGGAAGGGGTACGCCTGGTCTGTTGGCAACCAATGGGGGCTTACTCTGACGAAAACAGCGTGGCGGCGGAGTGCATTGCGACGGACCAGTTCGGTCGCTCGCCGAAGTTTCAGGCATGCCCGGGCGCGGGACGACGAAGCTAGGCTCCTGTCCGACGTATGCGGTGCCCGGGTGGTCCCTTCGGCTCTTGGCGCTCGCTGGGGTAAGGGCGTACTAGCAGGACGCGTGGCGGTCGCAGATGACCTGGTGTCCAGGGAGGCTCTGATCGTGCTGCCGTCGCCGTCCGCCTGCTCATCGAGCCCGGGTCCGTAGGCGCAAGCCCTCACGCCGTCGTGGCTCGCCATGAAGCGCCCCCGACTTCGTCGTTGAAGATTGTCGGGACCATCGTGGCGAGGGGGAAGTCCGGAAACTCTTTCACTTCGGAGAGAGTTTCTGGGGTGGATCTACATGCCGACCCAGGCCGCCATGTTGCCGAGGGATTCGGGGGCTCGGCGGGAAAGGTGAACGAGTCCGCGAACAGTCTCTCGGGCACCGGGGTGGTAACGGGTCTGCTCCGGCGCCGCCCTCCGCGCGGCCCACAGCGACTTCAGCGAGGCCTCTGTCCTGCCGAGTTCCATCTCGACGCGCGCCCGGTCGATGAAGAAGTGCGCACGTCGGCTCGTCGCCATCGAGGACGGCAGCTTGATCAGCTTCGCCTGCCGCATCGCCTCGTCGTACTGCCTCATCTCCATGGCGACACTCATCTCGTGCAGGTCCACGTTCGCCGGCGAGAAGTTGAGCCAGTGCACCGTGGAGGCGTCCCCTACACGGCTGGCGTACTCCCGGGCTCGCTCGATGTGGCTAGCGGCTGTGCTGCCGTCGTCTGCCCGTGCGGCGAGCACCGATCCCCCGAGGTGGAGCTGGCCGGCAACGGTAAGCGCTTCGCGGGACTCGTCCGCCGGGTCCAGGAGGCCGTGGCCGGAGCGGATCAGGCGCAGCCCGATGGTGTACTCCCCTTCGCGGAAGTACACCAGTCCCCGGAAGTACTGCCGCACGGCGGCGAGAGATGGATCGGACGCTCGTTCCGAGGCCCAGCCGAGGCGGTCAAGGGCAACGCTCGCGAGGTCGAAGTACCCGAGTTTCACGGTTACGTCGTGGGCGGTGCGGTAGGCGGAGCCGAGGCCCTGCCACAGCTCCGTCGTAGGAGCCCGCCAGCACAGGGCGGTCAGCTCCGTGATGACGTCTGGGAGGGCTGCGGCGGCAGCGTGGAGGTGGGTGGCTCGGACGTGCGCGCAGAGCTCCTCGGTGGCGGTGACGAGCTCGCTGGCGGGGCGGGTGACGACGTCGGGGTCGTCACCGAGGTCGTACAGGTCGAGGGATTCCCGGATCGGGCGGATGAGTTCGGCAAGCCGGTCCTCCTGTAGCTGGGTCACGTAGGGCTGTCCAGTCAGCACAGTGACGTCGATTCTTAGTGCTCGGGCTACGGCCGCGGTGAAGTCGACAGAGGCCGGTCTCGCGCCGCACTCGACCTGGGTGAGCCAGCTGTACGAGTACGGGATCCGCGCGGCGAGTTCGCGTTGCGTCAGCCTCGCTAGCTTTCGCTGCTCCCTGATGCGCTTTCCAGTGTGGTCGTCGTCCAATCTCGGCATACTGGTACTCCGTTCCTGACTCGTCATCTGGAACGCTACTCGCGCCCAGTGCCGCGTGAGAGGGCTTCGCCTCCGACTCCCCTGGGTGGGGGGCGAAGCCCTGTGATCGGATAGGGCCATGAGCACTCGGACCCTGTACCTGTTCAGCAGCGCGGCCCCGCCAGCCTTCGACGTGGCCCGGGTTATCGAGGATGCGCAGGCCGCGGGCTGGGACGTGTGCCTCGGGCTCACCCCGACGGCGGCGCGTTGGCTCAACGAGTCCTTGGACGGCCTGGCCGTGCTCACCGGGCACCCGGTGCGCTGGGACTACCGGGCGCCGGGCCAGCCGGACATCTGGCCGAAGCCGGACGCGATCGTGGTCGCCCCGGCCACGTTCAACACCGTGAATGCGTGGGCCCTCGGGATCACGGACAAGTGGCTCGTCGGCGTCGTGGCCGAAGGCATCGGCAAGAGGATCCCGATCGCGATGATGCCCTGTGTGAACCGCGCCTACGTCGCACACCCCCAGTGGGAGCAGTCGATCGAGACACTGCGGGGCGCCGGAGTGCGCGTGGTCTACGGCGAGGGCGGGTTCGTGCCGAACGAGCCCGGCCAGGGCAACCCGGCAACCTATCCCTGGCACGCCGCTCTGGAGGCTGTTGCGGACGTCCTGCACACGGCCTAGCCGACGCCAGGATGCGGGAGGGCCTGCCCTGGGTGGTCGTCCATTGCCACCCATCTCTGGCTGGCAGGACCACATCATGTAACCGATGCCGATGCCCGGGCGGACCAGGCCGTGTGGGCGAGGGCCCTCTGTAGGGCAGCGCTCAACGGAGTCGGGGCCGCGGGCAGGGGCCTAGTCCACGATATTCGCCCTGCCGTCCGTCCTGGGCAAGGCACCAGCCGTGAGTCGTCTCTGCCAGCAGATATATGGATGACAGGCTGCCCCGGCCGGGCCTACCGTCCCCGTGCATGACGACTATCGACGCACGGATCGCAGACTTCTACGCAGAGTACGACGAGGCGTCTCGGCTGCATTCCACCGCAACAGGCCGCTTGGAGCTCGAGCGGACTCAGGAGCTGTTACGCCAGTACCTTCCACTGCCGCCCGCCCGCGTTTTGGACTTGGGCGGAGGCCCGGGCACCCATGCTCGGTGGCTTGTGGAGGACGGCTACGAGGTGCTGCTCGTGGACCCGGTTCCGAAGCACGTCGAACAGGCCCGTGAGAACGCGCCAGGGTGCTCGGTCGAGCTCGGGGATGCCCGCGAACTGACCCTCCCCACAAACAGCTTCGACGCAGTCCTGCTCTTGGGGCCGCTGTACCACTTGGCGGATCGTGGGGACAGGATCAGGTCGCTCTCCGAGGCCCGGCGCGTCGCGAAGCCGGGAGGACTGGTGGCGGCCGCGGGGATCTCCCGGTACTCCCTGATGCAGGACTACACCGTGAGCGCCGGCCTGACCCCAGAACTTCTGGCGGGGGAGGTCACCGAGGTGGTGCGTACCGGCTCGTACGACGGCAGCAGGGGGTTCACGGTGGTGCACTTCCACACCGCAGCCGAGCTCTCGCAGGAGGCAGTCGAGGCTGGCCTGCGCGGGGTGCGCGTGCATGGAATCGAGGGCCCCGGGTGGGCCTACGTCGTTGCGGCAGGGCGCTGCTCGGGCCAGGAAGCCGCGGGAGCGCTAGTCGCGGATGCGATTGCGACGGCCCGCCTGGCGGATGAGCAGGGCGTCTTCACTGACGCCTCAGCCCACATTCTGGCGGTGGGCAGGGCCTGAGGCTGTTCCGAACCGGAGGTGGCGCGATCTTGGTGAGTCCGGGCGGCGCGTGCCTCTCATCGGCGATACTGATGCGTCAGTGATCTCTGTTGGCGATCTTGTCGCGGGACGCGGCCCGCAGGGTGATCACGACAGCTGGTTCTGGTGTGCGTCGATGAAGGAGTCTCGTCAGGTGGCGACCGCTACGGAGTATCCGCAGGACGCAGAGGGCGGTACCGAGCGGACTGCGGCACTGCCGCGGGTTCCTGAACCCGGACAGGTGGTGAAGGTCCGGGGCTCCACGTGGGCTGTTTCGGACGTCCGCCGACAGGGCCTGCCGCGGAGCCCCGCTGACGAGGGAGCCCCTGGGCTCGCCCACGTCGTGAGCCTACAGTCGCTGGATGAGGACCGGCTCGGCCAGGAGCTGACCGTCGTGTGGGAGCTGGAGGTCGGGCACACGCTGCAGCCGGACCAGGGCCTGCCGGAGGCGGTGCGGCCGGACGCGTTCGATGACCCGAACACACTGGCCGCTTTCGTGGACGCTGTGCGCTGGGGCGCGGTGACGTCGGCTGACGCGAACTCCTATCAAGCCCCCTTCCGTAGCGGTGCGAACGTAGAGGCGTACCAGCTCGAGCCGCTGCGTCGTGCTCTGCAGTCCTCCCGTACGAACCTGCTGCTCGCCGACGACGTGGGCCTGGGCAAGACCATCGAGGCCGGCCTGGTCGTGCAGGAACTGCTCTTGCGCCACCGGGCACGGACCGTGGTCATCGTCTGCCCGCCGAGCCTGTCGCTGAAATGGCAAGACGAGATGCGGGAGAAGTTCGGCCTGGACTTCGTGATCGTCAACAGCGAGCTGATGGCGAAGGTCCGGCGCAGCCACGGGCTGAACGCCAACCCATTCCGCCTCTTCCCTCGCGTGATCGTCAGCATGTCGTGGCTGCCGTCGCTGCGGGCCCAGCGCCTTCTGCGCGATGTCCTGGCCGATGTGCGCAAGACCTCCAGCGCCCGGCGCTTCGCCTTCGACGTACTGGTGGTCGACGAGGCCCACCACGTGGCTCCGTCAAGTCCGACGACGGCGCCCGGACAGCGCGGGTACGCGGTGGACAGCCACCGTACGACGGCGACGAAGGCGCTGGCGGAAGTCTGTGAGCACCGGCTGTTCCTCAGCGCGACCCCTCACAACGGCTACTCGGAGTCGTTCACCGCGCTCCTGGAGATGATCGACAGCCGTCGGTTCACCCGCGGCGCGAGCATCGACCAGCGCGCCCTGCGCGAGGTGCGCGTCCGCCGGCTGAAGAGCGAACTCCCCGACAAAGGATTCAAGCCTCGCAAGCTGCGAACGATCCCGTTCACGCCCACCGGGGACGAGCAGGAGCAGTTCGACCGGCTTGCGCGGATGCTGACGGAGGCCGCCCGAGCGAAAGGCAAGGGCAAGGGCGGCGACATCGTCGCGATGCTGCTCAAGAAGCGCTTCCTGTCCAGCCCGTGGTCGTTCGCCCGCACCATGGAGCTCTATGAAGCGGCTGCGGTCGACGACCGACAGCTGGAACTGGACGAGGACGAGTACTACGCCGAGGTCATCGGAAGCGGACAGTCCGATGAGGAAGAGGGCGAGGCTGAGCATCCCGAGTTCACCGCGCTGCGGCACAGCAAGGGAACGGACCCTCTGACCGACGCCATCAGCAGCGAGGCCGCCTCGCTGGTCGCATGGGGCTCAAGCTACGAGCACAAGCCGGACTCCCGGCTGGAGGCTCTGGTGTCCTTCCTCGACGGGCACTGTCGGACGTCGGACGGCCGGCACTGGACGAACGAGCGCGTCGTGGTGTTCACCGAGTACGCCGCGACGCTCGACTGGATCGCTGGCGTGCTCCGACAGCGCGGCTACAAGGACGTGCTGGAGACGATCCAGGGGGCGACCCCGATCGAGCAGCGCGAGCTGATCCGTGCACGGTTCACCGAGAGCCCGGACAAGCATCCGGTGCGGGTGCTGCTCGCCACGGACTCCGCGGGGGAGGGTATCGACCTCCAGACGCACTGCCACCGGCTGGTGAACTTCGACATCCCGTTCAACCCGTCCCGCCTAGAGCAGCGCATCGGCCGGATCGACCGCTACGGACAGACGGAGAATCCGGAGATCTTCCACTTCAAGCCCGTGGCCTCCTCTTCCACGTATGCGGCGGACATGGAGTTCATGGGGATCATCGCCAGGAAGGTCGGTACAGCGACCCAGGACCTGGGGAAGGTCAACCAGGTCATCGACGCCGAGGTCCAGGAGCACTTCAGCCCGACGGGGAGCGTGCGCAAGCTGCGGCCGGCGGCGCCGGACGGCGGGGATGAGGCCGTGACCGAGGCGCTGGCTGGCGGAATCGAGCTGAACCGGCAGCTCACCGAGCTGACCGCGACCTACGAACAGCGCAAGGAGGTCATGCACCTCACGCCAGGGAACGCACGCCGCGTCGTGGACACCGCGCTGACCCTGGACGCCCAGCCGCCTTTGGCGGAGATCGGCGACGCGGACACCGATGCTCAGGTGTTCGAGATCCCGAACCTCGGCCGTTCCTGGCAGCCAGCCCTGCGCGGCCTCGACACCCGTCTCCAGCCGGGCGTCCTGCGCTCCGTCACCTTCGATGACAAGGCCGCGGCGAATCGCACGGACCTCGTGCACATCCACCTGGGCCACGCCCTCATGCAACGCGCCACACGTACCCTCCGCGGCGCGCTGTTCAGCGTGGACGCGCCCGTCAACCGGGTCACCGCCGTTGTCACACCGGGCCTGCCCGAGTCCTGCGTCGCCGCGGTATCCCGGCTCGTGCTTGTCGGCCGTGGTGGCCTGCGCCTGCACGAAGAGGTCTTCCTCACCGGTATCCGCCTGCGAGGCCAGGCACTTGCCGAGTCCAAGGTAGAGCAGGTCCTCGACGAGACCCTCGACTCGCATGACCTCGTCCTGGCCGACGAGCAGGTCCGCACCCACCTCGCGGCCCTGTGGAACGCGGACGACGCCCGGCTACGTACCCGGCTGCTCAACGCGATGAAGCGCAAGAGCGAGAGCCGGCAGGACAAGGTCACCGAAGAACTCAAGCGGCGCCAGGAAACCGACATCGCCCGCGCCCACGAGATCTTCGGCGCGTTCCGGATCAACCTGAGCGATTCCCGTGACCGGCTCGACCAGGAGATCCGGGATCAGAAGGAGCAGTTTCTGTTCACCGACGACCAGCAGAAGCAGCGCCGTCGCGACCTGCAGAACATGATCGACCGCCTTGAGAGCCTGGGCGATGAGGAAGCGCGCGAGATCGCCGCGATCCGGGAACGCTACAGCGACATCCGGCCCTACGTATCGGCCGCCGCCGTCGTGTTCGCCCTGACCCCCGAAGACGCGAAGAACGGAGCGGTTCAGGCATGAGCAGGAAGCACGCCCCGACCATCGCTGACCTCCACCGCGCCTGGCTCGCCCTGGTCGACACTGACGGCCCCTTCCTCGCCGTCCCTGCCCTCGAGCGAGCTTGGCCCCAGGGCATCCCCCAGCCCGACGCCCGCGCGCTCGCCTTCATCAAGGACGCCAAACCCGCCTTCGAGAAGGCATGGGAGCACTGGGACACCCACCCGGACGACGGAACCGCCCTCGACCTGTACCGGGAGGCCCGCGACACCTGGGTGGACCTAGTCCTGCGCCAGGGCCTGCGCTGGGGCACCGCCTACGCCGTCCCCGCCCCGAGTACCGCCGAAGTCCGCTCACCCGACCACGCCGTCACCGTCCGCGCCAACGGGGCCCTACTCCACGGCGAGGACATCGGCGCGCTCGTCCTGCTCGTCGACCCCGTCGACTCCCTGCGCGACCCCCTCACCGATGGCTGGTCCGCCAGCCCAATCGACCGCATGGAGGAACTCCTGCGGACCTCCGGTGCCACCATCGGCGTGGTCACCGACGGCCGTTGGTGGGCGATCGTCAGCGCCCGCCCGCAGACCATGGTCGCCTCCGGCATCGTGGACTCCCAGACCTGGATCGAGGAGCCCCAGGCCCGCAACGCCTTCGTCGAACTCCTCCAGCGCAAGCGCCTCGTCGGGGGCAAGGCCCAGGACCGGCTCACCGAGCTGTTCGCCGAGTCGGTCACCGCCGCCGAGAAGATCACCGAGGCGCTGGGCACTCAGGTCCGCCGTGCCGTTGAACTCATCGTCCAGGCACTGTCCGAAGGCGGCCTTAAGGCGGTGCGAGGACGAGAGCCCGACCCGCTGCCGGCAGAGCGCGGCCAGGTCTACGAAGCCGCCGTCACCGTCATGATGCGCGTTGTCTTCCTCCTCTTCGCCGAGGAGCGCGGCCTGCTCCCCGAGAACCAGTTGTTCGCCATGGGCTACGGCGTCAGCGACGAACTCGACCAGCTCGACGCCCGGCAGAAGGAGGAAGGCGACCAAGCCATTGACGCCACCTCCCTCACCTGGCACCGCCTCCTGGCCACCTCCCAGGCCCTCTACCGCGGCGCTACCTTCGAAGACCTGCGCCTGCCTGAGTACGGGGGCTCCCTCTTCGACTCCACCCGCTATCCCTTCCTCACCGCACGCAACTCCCAGGGCTCCCTCGCCATCACGGTCAGCGACCGGGTCATGCTCGAAGTCCTACGCGCCGTCCAGATCGCCCAGCTGCCAGGCGGGGCCCGCCAAATCTCCTTCCGCGGCATCGACGTCGAACAGATCGGCTACATCTACGAGGGCCTCCTCGGCTACTCCTGCGAAAGCGCGGACGAGATCGTCGTCTGCCTCATCGGCAGCGCTGGCTCCGAACCCGAGATCCCCCTCGCCACCCTCGAAACCCTCGCCGAAACCAAGCGAACCGACGCAGCGCTGGTCGACGGCATCCTCGCCTGGATCAAGCAGAACCAGCCGGCCGCCAAGCCCCCCACCAAGGCCGCCCTCGCCAAAGCCCTGCAGGCCAGGGACACACTCGACGACGCCGACAACGCCCTGCGCGACCTCACCGACGACGCGAGCCTGCGCGAACGGCTGCGTCCCTTCATCGGGATCATCCGCCGTGACCTGCGCAGCCGGCCACTCGTCGTCGAACCCGGCGGCGTCCTGCTCGTGGAAACCCCCTCGCGGGCCTCAGCCGGCGCCCACTACACGCCCCGCTCGCTCGCAGAGGAAGTCGTACGTCACGCCCTCGAACCGCTCGTCTATTCGCCTGGCCCCCATCAGACCGCTGACCAAGATGCCTGGCGCCCGGTTTCCTCCGACGACATCCTCGACCTCAAGATCGCCGACATCGCCTGCGGCTCCGGCGCGTTCCTCGTCGCCGCCGCCCGCTTCCTCGCAGACCGGCTCGTGGACGCATGGCAACGCGAAGGCGTCGCTTACGGGCGCACGCCGCACGAGCTCACCGTCCACGCCATAAGGACCGTGGTAGCCACCTGCCTGTACGGCGCGGACATCAACGGCATGGCCGTGGAGATGTGCAAGCTGTCCCTGTGGCTGGTCTCCCTCGACCCCAAGCTTCCGTTCTCTTTCGTCGACGACAAGGTCCTCCACGGCAACGCACTTATCGGTTTGACCGACGCGCGCCAGCTGCGCGAACTACACATCGATCCTGCGGCAGCCGGCAGTCAGATCAGCATCCTCGATCTAGATATCGACGGCACCCTGAGTAAAGCCGCTCGCCTGCGCCGTCAGCTCGCCACTGAGGTCGACGACAACGACCCACAACGCACTGCCGCCACCAAGCGACGCCAATGGCGCTCCTACCAAACGCTCGTCGCCCAGCTCTCTGAGGTCGCCGACAGTGTGATCGCCGCTGGGCTTCAGTTGGGCGGCAAGCCGGGCAAGAAGTTGCGTGAGGCGTACGAAAACCTGCGCATCGCTGTCGACCTCGCCCACCCCGCCGGGGATGGGGAACCGAATCGGGCGATGTTCGACGGCATCTTGGAAGCAGGGCTCACCCCGACGGTGACCACGGACTATGCGCGTTGGAAGCCCCTGCACTGGATCCTTGCCGTTCCGGACGTCATGGCGCACGGAGGCTTCGACGCGATCATTGGCAACCCGCCGTTCCTGGGAGGGCAGAAGCTCACTGGGACGATGGGCACCAACGTCCGTGACTGGTTCGTCCACACCCTCGCCGACGGTCGGAAGGGTAGCGCCGACCTCGTGGCGTACTTCTTCCTGCGCGCCTACGAGCTGCTCTCACAGCGCGGCGGGCTCGGCCTAATCGCGACTAACACGGTCGCCCAGGGCGATACCCGGCAGGTGGGTCTGGATCAACTGGCCGCCCAGGGATTCACGATCAACCGGGCGATCCAGAGTCGGTCTTGGCCGGCAGCCAGCGCAAACTTGGAGTACGCAGCCGTGTGGGGGACCCGCAGTGACGTGAGTCCCGGGGTACCCAGGTGGGCAGACGACGTCGAGACAGAACGGATCTCGACGTTGCTGGAACCGGGTGGGCGTGTCCATGGCGACCCGGTGCGACTCGCGAAGAACACCAGGATCGCGTTCCAGGGCTGCATTGTTCTCGGCATGGGCTTCGTGCTTGAGTCCGAAACGGCCGCCGAGTGGATTGAATCCGATCCACGTAACGAGGACGTGTTGTTCCCCTATCTGAATGGCGAGGACCTTAACTCGCGCCCGGACACTTCGGCTTCGCGCTGGGTGATCGACTTCAATGCAAGGTCAGAAGCAGCGGCCGAAGAATACGAGCTGCCGTTCCGGCGAGTCTTGGAGATGGTGAAGCCCGAGAGGGCGAAGAACAAGCGGAAGCCTCGGCGGGAGCGATGGTGGCAGTTTGCTGAACTGGCTCCGGCGATGCGGGAGGCGATCGCAGGGCTGGAAGAGGTTCTGGTCATCGCCCGAGTCAGCAAGACTGTCATGCCGGTTCGTGTGCCAACCAAGAGGGTCTTTCACGAGAAGCTAGTTGTGTTCGCAAGAGACTCTTTCGCAGATCAAGCGGTCTTGTCGAGTAGTTTGCATCAAATGTGGACGATCAAGTACGGCACCACGATGCGGGTTGATCCGACTTACACGCCATCCACTGTCTTCGAAACCTTCCCGCTTCCTGAACCGAATGAACGGCTGATGGAAATGGGTAAGGTGCTTGATGATGAGCGTCGGGACATGATGCTCCGCCGCGGTCTCGGCCTGACAAAGCTCTACAACCGGGTCAATGATCCCGATGTCGCCGACTCTGCCGATGCAGACGTCGCCCGTCTTCGCCAGATTCATGTTGAGCTGGACCAGGCTGTCATGGCTGCATACGGTTGGGGCGATGTTGACCTGGACCACGGCTTCCACACGTACCGGCAGATGGAGCGCTGGACGGTGAGCCCAGCTGCCCGTGTGGAGATCTTGGATCGGCTCCTGGAGGAGAATCATCGTCGCGCCGCCGCTCAGGGTGATGTGACACTGCCGGAGGTTAGCGAAGAGGAAGAGGGCGACGAGTGACGACTGGATCTGCAGCACAGCCGCAGCAGCCCGCTGCCCGGCAGGATCAGGCGTACCGTCTGGCCTTCGATCCGGATGAGCGGTCCTGGACAGTGCGCGAGAACCTCGTCGACATCCTGGAGCGCGAACTTCTCGGCCCGGCGGGCGGTCCCACGGAAGTCATTGACGGCGTTCCCGACTCGGCGTATCTGATCGGTCGTATCGCCCCGGTCCGCCTCACGGCTGGCAAGGACGACCCCACTCAGTCGGATTCCGATGAGGCCGCGAGTGACGTCGGTGACGCTGTTGATGCGGCCGAGGGCCGAGGTGTGCCTCTGACCGCCGTCGACGAGAGCAGTACGTCCTCGGAGGAGGACGAGGTCGACGACCAGCCGCAGAAGCGCGGGCTGATGATCCCGGCGTCGATGGGGCTGCGCTGCCAGATTCCCAATGACTTGGACGCGTTCACTGTGACGGCGTCGTGGGGCAGCTACGAGCCGGTGAAGGAGAAGCAGGGCGAGGGCGGCGAGTCGGCCTCGCTCATTCGCCGGTATCAGCGCACGCCGCATGAGTTCACTACTACCGTCACGGTTGCCGACCTCCCCCCTTCTTGCACGACGACGCTCGTGCTGAAGGACAAGGTTTTGCTGCGGGTGGACCGCTACGACGACGCCGACCGCGACTGCAGGCTGATCGAGATCGCGCTGTGCAATGACCAGGAGACCCCCCGGAAGATCCCGGTGGAGGCGTGGCTCTACCAGACCAGGCTGTCTGTAGCGGCGCCCGACGGGGCGGCCGTGTTTCTGCCGGTATACGACGTGCTGCTGGACACGCGTGAGGAGCCGGACGACGAACTTCGCCGCTTGCGGCTGCAGTACCGGAACCGGCTGGAGTTCGCGGTCGGCCGGACCTGCTCGGTGGACTGGGAAGTCGCCAAGGACGAACGTCGGGCCAGCGAAGTGTGGACGACATGGCTGCCGGTCTGCGAGACGCCGCAGACGGCGGCCGAGGAGATCCGCTCGGCCATGCTCGACATGCGCGAGCTGGAGCAGGCCACCCCCGATCAGCTGCGTGCCGGCCTGGAACCCATCATCGAAGCCTACGCAGGCTGGCTTGATGGAGAGGAACGGCGGGGGAGCGAGCTGCCCGAGCATCTGCGCCCTGAGGGCCTTGAGGCGGTGGCCGAGGCGCGTCGTGTCCAGCAACAGCTGGCGGCGGGGCTGGACTTCCTCCTGGCCGACGCCGAGGCGTTGCGGTGCTTTAGGTTCATGAACCAGGTGATGGCCGACCAGCGCATCCAGTCCCAGGTGGCCCAGCGGCGCGCGAACCAGCCCGAGCACGACCGGGAGAGCCTCGACGAGGCCCGCGATGCCGTCCTCAAGGACGGGGAGCGGGAGGGCGAGGGGAACCGCGCGCACTCATGGCGTACTTTCCAGCTCGCCTTCATCCTGATGCAGCTGCCGCTGCTGTCCGACCCTGCCGCGGAGAAGCGGTCCGGGGACCTCGCGAAGGCGCAGCTGCTGTTCTTCCCGACCGGTGGTGGCAAGACGGAGGCGTACCTGGGTCTGGCCGCGTACACCTTCGCGATCCGTCGGCGCCAGGGCGTGGTGGATGCCTTCGACGGGCCGCTGGACGGCCGCTCGGGCGTGGCTGTGCTCATGCGGTACACCCTGAGGCTACTCACCGCGCAGCAGTTCCAGCGTGCCACGACACTTATGTGCGCGGCGGAACGGGCACGGATGGAAGATCCCGCGACGTGGGGAGATGAGCCGTTCCGGATCGGGCTGTGGGTCGGTACCGATGTCAGCCCCAAGCGGTACGACGAAGCAGCGAAGCAGCTGGAGAAGGCCAACCAAGGGCACGGCTACCGGCTGACGGTGCTGCAGATCCAGCGCTGCCCGTGGTGTGGCACCCGCATCGAGGCCCGGGACGTGCGGGCGGACAACGCCCTGCGCCGGGTGTACGTGTACTGCGGCGACGAGCTGGCCGAGTGCCCCTTTGCCGACGGCGGCGACGTGGCCGAGGGACTGCCGGTCCTGACGGTCGATGAAGAGATCTACCGCCTCGCCCCCGCCTTCGTGATCGCCACGGTGGACAAGTTTGCCCGCCTCGCACGTGAAGGTGAGGCGGCGTCGCTGTTCGGACACGTATCGCGGCGCTGCGAGCGGCACGACTTCGTGCACCCCGACTACCCGCAGTGCGCGATCAAGGACGGCAGCAAGCACCCGAAGAAGGACGGCCTGCCGGCCGCTGCCGTCCACCCCGCGGCACGGCTGCGGCCCCCGGACCTGATCATCCAGGACGAGCTGCACCTGATAACGGGTGCGCTCGGTACGACGGTCGGTTTGTTCGAGGTTGCCATCGATGTGATGACGGACTGGCGCACAGGTGACGGGCGTCGGGTACGTCCGCTGCTGGTGGCCTCCACGGCGACCGCCCGCAACGCGGCGGACCAGGTACAAGCCCTGTACGGGCGGGACGTGACGATCTTCCCGCCCCAGGTACTGGATGCCGGCAACACCTTCTTCTCCAAGGAGATTGAGGTCTCCGAGAAAGCACCGGGACGCCGCTATGTCGGGATCAGCACCACCGGGGTGCGCCTGACCACGGCGGAGATCCGTGTGGCCGAGGTCCTCATGGCGGGCGGCCAGCTGCTGCTGGACCGCGCTGGCAAGGCTGCCGACCCGTATATGACGCTGGTCGGCTACTTCAGCGCGACCCGGGAGCTGGCGGGCATGGCCCGCTACATGGGCGACGACATCCAGACAGCTTTGGCCAAGGGCCGCCCGTGGTCGCGACTGCCCCGGCGCACCGGTAGCGACTTCGGTGTACTGAACGTTGCCGAGCTGACTTCCCGCGTCTCCGGCGCCCAGATCACCTCCACGCTCGACGAGATGTCGGTGGCCTTCGACCCCGGCTACGACTCGACCGCCGGCAAGCGGAACCTGCGCACCTTGCGCGAGACAAAGGCGCGTGTAGCCGACCGAGAGGTGAATCCGTACGACGTGGTGCTGGCGACGTCGATGCTCCAGGTCGGTGTGGACGTCACCCGGCTCGGGCTGATGCTGGTCGTCGGGCAGCCGAAGAACACTGCCGAGTACATTCAGGCGTCCTCCCGGGTCGGCCGTGACGCGGCCCGGCCCGGCCTGGTCGTTGCGCTCGGCAACTGGGCCAGGCCCCGCGACCTTGCCCACTTTGAGCAGTTCCGGCACTACCACGAGACGTTCTACGCCCAGGTCGAGGCGCTTTCCGTCACCCCATTCTCGGTCACCTCGCTCGAGCGGGGGCTCGATGGCGTCCTGGTCAGCGCTGCCCGCGTACTCCAGGCCGCACGCACCCAGGGGCTCTCTTCGGAGGACGGAGCCGACCGGATCGAGAGCGAACGGCACTTCGCCGCCGATCTCATTGATGCACTGGTGCGTCGGGTGGCCAGGGCCGGAGATGAGGACGCGGCCGAGCGGGCCCGACACCAGTTGGAGAACCGGCTGGATCAGTGGAGCAAGCGCCGCAAGTACCTCGTCGAGCAGCGCAAGTCACTGGTCTACGAAAAGGTCATCGACGACACGCGGCACGACGCGCTCATGATGAGCGCGGAGAATGCCAAGTCCGGCATCGAAACCAGGGACGCGCCGCCGTTCATCGTGGCCAACTCGATGCGCGAGGTACAGCCCGAGATCAACCTCCTGGTCAGCCCGATCAAGGAACGACTCGTGTACATCGCACCAGTGACCGCGCCCCAGTGGGTGATGCCGGAGGAGAACTCGTGAGTGACCAGCAGCGCTTCGTCTACGACGCGGCCCGGGCCGTCGACCCGCTCGGTGACCTGGAAGAAGAGGCCGAGAAGCAGGCCAAGCACAACCGCGCCAAGGTCGGCTCCGCCCGCCCCTCCTCTCTGCTGTACACCTATGGTCCCGGCTCGATCATGGACCTTCCGCAGTTCACGATCATGTCCACCGGCCTGGATGACTGGGACCGTATCTGGCGCCGTCGTGATGCGGCTCCGCCGAGCATTCACGCGCCGCGGCTGAAGAACGTGGTGCGGATGATGATGGGCTCGAACGATGTCGAGCTGCGACCGCACCCGTGGCAGCCGAAGAAGTACGTCCGCTCCGCCGAGGGCAATGACCTTGGCGTGCCGGCCCGCGTCTTCCCCCAGTGGCTGCGGTGCACCGGCTGTGACCTGCTAGGGATGCTCTCCCAGTTCGACTACAAGAACACCCACCCGTTCCGCACAGATCTAGCCACCTTCGAGCACACCAAGTGCACCGGCCGCTCAGGCAGCCGCAGCCGCAAGGCGATGCGCCGCCCCGCGGTGCCCGCCCGCTACTTGCTGGCCTGCGTCGACGGACACCTGGACGAGTTCCCGTACGCCCTGTGGGTGCACCACGGCCAACCGTGCAGCAACGCCGAGCTCCCGGTACTCAAGATGATCGACCGCACCGCTGGCAAGGGTGCTTCCGCGGTCATCCGCTGTGAGTCCTGTCAGACGCAGCGGCCGATGAATGAGGCCCAGGGCGAGGCGGGCAAGGTGAAGCTGCCGGACTGCCGGGGACGCCACCCGCATCTGGACGCCTTCGACCACCGCGGCTGCCGCCACAAGACCCGCCTGATGCTCGTGGGCGCCTCCAACCTGTGGTTCCCCGCCACCCAGTCGATCATCGTCATGCCGGAGTCCCAGCAGGAGAAGGAAAGCGACCTGGCCGACCGGATCCGCACCACCCTTGGCGACAAGCTCGACAAGTACCGCCAGCACCTCGACATTCTGCGGGACCTGCTGGAAGACCGAGTCGATGTCACCGGCCTGACGGACCACGAACTTGCCGCGGCCGTCGAAGCCGCCTGTGCCCCCCAGGCCACACCGGAAGAGCAGGAAGAGAAGCTCCGGGACTGGGACCCGGTCGACCTGCTCGCGCCTGAGTGGCGCCACTTGCTGCTGCCCATACTCGGAGCGCGCAACGAAGACCCCAAGAGTGGGCTCACCCTGGCCGCCCGGGAACGCGGGGACACGCTTCGGCCCGAGATCACCCGCGTCCTGGCCGTGGAGAAACTCCGCAAGGTCAATGCGCTGGTCGGGTTCACCCGGATCGACGACATGGACCGCGTCGGCGACCTGCCGCGCCGCCTGGCACCGCTCACCCGCACCCCACGCCCCACCTGGACCGTGGCGACTGAGGACCGCGGCGAGGGTATCTTCCTCCAGCTCGACGAAGACTCCGTCGCCGCCTGGGAGAAGCGCATCCTGGAGTCTGAGGTATGGCAAGCCCACGTTGAAGCGCACCGCAGGAACTTCCAGCGGCGCTTCTCCGAGACCGCCGAAAAGATCAACCCCGACAGCCGGCTCAAGCCCCCGCGCTACTGGCTAGTCCACACCTTCGCCCACATCCTGATTCGCGAGCTTGCCCTGTCCTGCGGCTACTCCGCCGCGAGCCTCAGCGAACGCCTATACGCCTGGCCTGCAACCGAGAACCGCGACCCGGCCGCCGGACTGCTCATCTGCACCACCGCCTCGGACAGCGACGGCACCCTGGGAGGTCTCGTCCAGCTCAGTGAGCCCGCCCGATTCCAGCGAGTTGTCGACGACGCCCTCCGCAAGGCACAGCGCTGCTCATCCGACCCCGTCTGCTCCATGCGGACCCCGCACGACCCGGAAGACTTCCTCCACGGCGCTGCCTGCCACTGCTGCGTCATGGCTTCGGAAACCTCCTGCGAGCGAGCCAACCGCTTCCTCGACCGCCGCTTTCTGATCAACCTGCCCGGCAGCAATCTCGGGTACTTCTCCACCCATGAGTGACGCCCAGGCCGCCCGCCGCCTGGGTCAACTCCTCACCCAAAGTGAGGCCAAAGGGGTAGCTGACCGACTCGCCGACGGCGACACCCTCACTGCCGCACTCAAGGCGGTCGCTGCTGGCCACCGCGTACAGGCCAGGAAGCACCTGGAGGCGATCGCCAGCGGACCTGGGGCATCGGCCCAGTACCTTTCGGTCCTGCGCGCCGTGGAAGGCGCCCGGACACTGCCCACCACGCTCACCCCGCTGTGGACGATGCCCGGCCACCTGGCCCGGAGCGGACCGCTCACCACGTCCGTGCCCTACCTCGTCGACAACGCGCGCCACACGGTGACCTGCTCCACCTTCAACTTTCAGCGCACTTCTGGCCTGTGGACCGCCCTACGCGACGCCGCACAACGCGCCGACGTCGCTGTACGCGTCTACCTCGACACCAACGCCGCAGACGGCAGCGGTTTCCGGGCGCCGAGCACCGCCGAGGTCGCAAAGCACTTGAGGCCGGCGGAGGTGTGGCGGACGAGGACGTTCGATGGGACACACGTCCGAAATCACGCCAAGTTCCTCGCCATCGATCACCACCTCCTCCTGGTGACCAGTGCGAACTTCTCCTGGAGCGCCGAGAACAACAACGTCGAGTTCGGCGTCCTCATCGACAACCCCCACCTCACAGAAACCGTCGAGCGCGAGATGAGCGAAGCGGAAGGAACCCTGTACGAGCAGGCATCGGCCGAATAGGTCCGATTGATCAGGACATGACTTCAGGGATCGTGACGACTCTGGCCAGCGCGCTGCTCGTGAGCCGCAGAGCACAGCCGACGATCGCCTGCCGAAAACCGCTCTGATCCCGCAGTACCCGCGTTGGCCGGCGGCCAACACGGCCTGTGTAGCGACCACCGACTCGTCTTGTGAATTGTGCAGGCAGCGGGCTACTGTCCACCAGTGTCCAGTCTTTCCGACCGTGTTCGAAGCCTGATGGAACAGTCCGGCTTGAACCTCCACGACTTCGCCGAGCACGTCGACCTCGACGCCACGCAGCTCTCCGAAGCGCTCAACGGTACGAGCCCCTTCTCCGTCGTCGACCTCGCCTGCATCGCCGATGCCTGCGAGGTCTCCATGGACTGGCTGCTGACCGGAGCCGAACCCCCGCTGGTCGTAGCGGCGCGGACAACCACCGGCCAAGCCGCCGAGGCCCTGGAAGCGGCTCGGGAGTACACGTCCCGACGTACGGACCTTGACACGCTCGGCTACCCGCAACCTTGGCGGCCCGTCACCGCGGCGGCGCGCGCAGGCAGCAGCTACGCCGCTCAGGGAGAAGCGCTGGCACGAGCAGCCCTCAAGGAGGTGGAGCGCCAAGGCCGGTCGATCACGGCAGGAAGCCTGGCGGAACTGATCGAGGTGACCTTCGGTGCCGACGTAGCCGTCGTCCGGCTCGACGACGGATTCGACGGCCTCGCGGCCACGGCCGAGGGCACCAAGCTCATCCTCCTGGCAACCACCGCCAACCCCGCCCGTCAGCGATTCACCCTCGCCCACGAACTCGGACACCTCCTGGCCGGTGACAACCAGGATGTCCATCTTGACCAAGACATCTTCGGCCCAGCCCAGAAGAGGGATCCGGGCGAGCAACGCGCCAACGCCTTCGCATCGACCCTCCTCATGCCCGAGGAGATCCTGCGAGCCGCAATCGCCCCAGGCCTGACCCGCGAGGGCTATGCGGCCCTGGTCTGCGACCTGAAGGTCAGTCCCGCCGCGCTCGCCTTCCGGCTGCTCCATCTGCGGCTGATCGACGCCGGCACGTCCGACCACTTCAAGCGGATGACGGCAAGCGAGGCCGCGCAGCTCGCAGGCCGCGCCGAGGAGTTCGACCAGAGGGCTGCCCTGTCCCAGGAACCCCGGCTGCCCGGGCTGCTCGTACGCGACACACGCGCTGCCTATGAGGCTGGCAAGTCGACGCTGCGTCCTTACGCCACACTGCTCGGCGTTGAGGTGGACGAGCTCAGGAGCGAGCTTGAGCCGGAGCAGGACAACGGCGGTGACGCATGAGCGACTTCCTGTTCCCCGACAACACCGTCCTGTGCAACTTTGCCGCCGTCGAACGCCTCGGCCTCCTCCGCGAGGTTCTCGACGGGCGGGGCAGATGGACCGAGGCCGTGGCGCGGGAGGCCCGTAAGTCGGCACGGTGGCACCCCGCCCTGCAAAATCTAGGTCTACAGGGCTGGCTCGGCGAAGCGATCCGTGTCACGGACCAGTCGGACAGAGCCAGCATCCTGCGTATCCGTACGGCTGTGTTCGGCGGCTCTGCCGATCGTGTCTTGGAACACCTGGGCGAGGCCGAGACCTGCCATGTCATCAGGAACTGGGCCGAGTTCGACGGGTCTTGTTGGATATCGGATGACCGGGAATCGCTGTACTATGCACGCGAGGAGGGCATCGCGACTGCGGAGACGCTCGATGTGTTGCGCCTCGCTGTCAAGGCGGGCTTGATCACGGCGCAGAACGGGTTCGACCTCATGCAGCAGATGCGGGACAAGGACCGCCACCCCCGGATGCCCCGGTCTGTCGCCGACCTCGAGTAGGGTCAAGAATGCCCCTGTACGAGCGCGCATCAGACTGATGGCAGCCAGCGACTTGGCGCGGACTGCCAGCTGGCTTTGAGGCTCCTACAGGTTGCGGCGGTAGCGAACTTCGGACACGCACACTCCGTCGTAGTCGTCATCCTGGACAGCACCATCAGCGACATAGCCGGCTCGTTCGTAGAACCGACGTGCCGTGCTGTTATTGGTCAGGACCCACAGCAGAACCGGATCGAAGTAGCGGGCGAGAGCGTGAGCGTGCACGGCTTCAAGTAGCGTGCGACCGATTCCGGATCCGATGAGTGAGGGCTGAACGTACAGAGCGTAGAGCTCACCCGCGGTCGCACAGGCTCCGGTCCCGCGATAGGGCCCGAGGCAAGCCCAACCCACCACTGTTCCACCGGTGTCGACCGCCACCAGGTTGGTTGTGCCCTCCCTGGTCCTCTTGAAGTGGTGCCGACGATGCAGGGCATCTGCCTCAACCGTCATGCGATCGAGGTAGGTCCGCGGCATGATCCCGGCATAGGCGGTCTTCCAGCAGGTCACTCGTATTGCTGATACGGCCGCAACGTCAGATTCCGTCATCGCTCGTACGGTCAACATCTCGGCACCGTATGGGACCCATCAGCGTGATCGCGTGTGAATTCCGGTTGGGTGCCCCCAATGATTCGCACCGCAGAAGTTCAGCCAGAACCACAAGCCGGGAACCAGACCCCTGCGTCAGCGAGTCTTGCGGTGGAGTAGTGCTGCCGAGGCTGGTATGCCCTGAGACCGCCAGTCTGGGCCTATACAGCCGATGAACATGCCAGTGGTCAGGAAGCGCGGACCTGGACGTCGAGTACGGCCTTGATGGCCTCGACGTTGCCGGCGGCGAAGGCGGCCAGCTCCGGTGGCATCAGATCGAGCTGCCGGATCGCCTCCGCAGTGAACGGTACGTGCACGACCTCATAGCCGCCCCGCTCGGGCTTGTCGAACTCGGTGCCCGTACGTGCCTCGATGTCCATCTGCTCCAGGCGTGCGGCGAAGATGTGCTGCACCCCCACGCCGTCCTCGAGCACATCCGTGATGAGGAGCACCAGCTCCGCTCTGTTCAGCTTGCCGCCGAGCTCCTCGAACACCTCGCGGTGGAGGGCGTCCTCGATGCTCGAGTCGATAGCCTCCACGCCCCCACCAACTGCCACCCAGTACGGGTCGCGGCCCGGCTTCGTGCGCTTGATGAGGATGAGCTCGTCACCGTCCAACAAGATGGCCCTGGCACTGCACCTGATGATCGGCATCCCTATACCTCTCGCTCGTGGTGAACGTTGCGACATTGCTTCGATGCGTCCCGCCGCCGTCCTGGACGCTGGCCGAGGGGGAATGCCAGGTCACTCAGGTTGCTGTCCGCCAGGCTTCGACAAGCGAGCGTACCGAGGGGAACCGCCGCGCTGGGTCTGCTGTTGTGGCTCGTTGGGACACGGCCAGCTGGCCGCGGCTACCGCGCCACTGATCCTCCGCGTCGCCGGCGTCAAGGAGGAGCCTCAGAGCCCTGCCGAGGTTGAACACCGTCGTCCGGACATCGATGACCGAGCCGCGTACGAACTCCTCCGGCGCCATGTACCGGCTGGAGCCAGGGAGCCGGTCGGCGTCCAGCGTGAACGGGCCCTGCCGGTACTCGTCAAGGTCGCACAGCCTCATCCGCTGCTCTTCGAAGTCGTACAGCATGCAGCCGTCATAGAGGTCGACCGCCACGAGCCCCGCAGCCTCCACCGCGAGATGGGCATCTAGAACGGTGTCCAAGGCGGCGTGGACCTCGGGTAGCGGAAGCCTACGGAAGCGGGCCATCGGGCTGTCGGGCGCCGTTCTGCCTCCGCTTTGTGACCTGGTGGGGTGGTAGAGGACTTCGCCCGGCACCCAGGGGTAGACGAGGGCCTGGCCCTCGTCCGTCGTGATGCTGTGCAGCAGGGGCGTGATGGCTGGGTGAGACACGGCCTGGTGCACGCTGATGGCTCGACGCAGCGAGGACACCGCCGCGGGCGACGAAGCGTTCTTCACGAACCAGCTCCGCCCATGGACAAGGACGCCGTACGAGACACATCCGGAGTCCTGATCAGCGAACGTGCGAAAGATCGTTCCGATGTCCGCAATGTAGGAGTCGACTGCGGCCACGTGGGCGACGTCAAGGAGGGGGTGTGGCGTCATGTCCGTGATCGTGCCAAGTCTGGTCCGACGCCGCAGGGAGTTTCCCGTACGAGGCATGAATCCGCGCCCGGCCCGGAGGACTCCCGCACGGCAGACATAGAAGAGGCGCGAAGGAGTGGAAGGCTCTCGGGGGCCATGTGGGCCTCCGGCATGCCGAGTCGTACGACACGAAGGTTGAGAGGCGTTCTCAAGCACGCAGCACCGCGGGTCGGCGACCACAGTCTTCTCCATCCTGACTGCTTCGGCTGTTTCGGAACACCGAGTATTCCGAAGGGCCACCGATTAGGTCGCGAACGGCGTAGCGGCCGTCGGCAGGCAATTCTCGTGGCCGAGTTCGCTGGTGGCAGACCGGCGACCGGGCCCAATGACTGGAGATCGCACCGCAGCCCATGTCAACGTACTGATCTGACCAAAGCTGCAGGTCAGGGGATATTCGCATCCTGGATGAGTGCGGGTCTTCCCGCTGTTTGGATGGGGAGCTGCATGGCACGGCACAGGATCAAGGTCACCGGAATGCACGAGGACGGAACGGTGTGCCCGTCGGCGCACGAGCACACGCGGGGAGGAATTCCGCTCACTGCAGGGTGCGCTGGCCGGGCGCGGTACCTGGCTGCGTGCGACTGCGGGAAGTGGAGCGGGAAGTCGTCCACCAAGTCGTACGCGGCTGAGATGGGCAAGAGGCACCGCAGCGCGCAATCCTGACCTGTCGCTCGCGGGGGGCCCGAGCAGGGGTAGTTCGGCGGGGCCTGCGCAGAAAATGGTGGTGCCGGGCTTCTATCACCCGATCCGTGAATTCGGAAATCACGGATTCTCCGGATCATTGGATCTGTTCGCAGCGGCTGTGCTTGGCGGTGGAGCCGTGCGGACGGCTCGGTTATCCCTCGCCCTGGTGCTTGGCACCTCGATGTCCTAAGGAGCTCCCTGTGCACTCACGTTTGCTCTCGATTCCCGCTGTCGCAGCCGCCCTGGATGTCGACCGACGCACGGTATACCGCTTCATCGCCGCTGGGGACCTGCCCGTCGTTGACCTGCGTACCGGCACGGGGCGGTCTCGTGTACGCGTCCCAATTGCTGGCCTCGACGAGTTCATCAGCAGCCGAATGGTGGCTTCCGCGGCGGCTCGCCACTAGCCCTGCCCTGCCACATTGGCCTCTTCACTTCCGAAGTAAGGAACAGTTCTGTACCTGCGTAGATTGAAAACCGGTAACTGGCAGGCGACCGTACGCAATCGGGCTGGAGACCGATTCAGTGAATCGTTTCCGCTGAAAACGCAGGCTCGGACCTGGGGGCTCGACAAGGAGGCTCAGTTCGCTCGCGGAACCCTGCGAAATCCTCGCGCGGGTGAGATCTCCTTCAGGGAGTGGCACGACCGATGGTGGGGTGCGAGGGTCGCAGAGCCGCAGACGCTGCGCGGAGATGCGTCCAGCATCAAGAACCACGTTCTGCCGCATTGGGCTGCCTGGGAGATGGGGGACATCACGCGTATGGATGTCCAGACCTGGATCCGTGTATTGGTGGACAAGGAGGTGGGAGCTTCTGCGATCAGGCGCGCCTACAACCTGACGTCCTCCATCATGCGCGCAGCCGTGGACGACGACGTGCTTCCGGTGAGTCCCTGTCGCAGCATTGACCTGCCCACCATCGCGGTCAAGCCTCCGCAATGGTTCACGCTCGACCAGGCACAGAGTGTCCTGGACGAACTCTCGACCCCGTGGCGGACCATGTGTCTGTTGGGCTTCTACACGGGTCTGCGCTGGGGTGAACTCGCCGGCCTTCACAGCCATCGCATCGACCGGCGCCGCTCGCGCCTGTTCGTGGTGGAGGTCAACACCAAGAGCGGGATCAAGGAGTACCCCAAGAGCTCGAAGAGCCGCCGGGAAGTACCCCTTCCGGCCCATGTCCTGGAGGCGCTCGAACGCCACACCCATCGGATTGAGCGGGAAGCACTCGTCTTCACTACCACTACCAAGGGCCGTGCTGGGCGTCGCCTCGATGACGGCAACTGGAGGCGGCAGACCTGGTGGCCAGCGGTGGGCGAGGCTTCCTTCTTCGACACGGACGGCGAGCAACAGCCCGTCCCGCACTACCCCCCGCACTCCATGCGCCACACCTGCGCGTCGTGGCTCGTGCAGAAGGGAGTCTCCCTGTACGAGGTCCAGCACCTCCTGGGTCACGAAAGCTTCCAGACCACTCAGCGCTACGCTCACCTGCAGCCGGACGCTCATAAGGCTGTCCTCGGGGCGTGGGAGCGCCTGGAAGCCCCGCTGATCATCGCCGCATGAACGACTTTGCGCCCTGTCCGTCACGGACAGGGCGCAGTCGTTCGTGAGCTCGGTGTTTCCCTCCGCCTTCCTCGGTGGGCCCTTTGGCAGTCTGGACGGGGGACTGGCAGGCACGGGGAGGGCGCCAGCGGTCGGGGGACTGGCTGGGGCGGCTGGGTGCTTCCCGAAGAGCGTGTGTCGCGGGTTCCGCCGCCTGCTGGACGAACCACGAGTGGGCGGCCAAAATAGGAGCTGGCATGCAACTGACCGATGACCAGACGGCGGATTCAAGTGCCAGACCTTGGCTTCGGCGGATGGCTATGGGTGCGTGGAAGCTCCCCGCAGAGCCCAAGCGCGCGGATCGGCGCTTGCTGAGTCTGACGCTCGTTTGACGCTCTCGGCGTCTGAGAGATCATTTACGCGGCAAGAAACCCTCTCTGACCTGCATGTTTGCAGGTTGGACTCCCCGCTACATGTTAACGATGACGCACCACGTGGAGTGCGTGGCGATCCTGGAGCCTGCCGAGAAGGCCCGCTGAACGCACATTTGAGGCATGAACGACCCAGCGTCTGATGGTCGTTCATGTCCGGCTTGAGACGGTCGGCCGAGGTACTGGTTTCAGGGGCCGTAGGGGTTCCAGTGCCCGGGGACGGGCTTCAGATCGTCCGCCCTGGAAGGGGTCCATGCGCGGCATGAAGGGCTAGCCTTCCCGGACACGGGTCAGGGGCTGGAGTCCACGGACGGAATGCCGACCACAGCCACGTCTATGCCGTGGGCGCGCAGCGCACGGGTTGCCTGCAGCAGGGCCACCTGGGCGAAGGTGAACAGGTTCGTTGTAGTCAGGGCCTTCCCGCTCTTAAGCGAGATCGCATAGACGACCCTCCGCGGGGTGAATTCCTTGCCCACAGGATGCCCCGGCCGTCGTTCCCGCACACGGCGGACGAACTCGGCGCGCGCCTCCGCGTCGAAGCGCAGAGCCTCGGCGGAGATCCTGCCCTGGGCGAAGAGATGACTCAGCGGCGCCGAGGAGGCAGCCCTTTTGACATGGATCAGAGTTCCGTCCTCGGCGAGCAGATCCGCGGCCTCGAAGCCGTGCGGGTGCTGGCCAGTCTTGATCAGCCGGCGATCCAGGCAGACGTAACCACGCTTCGCTGCCTCCAGGTTGTATGCCTCCTCCGTCGCGAGGTTTGCCGTCCAGGCCGGCAACGCACAGCCGGCCGGTGCGGTGAGGAGGGCGTCGACCTCGCTCCGGATGCCCTCCAGGTACTGGTCGCCGATCTCGAACCAGCGCCCTTCGTGGTGGAAGTAGCGGCTGGCGCCGAGCGGGATTTCGGCCGTGATCCACTTGTGGGCCTTCACCTGGGCGCTCACCGGTTCGGCGCCCGCCTCGTCCCGGTGCATCTGTATGTAACCCGCGGACAGGGCTTCCAGGCGCCTGCCGGGCGGGATGCCGCCGAGCAGCTCCAGAATGTCGTCGATCGCCGGAGAAGGCATGAGGCGGCGGACGGGTCCGACCTTCACCCGGTAGGAGAGCGCGGCGTCCTCCTGGTCGAGGCAGGCGGCGGGGACGGCCAGAGCCAGCGATCCGGTGTCCGTCGAGGCGCCCAGCAGATCGTTGAGGCGGGCCTCCAGGTCGCTGCGTCGTGGGTCTCCGCTCTTGAGCGGCCGGACGCGGGCGATCGCCTCGAACTCCGGTGCGGGAGAGCGGCGGGCGAGGATCGCCCTGATCTGCGTGAGGTCGTGGAGCAGGTCTTCGGGCTGCGCACCGAGATGGATCTTCAGGGCGTCCGTGCCGGCCACCTGGGCCGTTCGCCGGCTGTGCTTCCCGATCGTGAGTTCCGTCGAGCTCAGGGTGCCGACCAGTCGGCTCACCACCTCTCCGTACTCCTCGATGGGGAACGCGCGGATGTGCTGGCCCTGGGCTGCCGAGCTCCGATCCGTGCGACCTCTGGCGTCCATCAGGCTGTGCGTGACCTGGCGGATGGCGTCGGGCTGCGCCGCGCGCAGGACGAAGTCGAAGCCGAAGCCGGGGAAGATCCGGCTCTGGTCGAGCAGCAGGTGCCCCATGCCGAAGGTGAGTGCGAAGACGTCGTCGGCGACGGGGAGGAGCAGGACGCACGCCGAGGTGCGGTTCTCCACGGGGGGCCTCCGCCTGGTGAGGGTGTGCACGGCGGAGGTCCAGTCGGGCGGCCGGTGGTGGCCGATTACTCCGTGACAGAGGAGTGCCCGGGTGTCCCCGACCATCACGTCTTCCACGGCGAAGGAGTGTTCGCGCTCGTACCTGGGGTTGAGCGCTGCGCGCAGGTCTGCGGGAGACGGGCCCGTGTCCCGGAGCAGGTAGACAGCGCTGCGCCGGGTCGTGGGGGCGGTGGGAGGGCTGTGGGTGATGGTCGGACCGAGCGGCATGGGGACTCCCGGGCTGGTGAAGCGGGCCATGGTGCTAACGACGCCCAGTAGATGCACCATTGAAAGCGCTGTCAAACATGAATCATTGCTCGGGTTGTGGGGTAAGGTGTGAACTGCTCGCCAAAGAGGAGAGGTGTCGCCCGGTCATGCCTGAGACAAAAGCCCATGTGACGGCTGCGGAGATCTCCCGCATTGCCGGCGTCACCCGGGCCACCGTCAGCAACTGGCGTCGACGGCACGCTGACTTCCCCCATCCGTCCGGCGGCACCGACACCAGTCCGCTTTACGATCTCGGAGCGGTCCAGGCGTGGCTCGGCTCACGCGGTCACACGCAGGTCGCCGACCCCCGGGAAGAGCTGCGCACCTCGGTCCGTTTCCAGGCCTCCGACCCGGAGAGGACGACCGGTCACATCGGCTTCGTCCTCACCCTCGCCCGACGCTCCCCGGACGAGACGGCGGCGCTCGCCGACCTCACGGACGACGAGCTCGTCGCCCGCGCTGCCGAAGAGGTGGCTGAGCTCCAGGCCTCACTCCCGGGGCAGGCGCCCGCGGGTTCCCCGTTCGCCGCATCCGACGGCCCCACACTGCGCGCCGTCCTACGCTGCGTCCGTGAGGAGGGTGGCCCGGCCGCGCTCGCGGTGCTCGCGGAAAGGGAACTGGAGGACAGTGCTGCGACCGGCGTCTACGGGACCCCTGAACCCTTGGCGCGGCTGGTTGCGGAGCTGCTTCCGACCAGGGTCGCGCGAGTACTGGACCCGGCCTGCGGCAGCGGTGCGCTTCTGGCAGCCGCCGCAGGGCGCGGCGCCACCGCCCTCCTCGGCCAGGACTCCGTACCCGTACAGGCCCAGCGCGCCGCGGTCGGGCTGAGCCTCGCCGCGCCCCGGGCCGAGATCACTGTACGCATCGGGGACAGCCTGCGCGCGGACGCCTTCCCCGGCCTGACGGCAGACGCCGTGGTCTGCAACCCGCCGTACGGGGATCGCGACTGGGGCCACGACGAGCTTGCCTACGACCCGCGCTGGGCATATGGGGTGCCGGGCCGGTCCGAGTCAGAGCTCGCCTGGGTGCAGCACTGCCTTGCCCACCTCGCGCCGGGCGGCTGTGCCGTGCTGATCCTGCCGCCCGCCACCGCCTCCCGCTCCTCCGGGCGCCGGGTGCGGGCGGAGCTGGTGCGGGGCGGCGCCGTGCGAGCTGTACTGGCTCTCCCGGCCGGGGCCGCACCGCCGCTGCACGTGGGCCTGCAGCTGTGGGTACTGCAACGGCCAGAGCCGGGCGGCCCGGAGCGGAAGTCGGTGCTGTTCATCGACCTGGCAGGGCCGTCCGGATCGGGTGCCGGGGAACAGACGGCGGGCTCGCCGCGTACGGGTTCCTTCCGTGCCCCGATCGACTGGGCCGGCCTGACGGCGCGGACGCTCGCCCACTGGGAGGCCTTCACCGCCGACCCGGACGGGTTCGCGGCCGAGCCCGGCGCCGCACGTGCGGTACCGGTCGTGGACCTCCTCGACGACCTCGTCGACCTCACCCCGGCCCGCCAGGTGCGCATCTCACGCACGGACGTCGACCCCGTCGAGCTGTCCACGCGCACGGAGACGGGCCGCCGCGAGCTGACCGAAGCCGCCCGCGCCCTCCTCGACGCAGCGGACCTCAGCGCCTGGACCCCACCCGAACGAGGCGGCTCGGCCCGTGAATGGCGTACCGCCACCGCCTCCGACCTCGCCCGGGGCGGGGCGCTGACCCTGCTTCGTACCGTGCCGGACGCCAAGGGATCGGAACCGGAGCCGGAAGAGGCCGCCTCCGCAACGGCGCCGCTGGTCCTCACCGGAGCGGACATCGCACGCGGGACGGGCCCGACCGGCGACCCGGCGGAACTCCGTTCGGCGGTTCCTGTGCCCGCGATCGCCGTCGGCGACGTCCTGGTACGGGCTATCGCGGGCGGTGCTGGGCCGATGGCCCGAGTGGCTGATGAGGGTGATGCGGGTGCGCTCCTCGGGCCCCAGATTCATCTCCTGCGCCCGGACCCAGCGCGCCTGGACTCCTGGTTCCTGGCCGGGTTCGTCGGCTCGGCGGAGAACGTCGCGGGGGCCTCCACCGGCAGTACCGTCCTGCACGTGGCTGCGGGTCGGCTACGGGTCCCGCTGCTGCCACTGGACGAGCAGCGGCGTTACGGCGAGGCCTTCCGGCACGTCCACGAACTACGAGCGCGGGCACGGCAGGCCGCGCGCCTCGCGGAGGAGACGGCAGCCCTGCTGACGGGCGGCCTCACAGGCGGAGCGCTCCTGCCGGCCACGGCCCCGGCTACCGAACCGGCCTGAACCACACGTGCACTTCTCGACCATCCACCACACTTGTCCGCACCCGCTTCCCTTGGGCGGGACGGTCCGGAAGGAAACCGGGGAACCCCTTGAACAGCAGTAAGCACACGGAACTGGCGAACCACGCCTGGTCCGTCGCCGACCTCCTGCGCGGCGACTACAAGCAGTCCGACTACGGCAAGGTCATCCTGCCGTTCACGGTGCTGCGCCGACTGGAATGCGTCCTGGAGCCGACTCGGGACAAGGTCGCGGAGACCGCCGCCCAGTACAAGGACCAGAAGGACATCGACCCGGACTACTGGCTGCGCAAGGCCTCGGGCCACTCGTTCTACAACAAGAGCGACCTGACCCTGAAGAAGATCGCCGCGGACCCGCAGAGTGCGGCGGAGAACCTCCAGATCTACGTCGCCGCCTTCTCGGACAACGCTCGCGAGGTTCTCGACAAGTACGAGTTCGCCCAGCAGATCAAGCGGCTCGCGAGTGCCGACCTGCTCTACCAGGTCATCGGCAAGTTCACCGACCTGGACCTGCACCCCGAGGTCGTGCCCAACCACAACATGGGTTACATCTTCGAGGAGCTGATCCGCCGCTTCGCGGAGCAGTCCAACGAGACGGCGGGTGAGCACTTCACCCCCCGCGAGGTCATCAAGCTCATGGTCAACCTTCTGATCGCGCCGGACGGCGACGCGCTTCAGGTACCAGGCGTGGTGCGTACGGTCATGGACCCGGCCTGCGGTACCGGCGGCATGCTGTCGGCCGCCGAGGACCACATCCGGTCCCTGAACCCGGACGCCACGGTGGAGGTGTACGGCCAGGAGCTCAACCCCGAGTCCTGGGCCATCTGCCGGTCCGACCTGATGATCAAGGGCCAGGACCCTGAGCACATCGCCTTCGGTAACTCCTTCAGCGACCCCGCACACCGGCGGGAGAAGTTCGACTACCTCCTGGCCAACCCGCCCTTCGGCGTGGAGTGGAAGAAGGTCAAGGACGAGGTCGAGTACGAGCACAAGCACATGGGCGAGGCTGGCCGCTTCGCCGCTGGCCTGCCACGTATCAACGATGGCTCGCTTCTCTTCCTCCAGCACATGATCTCGATGATGAAGCCGGTGGACGCGAAGGGCGGTGGCGGCTCCCGCATCGCCATCGTCTTCAATGGCTCCCCGCTCTCCACCGGCGCGGCCGGCTCCGGAGAGTCCGAGATCCGCCGGTGGATCCTGGAGAACGACTGGCTGGAGGCGGTCGTCGCCCTCCCGGACCAGCTCTTCTACAACACCGGTATTTCCACGTACTTCTGGATCCTCACCAACCGCAAGTCCCCGGACCACAAGGGCAAGGTCGTCCTGCTGGACGCGCGTGACCAGTTCCAGAAGATGCGCAAGTCGCTCGGCGACAAGCGCAAGGAGCTGGGCAAGCAGCACATCGCGGACGTGACGCGCCTGTACGCGGAGGCTGTCCAGGCCGCGGCCGACCCGAATCACGAACTCCACGCCAAGGTCAAGGTCTTCGACAACACGGCCTTCGGCTACCAGCGCATCACCGTCGAGCGCCCGCTGAAACTCCGCTTCGAGGTTACCGAGGACACGTTGGCTGCTCTGGTGGCGGCTAAGCCAGTTCACCGACTCCCGCAGCCGGAGAGGTTCGTGGAGGCGCTCCGGCCGCTGCTCGGCGCCTCGTGGACGACAAAGTCGGACGCGTTCCTGGCGCTGAAGGACGCGGTAGTAGCCGCTGGGCTGCTGTGGCCTGGGGGTGCGCCCTTCGTGAAGTCAGTACGAGAAGCCGTGGGCGTCCGCGACCCCGAAGGCGAGGTGCAGATGATCAAGGGTGAGCCGGAGCCGGACACGGAGTTGCGGGACTACGAGAACGTCCCGCTGGGCGAGGACGTCGAGGAGCACCTCAAGAGAGAGGTCCACCCGCACGTCCCGGACGCGTGGATCGACCACACGAAGACGAAGATCGGCTACGAGATCCCGCTCACGCGGCACTTCTACGTGTACGAACCGCCGAGGCCGCTGGCGGAGATCGACGCAGAGCTGAAGGCTCTGGAGGCGGAGATTCAGGCGCTGCTGGGCGAGGTGACGGAATGAATCTCTCCTCGTTTCCGGCCGGCTGGCGCGTTGCCCGACTGGGGTTTCTCGTTGAAACGCACGTACCTCAACGTGACAAGCCGCATCCATTGAACGGGCCGATCCCGTGGGTGCGCATCGAAGATTTCGATGGTCAGGAGATTCGAGCCTCCAAGTCGGGCCAGGGGGTGACGGCTGCACAAGTGGCAAGTATGAATCTCCGAGTGCTCCGTCCAGGTACGGTTCTTTGCAGCTGTAGCTGCTCCATGGGTGCAACGGCGATTGTGCGAGAGCCGTTGGTTTCAAATCAGACTTTCATCGGTCTTTCGCCTGGCCCCGAAGTCGAGTCTCGATTCCTCTTCTATCTGATGCATGCAATGCAGGACAGCATGCAGGCGCTGGCGACTGGAGCGATTCAGCAGTATTTGTCACGTGATGACTTTCGAGCCCTGCGTGTTCCCCTTCCGCCGCTGTCTGAGCAGGGCCGTATCGCCGACTTCCTTGACAGTGAGACCGCCCGCATCGACCGGCTGATAGATCTTCGACGTCTCCAGCTGCTTCGGCTGGAAGAGCGTGTCTATGCATCGGTTTCCGAGATCTTGGTACCTGGCATCCTGGGGCCTCGACAGTCTTGTGGCCCTTGGCCCTGGCTGCCCGCGATGCCAGGTGATAGGCCGCTCGTGCGGCTCGGGTACGTCTGCCGACTCCAGAACGGGCTGACGGTCGACAGTAAGCGCGATCTCTCGGGTGATGTAGTGACCCGCCCCTACCTTCGAGTCGCTAACGTGCAGGCTGGCCATGTCGACCTTGATTCCGTCGTTGAAATCACGGTCCCTCGCGAGATCGCGCATCGAACGTCCCTCCGTCCCGGAGACGTTCTCATGACCGAAGGTGGCGACTTGGACAAGCTCGGGAGGGGGGCCGTGTGGCGGGGGGAGCTGTCGGGATGCCTTCACCAGAATCATGTTTTTGCGCTGCGCCCGGAAACAGACCGTCTTGATGGCGACTACTTGGCATTGATGACGAGCACGTTGCATGGGCGGTGCTATTTCGAGAGCACCGGATCGAAGACGACGAACTTGGCCTCTACGAACAGCAGCAAGATCATGAGTTTCCCGATCCCGCTCCCGAGTGTGGCTACCCAGCGCGCCCTGGCAACCGAGGCGCAAACCATGATCGACAGTTCTCAATCTGCGAAGCGTCTCCTCGCACATCAACTCGGCCTCCTCGCCGAACGGCGACAAGCCCTGATCACCGCCGCCGTAACCGGCCAGTTTGACGTTCCCACCGCCAGCGGGGGCAACGTCACGGAGGGAATCACCGCATGAGCCCCGGCCCCGTCCACAGTGAGTCCGCGTTCGGCGAAGCGATAGTGGCCGCGATGATCGAGCGGGGCTGGTGCGAGGTCAGCCCCGCCGGCTATCAGCCCGACCTCGGCCTGGACACCCAGGAACTCTTCGAGTTCCTCGGCGATACCCAGGCCGAGGAGTGGCATGAGCTCCGCACCATCTACGGCGACGCCAACGAAGCCCAGCGCGGGTTCGCCCGCCGCCTCGACCAGGCCATCGCCAATGATGGTCTGCTCCACGTCCTCCGCAACGGCGTCAAGGACCGCGGCGTACTCCTCCGGGTGGCCTACTTCAAGCCAAACCTGGTCGCCGACGACTCCGTCCTCGACGGCTACCGCGCCAACCGCCTCAGCGTCGTCCGCGAGCTGCCGTACGCCACGAAGCAGCTCGACTGGAACAACCGGCTCGACCTGACCCTGTTCCTCAACGGCATCCCCGTCGCTACCGCCGAGCTCAAGAACCCGCTCACCGGTCAGGGCGTCGAGCAGGCCAAGAAGCAGTACCGGACCGACCGCGACCCCACCGAGCTGATCTTCACCCGTCGGGTCATGGCGAACTTCGCCGTGGACCCCGACCTGGTCTTCGTCGCGACCGCGCTCAAGGGCAAGAACACCCGCTTCCTCCCCTTCAACGCAGGATCCGAAGGCCCCGGACGCCCCGGCGGCGCCGGCAACCCGGTCCCCACGGCCTTCGGTCAGTACGCGACCTCCTACCTCTGGGAGCAGGTCTGGGAGCGGGACAACTGGCTGGACCTCCTCCAGCGCTTCGTCCACCAGCAGAAGTCCAAGACCCCCGGCGGCGGCACCACCCGCACCACGATCTTCCCGCGCTACCACCAGTGGGACGTGGTCAAGAAGCTGACCGCCCACGCCGCCACCCACGGCGCCGGTCAGAACTACCTGATCATGGCCTCGGCCGGGTCCGGCAAGTCCAACACCATCGGCTGGCTCGTCCACCGCCTCTCCGACCTGCACGCGGACAACGACCCCCGCACGCTGGACACCGAGGCCCTGTCCGCCGGCTTCATCAAGCCCGGGGCACCCGTCTTCGACAAGGTCATCGTCATCACCGACCGCCGGAATCTGGACGCCCAGCTCCGCGAGACGGTCGGCAGCTTCTCCCAGACCGACGGCCTGGTCGTCAAGATCGACGAGAAGCACGGCGCCAAGAGCGAGCAGCTCGCCCGCGCCCTCTCCCGTGACACCGGCAAGATCGTCACCGTCACCCTGCATTCGTTCCCCGCTCTGCTCGACTACCTCCAGCGCAACCCGACCGAGATCAAGGGCACCACCTTCGCGATCGTCATCGACGAGGCTCACTCCTCCCAGTCCGGCGACGCTGCGACTTCCGTCCGCGCCGCTCTCCGCGAACTCGGCCTCGACTCCGACTCCGACGAGGCCGGCGCGACCAGCGTCACCGTCACCGACAAGCTCAAGAAGAAGGCCCTCGAGCGCTCCCGGGCCGCCAACCTCTCCTACTTCGCCTTCACCGCCACCCCCAAGTCCAAGACCCTCGAGCTCTTCGGTACCCCGGACCAGGTGAACGGCAAGGCCGCCTACCGTCCCTTCCACACGTACTCCATGCGCCAGGCCATCGAGGAAGGGTTCATTCTCGACCCGCTGCGCAACTACGTCACGTACAACACGTACTGGAAGCTGGTGAACCAGAACCACGACGAGCGCGAGGTCGACCCCGCCAAGGCGAACTCGCTCCTCGCCCGGTATGTGCTCACCCATGACTCGACCGTCTCCCAGCACGCACAGGTGATCGTCGAGCACTTCGTCGCCCACACCCGGGGTCGGCTCGGCGGGCGTGCCAAGTCCATGGTCGTGACCGCCTCCCGGCACTCCGCCGTCCAGATGGCCCGTGCCATCAAGAGCTACATCAAGGACCGCGACTACCACACCAGGTACCCGGACCTGGGCGTGCTGGTCGCCTTCTCGGGCTCCCTCACCATCGACGGCGAGGAGACCACCGAGCCGAAAGAGAACGGGGGCCTCTCCGAAACCGCCCTGCCCAAGGCTTTCGGCTACACGCGCGCCGACGACAAGGCGGTCAAGGCCGGGGCGAAGGGGCAGCAGGAGTACCGGATCCTGGTCGTTGCCGAGAAGTACCAGACCGGCTTCGACCAGCCCCTGTTGACGACCATGTACGTCAACAAGACGCTGACCGGCATCGCGGCCGTCCAGACCCTCTCCCGTCTGAACCGCACCGCCGAACGCAAGGCGCAGGCCGACCTTGCCGTCCTGGACTTCACCAACGAGGCCGAGGACATCAAGGAGGCGTTCCGCCCGTACTTCGAGGAGGCGAACACCCTCCCCTCGGACCCCAACCTGCTCTACACCGCCCAGAGCCGGGTCATGTCCGCGCCGATCATCTCCGAAGCGGAGATGGACGAGTTCGCCTCCGCCTACTTCGAGGCGAAGGAGAAGGCCGCCGGCTCGCAGGCCAAGTGGGAGAAGCTGCACGCCGAGCTCTACCGGCGGCTGTCTCCGGCAGTCACCCGCTACGAGGCCCTGCGCGACAACGACGAGGATGAGGACGAGGCCAAGACGGCCGAGGACTTCCGCGCCGACCTCCACGACTATGTACGCAAGTACGGCTTCCTCGCCCAGATCGTGCCCTACCACGACCCCGACCTGGAACGGCTTCACCTCTACGGCCGTTACCTCCTCACCCGGCTGCGCGGGCGTACGGACGGGGGCGTGGACATCGGCGATGTGGACCTCAGCCACCTGCGCGTGCAGAAGACCGGCGAGCACGACGTCTCCCTCAGCCCGGAAGGGTCTGCGACGATGCCGGGCTTCGGTGAGGGGCCGGGCGGTGCCAAGGAGGCCGAGAAGTCGCTTCTGTCGGAGCTGATCGAGAAGTTCAACGCCAAGTTCGGTACGGAGTTCACCGAGCAGGACGTCATCCGGCCCTTCGAGGAGGCCAAGGCCGACGCGAAGGTCCGGGCTGCGGCTGTCGTCAACGACGAGGACAACTTCGGCAAGGTCTTCGACAAGGTCTTCGCGGACAAGATGGCCGACCACGTCGACTCCATCGCCGGACTCGGCCGCCAGTACTTCGGCGCCGACCGGAACTTCAAGTCCAGCCTTGACCGCAGTGCCCGCCGCGCCGCGTGGCGGATGATCCGCCGCGAAGAGGGCGTGGACGACGCCGCGTAGCCCCTCGGCCCGTGCCGGTGGCCCCCTCCCCCCCCCCCGTGTCCCCAGGGACCCCGCCCTCTCAAACCCTTTGGGACCAAGGGGAACCGCCGAGCCCGGAAACCCAGGCAGGTTTCCGCC